>CAZWAF010000115.1:221-1597 GCA_964631795.1 uncultured Flavobacterium sp. | reverse complement strand
GAAGCTTCTGGAAAAATCCAAACAGCTATGCTTATCGCTGCTGCACTTATTGAAGGTATTGGTTTCGCTGCGTTATTCGCTGCTTAATTAAAAACTCAAAAAAACAATAGTTGCAACGGTTGGTTGTAACTATTGTTTTTAAAATTAAAACATTAAAAAACGATTTTAAATTTATAATTATATATAATGGAAAAATTAATAAATCAAATAGAGTACGGATTGTTTTTTTGGCAAGTATTAATCTTCGTTGGATTAATTTTGGTATTGAAAAAATTCGCTTGGAAACCTATTCTTGATGCGGTAAATGAAAGAGAAGAAGGAATCAGAAACGCATTAGTTGCAGCTGAAAATGCTAAAAAAGAAATGGCAGATCTTAAAGCAGATAACCAACGTATTTTGCAGGAAGCAAGAATGGAGCGAGATGCTATGTTGAAAGACGCTCGTGAGATGAAAGATAAAATGATTGCTGATTCAAAAATTGATGCACAAGCTCAAGGTTTGAAAATGATCGAACAGGCAAAAGCGGCTATCGAAAGTGAGAAAAATGCAGCTATGGCTGAATTGAAAACTCAGGTTTCTTCATTGTCTCTTGAAATCGCTGAAAAATTATTGAAAGACGAATTATCTAACAAAGAAGCTCAAACTAAATTGGTTGAGAAAATGTTGGGTGACGTTAAATTGAATTAATTATGGCAAGTACAAGAGCAGCGATTCGTTACGCAAAAGCAATTCTGGAAATGGCCGATTCTATCGGAGTTACCAAAGAAGTGAGTAGCGATATGACTTTAATTGGTTCTACCGTAAATAGTAATGAGGAGTTGAATACATTTATTCAAAACCCAACAATTAAGGTTGAAGATAAAGAGAGTGCTTTACAAGCTATCTTCACAGATATAAACGGAGTAACGAAAGGTTTGTTCCGTTTGTTATTGGAAAATAAAAGATTCGAAATTTTAGCAACTATTACTGAGGAATACAATAAGTTGTTCGACCAAATGAATGGAGTTGAAGTTGCAATAGTGACTACTGCTTCACCTATGTCGGCAGAATTGGAAACTAAGGTAATGGCTAAAATAAAAGAATTTTCAGATAAAAGCATTACCATTGAAAACATCATCGATGAGTCAATTATAGGTGGTTTTATTTTAAGAATAGGAGATATGCAATTCAATGCCTCTATCATAAACAGATTACAAGTATTAAAAAGAGAGTTAAGTAACTAGTTATTTATAAATTATGGCGGATATTAAACCTGCTGAGATTTCAGCAATATTAAAAAAGCAATTATCAGATTTTCAATCTGGAGCTACGCTAGAAGAAGATGGAACAGTACTTCAAGTTGGAGATGGTATTGCTCGTGTTTACGGGTTATCAAA
>CAZWAF010000115.1:0-211 GCA_964631795.1 uncultured Flavobacterium sp. | reverse complement strand
GGTATCGTGTTGAACCTTGAAGAAGACAACGTTGGTGTTGTACTTTTAGGACCATCAACAGGTGTGAAAGAAGGATCTACTGCAAAAAGAACTCAACGTATCGCTTCACTTAAAGTAGGTGAACAAATGGTAGGTCGTGTTGTTAACACTCTAGGTTTTCCTATCGATGGAAAAGGACCTATCGGTGGTGACTTATACGAAATGCCTTTGG
>CAZWAF010000114.1:0-1599 GCA_964631795.1 uncultured Flavobacterium sp. | reverse complement strand
GGAACCGTTTACAGATACGAACAAAGCGGTGAGTTGCACGGATTGACACGAGTTAGAGGATTCACTCAGGATGATGCACATATTTTCTGTACTCCGGAACAATTAGATGAAGAATTCAAAAAAGTAATCGACCTTGTATTATATGTATTCGGTTCATTAGGATTCGAAAACTTTACAGCTCAGGTTTCTGTTAGAGATTTAGACAATCCTGACAAATATATCGGTTCGGTTGAAAACTGGGAAAAAGCAGAACAAGCAATCATCAATGCCGCCAAGGACAAAGGTTTGAATTATGTTATCGAAAGCGGAGAAGCTGCTTTCTACGGTCCAAAACTTGACTTTATGGTTAAAGATGCTTTGGGAAGAAGTTGGCAGCTGGGAACAATCCAGGTAGATTACAATCTTCCGGAGCGTTTTGACCTTACTTATAAAGGAGCAGATGACAAATTGCACAGACCGGTAATGATTCACCGAGCGCCATTTGGATCTATGGAACGCTTTATCGCTATTTTATTGGAACACACTGCCGGAAAATTCCCTCTTTGGCTGATGCCGGAGCAAGCTATAATCCTGTCTTTAAGTGAGAAATATGAAAATTATGCGAAAAAAGTTTTGAATCTGCTAGAAAATAACGAAATTCGCGCCCTGATTGACAACCGAAATGAAACTATCGGAAAGAAAATCAGAGATGCCGAAATGCAAAAAATCCCATTTATGATAATTGTAGGTGAGGAAGAAGAGAAAAACGGCACTATTTCTATCCGTCGTCACGGACAGGAAGGAAAAGGAAATGCTACCGTTACCATTGAAGAATTTGTTTCAATTGTTAACGAAGAAATTAGCAAAACATTAAAAGTATTTACAGTTTAACTTAAATCATAAAGCCATAGCAATCAGAAACAACAGAGGTTACCAACCTCGAGTAGAAAAAAAAGATGCTCACAGAATAAACAATCTTATTCGTGTGCCAGAAGTTCGTCTTGTAGGAGAGAACATTGAACCGGGAGTTTTCAAAACTTCTGAAGCTTTGCGTTTAGCCGACGAATTAGAATTGGATTTAGTTGAAATCTCTCCTAATGCAGAACCGCCCGTATGTAAAATCATGGACTACAAAAAGTTCGTTTACATGCAAAAGAAGCGTGAGAAAGAATTAAAAGCAAAATCTACTCAGATTGTAGTGAAAGAAATTCGTTTTGGTCCTCAGACAGATGAGCACGATTACGAATTCAAAAGAAAAAATGCAGAGAAATTCCTGAAAGAAGGATCAAAGTTGAAAGCTTTTGTATTCTTTAAAGGACGTTCTATCATTTACAAAGATCAAGGACAAATTCTTTTGTTGCGTTTAGCACAGGATCTTGAAGAATTCGGTAAAGTGGAAGCTATGCCGGTTTTGGAAGGAAAAAGAATGATTATGTTCATTGCTCCTAAAAAGAAAAAATAGTAATTAGGCAATAGGCATTAGGCAATAGTTTCAAAACTAATGGCTTTTGGCTTTTGGCTTTTTCACTCAAAATAAAGTAAGTAAGGATAAATCAAAAACACTAGGAAAAAATGCCTAAAATGAAAACTAAATCTAGCGCCAAGAAACGTTTTAAAGTT
>CAZWAF010000113.1:0-1861 GCA_964631795.1 uncultured Flavobacterium sp. | reverse complement strand
TCTAACTTCAAATTCCTTTTTTGAGATAATATCCTCTAAAATAATTCCATCTCCCTCAACAAACTTTACAATTTTCAGAAGGTTTTTTTTTATCGTGGTTTCTTTTGCGTTAAAATGCATTACTTTACTTTATTTAATACGTTGTAAATCAGTACTTTATGTTGTAAATTTAAATGAAATTTTTCACAAAACATAATTATTTTTTTTAAGCTTATGGCTCAACAAAAAGGACATGTTAAATATGTCGGGACGTTAGGAGAAGTTCGTCACTTCAAAATTAAAGGTAACACTGGTTACTATGCAGGATTAAAAGGTGGACCAACAGGAGAGCAAGTAAAAACCGCTCCGGGCTTTGTCCGTACTCGTGAAAACATGTCTGAGTTTGCAGCATGTGCAATGGCAGGAAAATCTGTTAGAATTGCTTTATCAGCTTTAATGAAACAAATGACTGATAGCCAATTTACAGGTAGATTAACTGCTATTATGAAAAAAATAAATATTGAAGATGGTTCAGAAGCCAGAGGACAAAGAGCTGTCTTGGTTTCACAACAACCTCAATATTTAAGAGGATTGGATTTTAATAAGAACATTTCTTTTAATGGTATTCTTAGTGCTCCATTTACATTAACTGCAACAGTTGATAGAAACGAAAGTACTTTATCATTACCAGCTTTTAATCCAATGAGTTTTTTAAATGTTCCATCAGGAGCGACACATTTTAGAATTATCAATGCCTTAGCTGCTGTATCGGATTTTGTTTATAATCCTGCTACAAGTGCTTATGAGCCTGCCGAACCAACATTAAACGAGTTATCAGATATTGCCTATTCTGCTTATACTCCTGTTAATGCTGTGACTTCATTAATTGATATTACAGCAACTTTGCCAGGTTCTCCAACCTTAACAACTAATATTGCTGTTTTAGGTTGTGTTGGTATTGAGTTTTATCAAGAAGTTGGAGGAAACTACTACTTATTCAATGCAGGTAACGCAATGAAAGTTCAAGAAGTATTCTAAAAAGACCATCAGTTTGCAAGTTTGCAAAGTCTGCAATGTTGCAAAGTAAACCCTTTCGAAAGAGAGGGTTTTTTATTTTGCACTAATTTATCTATAATCCGCACTCATATAGGAGTTATAGTGCATTTAAGTACGGAATATCTACGAATTAAGAGAAAAAAGAACAACCGTTTTTTTATCCATTCCACAATCGCAAGGAAGCCCGAAACTTTCCATTCAAAAATCAACATTCGGATTGGTTAAAATTTGAGCTGTTTTTTTTGAAATAATGCCTACCGCTAAATTTCAATCGGAGTGAAAAACGTCTGGCATTATTTTAAAAAAAATTGCATCCATAGGGGTTTGGGGAAATGGAAGATTTCCCCAACTGAACTTACCTAGTGCGTTGGCAGAAGCGAAACAAGGGTATAGTTTTTTATTTGCTTAACGAGATTTTCTGATTGCTTTTATTGTTGGCTTGATGCTTCATCCCTTCTGTTAAAAATATGTTTTCTTATTTTAATGAAAGCTTCTTTCTTATTGATTAGCATTAAGACAGCTTAAAAGCAATTTACTACTCAACGTCTGGCAAATAAAAAACTATACTCTTGTGGGCAAATTTGATTTTTGAGGATGCCTGACTTGTCTTTTGAAATGGGTATTTTCTATTTACTACAAATGTTGTTGTGTTACGTTATGGCATCTTCAAAAAACAATGAAAATACTTTACCGCTTTTGGGTGGGAGCGTTGGCTGAGCGGATATTTTACATAATGAAATTATAGTTCAAAAAAAAAACCATCGAAAATATTGAGGGCACTGAAAAAGTCTTTCTTTAAATAAGACAAATCCAAATGTGGTAAAAT
>CAZWAF010000112.1:0-2167 GCA_964631795.1 uncultured Flavobacterium sp. | reverse complement strand
CAAAATTAAAGGTAACCGCTCATAAATTTACTGCTACTGCAAAAGCTGCTATTGAAGCTGCTGGAGGAGAGGCTGTAACTATATAATTTTTCTACTAAGATGAAGAAATTTTTTGAATCATTAGCCAATGTTTGGAAAATCGAAGAACTAAAAAACAGAATTCTTATCACTTTGGGTATTCTTTTGGTTTATCGTTTTGGAGCTCACGTAACTCTGCCAGGTATTGATGCTACACAATTAAATAGTTTAGCAGGTCAAACCAAGAATGGTATTGGTTCAATACTAGACATGTTTACCGGAGGTGCTTTTTCGAAAGCTTCTGTGTTTGCTCTAGGAATTATGCCTTATATTTCAGCATCCATTGTAGTTCAATTAATGGGAATCGCGGTTCCTTACCTACAAAAATTGCAAAGTGATGGGGAAAGCGGAAGAAAAAAGATTAATCAAATTACTCGTTGGTTGACAATTGGTATTACTTTGGTTCAAGGACCTGGGTATATTATCAATTTGCACAGAACGTTACCGGCTAATGCATTTGTATTAGGTTTTGATAACTTTGAATTCTTATTTTCTTCTGTTGTAATCCTCGTTACGGGTACTATTTTTGCGATGTGGTTGGGAGAAAAAATTACCGATAAAGGAATTGGAAACGGAATCTCACTTTTAATTATGGTGGGTATTATGGCCAGACTTCCTGAAGCATTTATTCAAGAATTCGTAGCAAGAGTTACAAACAACAATGGTGGACCAATGTTAATGGTTGTTGAAGTCATTGTATGGTTATTGGTAATTATTGCTTGCGTATTATTGGTAATGGCGGTAAGACAAATTCCTGTTCAATATGCTCGCAGAACTGTTTCTGGAGATTTTGAACAAGATATGATGGGTGGAAACAGACAATGGATTCCTTTGAAGCTTAATGCTTCAGGAGTTATGCCGATCATTTTTGCGCAAGCAATTATGTTTATTCCGGCTGCTGTTGCTGGTTTATCTCAATCAGAAACTTCTCAAACTATCGCAGGAGCATTTAGTAATATATTTGGTTTTTGGTATAATTTTGTTTTTGCATCATTAATCATAATTTTTACTTACTTTTACACCGCGATTACAGTTCCTACAAACAAGATGGCAGATGATTTGAAAAGAAGCGGAGGATTTATTCCGGGTATCAGACCTGGAGTTGAAACTTCTGATTACTTAGATAAAATTATGTCATTGATCACTTTCCCAGGATCTTTATTTCTTGCTCTAATAGCGGTTTTTCCTGCTATTATTGTTAGCTTAATTGGAGTTCAGCAATCATGGGCAATGTTTTTTGGAGGAACCTCATTAATCATTATGGTTGGTGTTGCAATCGATACAATTCAGCAAATTAATTCATACTTGTTAAATAAACATTATGATGGTTTGATGAAGAGTGGTAAAAATAGGAAAGCAGTAGCTTAATATTATTATGGCTAAACAATCGGCAATAGAACAAGACGGATCAATCATCGAAGCATTATCAAATGCGATGTTCCGCGTAGAATTAGAAAACGGACATATTGTAATTGCTCATATTTCAGGGAAAATGCGTATGCATTACATCAAATTGTTACCTGGTGACAAAGTGAAACTTGAAATGAGTCCTTATGATTTGTCGAAAGCAAGAATTACTTATAGATATTAAAGGATATTCACAATGAAAGTTAGAGCTTCAGTAAAAAAGAGAAGTGCCGAGTGCATTATCGTACGTAGAAAAGGACGTTTATACGTTATCAACAAAAAGAATCCTAGATTTAAACAAAGACAAGGATAGTTATGGCAAGAATAGCAGGGGTAGATATCCCAAAAAATAAAAGAGGTGTTATTGCACTTACCTATATCTTCGGAATAGGAAGAAGCAGAGCTATTGAAATTTTAGCTAAGGCACAGGTTAGTGAAGACAAGAAAGTTCAAGAATGGAATGATGACGAGATCGGAGCAATTCGTGAAGCAGTATCATTTTTCAAAATTGAAGGAGAATTGCGTTCAGAAATTTCTTTGAACATCAAACGTCTTATGGACATTGGATGTTATAGAGGTATTCGTCACAGAACTGGACTTCCGTTAAGAGGTCAAAGAACTAAGAATAACTCTAGAACAAGAAAAGGTAAGAGAAAAACTGTTGCCAACAAGAAAAAAGCAA
>CAZWAF010000111.1:0-2233 GCA_964631795.1 uncultured Flavobacterium sp. | reverse complement strand
GATGGAATTATTTTAGAGGATATTATCTCAAAAAAGGAATTTGAAGTTAGATTTTTGGGTATAGATGCACCCGAAATAAATTATTGTAACAAGATAAAACAAGATGAAAAAGAGTTGCAAGTTCCAGCTGCACTATTAATCAAATTAGGTTATTTATCATTTAACTTTTTAAAAGATCAAGTTAATTTGGGTGATTTTTGCACGTTAGTACAGGAGCGAAATAATTTAGTTGATAAATATGGTAGACATTTAGGCTATCTTATTTTAAACGATGGTAGAGTTTTAAACGAAATTATGATAAAAGAAGGCTATGCAAAGCCATATAACGATGTTTTCTGTGAAATGCTTCCATTGTATCAAGAATGGAATTTACAAGCTAAAAACAGCTTAAAAGGCTTGTATTCTTTGGTAAATAGATTTTAAATTGATTGTGGGCTAAATGTGGACTAGGACTAGAAATAAAAAACCCTAACTAATTGATAATCAATCGTTAGGGTTTTAATTCTGCGGAGAAAGAGGGATTTGTTTCTCTTTCAAAATGCGAGTATTTATAAGGGTTTTAAGCCTTTATCAAAATGAGTGCACCGAATTGTGCACCCTTGAAATTAACCCATTTTGCGTCTTGTGTTTACACTTACAAAGCTAGGGAATAATTCCCTTTTTCACAATCTTTTACTTCCCTTATAATCTGAAAGGAGTATTAAAAACCCTTTTTATTACCCAATAATGAGATGTGCTACTTGTTCATATTTTAATCCTGTGGAGGTACAAAACTCCTCTATGGTCAGGAATTCGTCTGGCTGCTTATTTATATCTTGTTTTATTTTTTGCATAATTCTGATGCTTTGACGGTAACTCTTTCCTGTAATGAGCTGTATGTCCTTTGGGTAGATACATACCCTCTTTTTCTCTGTGCTCATAAATGTGTTATTTATTCGATGAATAGTTTTGATTGTTTCTGAATGATTTTGGAATACCTCATCAATATTATTTTGATACATTATCTATGCCTTTGATAGGGCTTTGATAGGGCTTTGATATGTTTTGCCTCGGTTTGTCTTGTCCTGAAATAGCTATACGCGTTAAAAATATTTAAAATTTTAATTGGTTTAACGCTGTATTACATCCCTCCTATTTTAAGATTATCGAGTGTCATTTATTACTATTTCTGACAGATATATCATTAAGTGACATTTGGTATAGTGTCTTTGTTTAAATTATAAGTTTAAGTAAGAAATTTGAATCGAAATCAATCGGAAAGTGTTGCAACAGGATAGAGATTGAAAATGTTTAATAATTAAAATGTAGAGGAATCATGGCAAGACAGAAAGGGATTATCAAATTGAAAGGTACTATCGGAGATATTACTTTTTACAAAACGCAGGACGGTCATTTGGCCAGAGAAAAAGGCGGAATTGACGCCAGTAGAATCAAGAATGATCCTGCGTTTCAAAGAACACGTGAAAACGGTGCTGAGTTTGGGAGAGCAATAAAGGCTGGAAAAACATTACGTACGGCATTACGAACTATGCTGATGAATTCTGCAGACAGTAGAATGTCGAGCCGATTGACTCAATCGATGATGAAGGTCATTCAGGCTGATACCGTAAGTGAACGAGGTTTGAGAAATGTGATTGACGGAGAGGCGGAATTGCTTGCCGGATTTGAATTTAACATCAGAGGGAAATTGGGAGCAAGTTTGTTTGCGCCATTTGTGGGAGCAATTGATCGTGTAGCAGGTGAGATTACCGTGAGTTTAGATCCGTTTGTTTCTGTGAATGTGGTAGCTGCCCCAAGTGGAACTACTCATTTTAAAATCGTTTCGGCAGGTGCTGAGATTGATTTCGAAAATGAAACTTTTACTGTGGTGAATTCTCAAACAGCAATCCTTCCATGGAATGCAGAGGAAACTACTGCAATAAGCCAAACCAATGCGGTGGCTCCCAACAGCACCAAACCGCTGTTTTTGGTGTTAGGGATTGAGTTTTACCAAGAGGTGAATGGCCAAATGTACTCTTTGAAAAACGGAGCTTACAACCCACTGGCGATTGTAAAGGTTGACAGCGGGGTGTAATGGTACTCTTTTTAACAAGAACTTATTTCCCTAATGGAACTAATGGGCAACTCAGATGTGAGGGCAAAATAATCTGTAATACGATTGAGCTGCCTTGGAAGAATAATGAAAAGAGAGTTTCCTGTATTCCGGAGGGGAAATATTTTATCAGAAAACGCT
>CAZWAF010000110.1:0-2274 GCA_964631795.1 uncultured Flavobacterium sp. | reverse complement strand
CTAAAATAGGTAAAGAGGTTGGAAAGCCAACTTTTTCAAAGTTTGGGGATTTGGGAAAGTTATCAGACTTTACTACAATCTCTCAAATTGCTTGCTTTGGCACAAACCATTTCGGGTTCGTTGACTACTTTAGTCTGAGCAGATGCTTTTCTAAATGCTGCCATATTCGAAAGGTCTTATGTTGCCAAGTCTGTCAACTTTGAGTTTGATGCAAACGTCTTTAATTCTGAGGTTTTCAAAATACTCAGTCTTATTTTCTTGAGAACCGATTAATTTACTATTTTTTGGATCTATTCTTTTATCTACCTCTGTTTTGTCAATTTCTCTTGAATGATTCACAGGTCTAAAGTAAACCTTACTTTCAGTATAGTTATTGAAAGAAAAACAATAATTATCATTATCATGTTCAATCATAACCAAATCATCCGGCAACAAACTAAATAGTAGTTTGTATTCATAATTGTTATCAAACAATCTGTCTTCAAAAGGAGGAGTTGGTCCATTCTCCTTTTGAAAATTTATTAAATCCATAAGACCAATACCTTTAAAGATTCGTCTTTTTAATTTGTTGTTATCTTCCAATGCCTTCTTATCTGTTATCTCATATACTCCAAGATAAAGATTGGAACCTGCATCATTTACCACATATTGTTTTGACTTTACCGATTCCAAGTCTTCACTTAGCACTTTTTGTTTCCCAAATCCTGTATAAGTTGTTACTTTCCTAATTGGTTTATGTGCTTTTCCTCTATTGAGTTTCTTTAGTTCTTCAGATTTATTCATTTCCTCAATTGCTTCAGGTGTAAAAGCAATTTCAGGATGTTCCTGTATTTTGCCTTCAAATTGTTTTTCACTTCTAAAATCTCGTTCAGAAACTTTGTCTATAAAGACATTCAACTTTGAATAATCAATTTTTTTGTACTTGCACTTATTTTCGTTTAAATAGTCAATGAAGTCATCAACAGATTGAAACTCATTTTCGGTATCGTTTACAATGGCATCAAATTCTTGCTTTTCTAACAATGAATCAAAGTAGCTAACAGCTTCTTTAAAGGCTAACTCGACAGTGTCGAATTGTTTTAAATGCTTAAATAAGATAGCTTTTGTCTGCCCTGCCGTATCGGCAATGGTTTTGATTTTATCACTACTAAAATTCACACTTAAATCACTATTGAATCTACTGGCAATTTTATAAGCAATACACTCAACCGTGATATTGTTGAAATTTTCTTTAAGTTCTTTCTTAAACATATCCGCAGAATTGGAGTTTTCCTTGATTCTTTGAATTTGACCTCTCAAATCACCACTTACAATTGCATCTATATTATGAAAAAAGAACTCTGCATTCGTAATAAGTTGCTTATTCTCTCGCTCTCCAATATCAATTTTGCTGTAAAATGTCCCTTTCCCTAAACTTCTACGAATTGCCCAATTTTGTTTTTGTCCGTTGTCTGTATTTTGTTTAGCAAAAGAATTCGGGCTGTCTTTATAATAGTTTGTTCTCTTGTTAATTACCCGAAGATTCTGTTTGAAAGTAACAATAGTATTCTGCAATGCAGTCAAAACCATTTTCTTGTAATTGCTGTGAAAAGAGTCAAAATCTTTATACCGGTATGCGATTTCTAAAACAGAATCTCTACGAGAGTTTTCTGCTCCTGCTTTACGAATTTCTCCGGGTAACATATAATACCAGTTGTTTTCGTCTTGCTCATCATCCCTTTTATGGAACTTGGTTTTTCGTTTTAAAGTCTGCCGGTATTTTTCAATTTGCTTTTGTTTACCGTAATTATCTGACTTAGCATCAGCGTTGATATTGTTGATATAATTAACGTGGTCTTCCGTACACAAAGCCACAATCAAGGCATCCAGAGCATGATGTCTGTGATCAATCCGCTTTATGTCATAAGATTCATCTTTTTCCCGAATAGTATCGTCCAAATTACAATCAAAATATTTTTGTCCGTTTTTGGAAATTTGCCAATTTCCAAACAAGTTGGATTGGGTCAATTCATTCATTCTAATAAATCGAGGGGCAACTAATTCTATCCATACCTCATCTAACTTCCAAGCTCGTTTTAATTCAGTAGTTACCATTCCCGTAACAGGCAGTACATTTTTAGAGCGGAATTCTACTTCCCCGGGTTCTCTTACAATGTGGCTTAGCAACTCCATTGCTTTTCGGGCAATATGGCGGGCGTTGTTCATCTGGCTATTAGTAAATCCTTTAGGGATTTCTTTTGATAGTAAAATGAGTTTTTTTGTTCCTGAAAATTG
>CAZWAF010000109.1:0-2585 GCA_964631795.1 uncultured Flavobacterium sp. | reverse complement strand
AGACTTTCAGTCTGCCAATCAAACCTATGGACTTTAAGTCCATAGTGGTTTAGTTCTATGTGCCTATGTGGTTAGTTTTAGTATTGATTTACAGGTAGTTGTTAGTTGAACTCAGGTTGATAGTGAAATTCCGGGAACTTCTATTCAAAAAAGCATTACTAAATATTTAATTCGTGCATTCGTGGCAAAAAAAAATAAAACTTATGTGTTTGTCCTGTTATGTTTTATTGATTTCTTTCTAATTTTAACAAAATCAAGTATCTTCGCAACACTAAAAAAGATGCTGTTTTTAGTTTAATATGTAACAATTTTATGTTTCTGTTGACTAACGGCATGAATTAACTAACTTTTATATAGTAAAAAAATGAAAAAAATTATTTTATTCTTAGTAGCTTCGGTTATGCTGATTCCAGCAACTGTAAAGGCCGACGAAGGAATGTGGTTTTTGATGTTCCTTGAACGTTTGAACCACAGAGACATGCAAAAAATGGGATTGCAGTTGACTGCCGAAGAAATTTACAGCATCAACAATCACAGTTTAAAAGATGCTATTGTGCAATTCAATGGTGGTTGTACTGCCGAATTGATTTCAAAAGACGGATTAGTGTTAACGAACCACCACTGCGGTTATGATGCTATTGCCGAATTGTCAACTGCCGAAAAGAATCACCTTAAAAATGGTTTTTGGGCGGCGAACAAAAAAGAAGAGATTAAGCCATCAAGCTTATTCGTTCGTTTCTTTGTGAGAATGGACGATGTTTCTAAAAGAATTTTGTCGAAAGTAAACGATAAAATGTCTGAAGCAGAACGCGAAGCAGCTATTAACAGAGAGATTTCTCTTATCGAAAAAGAAAACAACGAAGGCGGGAAATATACCGTTTCTGTTCGTCCTTTTTTCCAAGGAAATGAATTCTACTACTTTGTTTATCAGGATTACAAAGACGTTCGTTTAGTAGGAACTCCACCTGAAAGTTTAGGTAAATTTGGAGGAGATACAGACAACTGGGAATGGCCAAGACATACAGCCGATTTTTCTATGTTCAGAATTTACGGAGATGCTAATGGTAATCCGGCTGAATATTCAGAAAACAACGTGCCTTTGAAACCAAAACACTATTTGCCTATAAATTTAAGCGGTGTAAAAGAAAAAGATTTTGCTATGATTATGGGGTATCCAGGAAGAACGAATCGTTGGATGCCGGCCGGAGGAATTGAGCAAAACGTAAAATATGCTTATCCTGCTTGGGTTGAAGGTTCTAAAGTTGGTATGGACAACATGAAAAAATACATGAACCAGAGCGATGCTTTGAACCTGATTTATGCTTCAAAATATGCCGGAGTTGCTAACTACTGGAAAAACCGTCAGGGTATGATTGATGCTTTGACAAAATTCCAAACGGCAAAAACTAAAGCAGCTCAGGAAGAGAAATTCAACAAATGGGCTAACAAGAAAGAAAATAAAGATAAATACGGAAATGTTGTTGAAACTATCAACAAGTTTTACGGTTTGACAAACGAGAAAGCGCGTCATGACAATTACCTTATGACGATATTCAGAACGAGTGCTTACGGAGCAATCAGCAGAACTTTAGGGAAACAGTTAGAAAACTACGCTAAGGCTGATGTTGCTAAGCGCAAAGAAATGTATAATGGTTTAGCTGAAGCTACAGACGAGTTCTTCAAAGAAGTTCATGTTCCTGCCGAAAAGGATATCTTGGCTGCTCAATTGAATTTGTATGCTACCAAATCAACAGGATATGCTATTGCTCCTATGGTAGAGAGCATTGGGAAAGAAAACAATTACGATTATACTAAATTCGTAAATGCTGCTTTCGAAATGAGTATTCTTTCATCTCCTGAAAAAGTGAAAGCATTCCTGAACTTGCCTAATGCAGGTATGATCGTAAATGATCCTTTGGTTGTATTGTCTAATGATATTATTAATCATTACAATTCAAAATCGGATGATATTGCAAAAGCACAAAATGATTTCGGAGCTGCTTTCCGCAAATTGGTTGAAGGTTTACGTGAATCAAATATTTCTGCTATCAAATATCCGGATGCAAATTCTACTTTGCGTTTAACTTACGGAAAAGTTCGCTCTTTGCCTGCTGATAAGAGAAATGACGCAAAAATCAATAACTATACAACAATGGATGGTATGGTTAAAAAGTACAAAAAAGGAGATCGTGAGTTTGACTTACCAACTCGTTTGATGGAAATGAACAATACTAAAGATTATGGTCGTTATGCAGATAAAGACGGTTCTCTGCACGTAAACTTTCTGACTGATAATGATATTACAGGAGGGAATTCAGGTTCACCTGTATTGAACGGAAAAGGAGAGCTAATTGGTATTGCTTTTGACGGAAATATCGATGCAATGGCCGGTGATGTTATCTTTGACAAAAACTTGCAAAGAACAATCAACTGTGATATTCGTTATGTTTTATGGGTGATTGAGAAATTCTCAAATGCGAAACATATCGTTGACGAAATGACGATTGTGAAGTAAACTTAGAATTTCCAGAGAGGCCGTCCGAAAAGGGCGGCCTCTTTGCATTTAAAATAGTTTCGATTTTCAA
>CAZWAF010000108.1:0-2745 GCA_964631795.1 uncultured Flavobacterium sp. | reverse complement strand
ACTGATTAAACAGATTCACACAGATTAATCAGTGCTAATCTTGATCCCGAAATTTCGGGATGTGACAAAAAAAAATAAATATTCCAACCATGCAGACTTTCAGTCTGCTAATCAAACCTATAAACTTTAAGTCCAAGCGGTTTAGTTAGTAAACTAAGTGTTATTCTTGTTTCCCGGTTATTTTTACTGCAACAAGACTTTCAACTTATTTACTCTGCTTCATAACGTTCCATTTCTCTGTCGTAAAAAGCAGTTGCCTGTTCAATCAATCCTTCCATTTCGGCGTTTAATTCAGCTTCATCAAGATCTTCGGCTTCTTCCAAAAATTCCACCTCATCGTCTTTAAGATTGATGATAAATCTTGGATAATCCAGGTGAATAATGAAAATATCTTCGGCAAAATCAGTATTATCTCCCAGTAAAAATTTTGGTAATTCCATTTTATGTTTATTGTTTGTTATTCTTTATTCTATGTTCTTTATTCTTTATTCTTTAAGAATTACTAATAAGCAACTTCTTTGTTAATTTCGAAAAACGAAGGTACAAAAATAAAGAAGCAAATGTAAGTCCGGCCAAAAGTCCTAACCAAACTCCTACTGCTTTCAATTCGGTATGAAGACCCAAGTAATAAGAAACCGGAAAACCAACTACCCAATAGGCTATAAAAGTAATATACATCGGTATTTTCACGTCCTGCAACCCTCTCAAAGCTCCCAAAACCACAACCTGTATTCCATCTGAAATTTGAAAAATCGCAGCAACTATCAATAATTTAGATGCTATCATTATCACCTCAGCATTATCTACAGCTTGAGATGCATCGTTCATATCCAAAAAGAACCTTGGCAAAACATTGTAAAAAACAATAAAAAAGACTGCAAATATAACTTCTAACAATACTGCCAAAAGAAAAATAGAACGAGCCACAACGATCAGGTTTTTGTAATCTCCCAATCCTTTTTGGTTACTAACTCTAATCATGGCTGTTACACTCAATCCCATGGCAAACATAAAGGTCACAGTTGCAATACTCAACGCAATTTCATTGGCCGCCTGACTGGTTTTCCCCAGACTGCCCGTAAGCCAAACCGCAGCGGTAAAAAGAGCTACTTCAAA
This sequence comes from uncultured Flavobacterium sp., assembly GCA_964631795.1. Taxonomy (GTDB): domain Bacteria; phylum Bacteroidota; class Bacteroidia; order Flavobacteriales; family Flavobacteriaceae; genus Flavobacterium. The sequence goes on along the minus strand of CAZWAF010000108.1, from coordinate 1,629 downwards.
AAGCATTTGCATAGCCGATGGTGTTCCCAGATTAACTATTTTCTTTATCATTGATTTCTTAATCTCATCAAAGCTAAAGTCTTTGAAATACTTCTTCAATTCTTTTTGCTTGGCCAAAATTACATGCATAAAAACAACCATCATAAACCGGGAAATAACCGTTCCCAAAGCGGCTCCCAATATTCCTAATTTCGGGAATATCCAAAAACCATAAATCAAGATATAGTTCAGTATAATGTGCACCACATTAGACAAAACAATGGCATACATAGAATATTTTGTCATTGAAAGACCGTCTGCAAATTGTTTATATCCCTGATAAATCACAATTGGAATCAACGAAAATGCCACCCAATTGAGATACGGAACCGCCAACTCAACAACTTCTTCGGGTTGTCCCATCTGATACATTAATGGTTTTGCCAAAATAACCAGTCCAAAAAGGACAACTCCCAAAATAGTACACAAAAACAATCCGTGATGAAAGGCAGATCTTAACTTATTTGTGTTTTTCTCGGCATCGGCTTCTGCCACAATTGGAGTAAGTGCGGTTGAAAAACCAATTCCTAAAGACATTGCTATAAACACAAAACTGTTTCCCAAAGAAACAGCTGCAAGCTCGGCCGAACCCAAACGTCCAACCATTAATTTATCTACAATTCCGATTAAGGTATGCCCTAACATTCCCAAAATCACAGGATAGGCCAACTTAAAATTATACGAAAACTCTTTTGTATATTGAGAAAAATTCATTTTTAAAATTTTGAAGTGCAAAACTACTCCAATTATAATGAATAACCATCTTTCATCCGGAATTCCGTAATAGAGAATTATTTCACACACAAAGCCAACACTAAGATTATATTTTTCAAATAAACATGCTGATATTATGATTTTTATATTAATTTTAAGCATAAGCTTAAAATTTTATCATTATGAAAAATAGAATTCTAAAAGGAGTATTATTAACAGGCACAACAACTTTAATGTTTGCCTGCAATAGCAAAAAAGAAGAAACTACAGCAGTTGTAGTTGATAAGGAACAGATAAAAAAAGAAATTCAAGCCAAAGAAGATGAATATGCTGCGACTTATAATTCGGGAGAAATCAAAAAAATAGGCTATTATGCAGATGAGGCGGTCAGTTTTTTTCAAAACAGACCGCCTTTAGAAGGAAAAGAAGCAATTGTAGAATTTCTGAAATCGGGCATTTCCAAAAATTCTAATAAAATCTCTTACAAAACCAACGAAGTTTTTGTTTCGAGTGACGGAAATCAGGTTGTAGAAATTGGTTCTTTTAAAGTAGTCGATTCCACTAATACAATCATTAATAGCGGAAATTACATGAGTTTATTTGAAAAACGAGATGGCAAATATGTAAGTCTGAGAGACATGAGTACTTCTGATATGCCTGACAAATAAAGATCTAAAATCTGTTTAAAACAAAGCGTGGACGGAAAGTACTTTCCGTCCACGCTTTGTTTATAGCAATTCATTAGAATTAATATGACTATCCGTGACTAATACCAAACCGATAAAATTGACCACTCCCGATAACTATCCTATCGTGTGGATACAAATATATTTATAGCTTTGTGGCACTATGCTAGCAAGAAAATTCAGTCACCTA
>CAZWAF010000107.1:0-2790 GCA_964631795.1 uncultured Flavobacterium sp. | reverse complement strand
GTGACCATAACTACGGTGAAGGTTCTTCTCGCGAGCATGCTGCTATGGAGCCTCGTTTCTTGGGTGTGAAAGCGGTATTGGTAAAATCATTCGCACGTATCCATGAAACGAACCTTAAAAAACAAGGTATGTTAGGTTTAACGTTTGCTAACGAAGCTGATTACGACAAAATTCAGGAAGATGATACTATCAACTTCTTAGACTTGACAGAATTTGCTCCGGGTAAACCGTTAACTTTAGAATTCGTTCACGCAGATGGTTCTAAGGATATCATCATGGCGAACCATACTTACAACGAAGGTCAGATTGGCTGGTTTGTTGCAGGTTCTGCCCTGAACTTAATTGCTGCCGGAAAAGCGTAATTGGTATATACCTATTATAATAGTAAAAACTCCCGATGTAAGTCGGGAGTTTTTTGTTTCTTAATGTTTGTTAATTATATTTGGTTTATAAACCTAAACCTATGAAAACAAAATTATTCTTTGCTTTTTTATTAATGAGTTTTGTGGCTTCTGCACAATATACTTTAATTAAATGGCAGATTTACGAACTATAACATTATACTATTCAGGAGAGAAAAAAAGATTGTTATTCATTATTTCTTTCAGGGCAACTCTGTCTTTTATTTTTATTTTTTGCCCAAAGGAAGCAACGTGTTTACTGTGATGTATGTCAGAACCTGTAAAGTCATACATTCCTTTTTTAAGAAGGTATTCGGCTGTTTTTGTAATTCCTTCTCCATAATATCCTACAGTAGCCAACAGATTGAGTTGAAACAGGCAGCCTGTTTTTTTGAGTTTATCATATTGAGTTAGGTTGTTATGATAAAACAAATAACGCTCCGGATGTGCCAAAACAGGGATGTATCCTGCTAGTTTTAATTCGTAAAGAATATCAAAAAGTTGGATAGGAGGATTTATATAAGACATTTCAACCAAAACATAATTGTCTTTTAAAGTTAGTAAAGGTTCGGTTTGAAGTCTTTCCAGAAAATTGTGATCCATCAGATATTCAGAGGCGGCTTTCAGATCAAGTTGTGAAGATAAGTCGGTATGAATTTCCTTAACATCACTCAAACGTGAGTTTATAATCTCAGTAGTGTTATCCCAAATAGAATGTATGGTGTGCGGAGTGGCAATACATTTTGAAAATCCCATGTCAATCATTGATTGCATAAGAAATTCGCTGTCATCGGGCAATTGAGCACCATCGTCAATACCAAATAAAACATGCGAATGAATATCTATATAGCCTTCGGGAATAAGGTCTTTTAATGTAGGTTTGTTTTTTATAAAAGAGAACATATTGGGGGGTGTAAGTTGTGTGTTATAGGTTGTTAGTTTTTTGTTTCCATCTTTTAATCAAATTCCGAGGTAAAATACAATTTCACGTTCGGGAATTTAGATTGTGTCATCTGAATTGTGAAATCAGAATCAGCCAGAAATACCAATTGATTGTATTTGTCTTTGGCAAGGAATTTTTGTTTAATACGTTTGAATTCCTTGAACTCTTCGCTTTTCGGATCTTCAGGTTTTACCCAGCAAGCTTTGTGAACAGGGAAATTCTCATAAGTACATTTTGCTCCGTATTCGTGTTCCAAACGGTATTGGATTACCTCATATTGCAAAGCTCCTACAGTTCCGATTACTTTTCGGTTGTTCATTTCCAGAGTAAATAATTGGGCAACTCCTTCGTCCATTAATTGGTCAACTCCTTTTTCCAATTGTTTTGATTTCATCGGATCGGCATTGTTGATGTAACGGAAATGTTCCGGAGAGAAACTTGGGATTCCTTTGAAACTCATGATTTCTCCTTCTGTCAAAGTATCTCCGATTTTAAAGTTTCCGGTATCGTGCAAACCAACAATATCTCCCGGATAAGAAATGTCAACGATTTCTTTTTTCTCTGCAAAAAAGGCATTCGGACTGGAAAATTTCAGGTTTTTCCCCTGACGAACGTGCAGGTAAGGTTTGTTTCTTTCAAAAGTTCCGGAAACAATTTTGATGAAAGCCAAACGATCTCGGTGTTTTGGATCCATATTAGCATGGATTTTAAACACAAAGCCCGACATTTTTTCTTCTTCAGGATTAACCAATCTGGTTTCCGATTCTTTAGGTCTTGGAGTTGGAGCAATTTCTACGAAACAATCCAGAAGTTCGCGAACTCCAAAATTATTCAAAGCCGAACCAAAAAATACAGGTTGCAGTTTTCCTTCTAAGTAAGCTTCACGATCAAATTTAGGATAGACTTCATCTATCAATTCTAATTCTTCACGCAATTTATAAGCCGGCTTTTCGCCAATAATTCTTTCAAGTTCCGGGCTTTTAACATCCGAAAAAGCAATGGTTTCTTCTATGTTTTTGCGACTGTCACCGCTGAAAAGATTAATGTTTTCTTCCCAAAGATTGTAGATTCCCTGAAAATCATATCCCATACCAATAGGGAAACTCAATGGAGTTACAGTCAAGCCTAATTTTTGCTCTACTTCATCCATCAAATCGAAGGCATCATTTCCTTCACGGTCTAATTTGTTGATGAAAACAATCATCGGAATGTTTCGCATTCTGCAAACAGCAACGAGTTTTTCGGTTTGTTCCTCAACTCCTTTGGCAACGTCAATCACAACAATTACACTGTCAACGGCGGTTAAGGTACGGAAAGTATCTTCGGCAAAATCCTTGTGACCGGGAGTATCGAGAATGTTTATTTTTTTGTCTTTATAATTGAAAGCCAAAACCGAAGTAGAAACCGAAATTCCTCTTTGTCGTTCAATTTCCATGAAATCGGAAG
>CAZWAF010000106.1:0-2844 GCA_964631795.1 uncultured Flavobacterium sp. | reverse complement strand
ATGTAAAAGGATTTTTGGGATTCAATTTAATTGCATTTATTTGCAAAAGCAATTCGGCTGTTTTTTCGGCAGTATCTTTATTAAAAATCATAGCGCAAATGTATAAAGTTTTTGTGAACGACAAACCACTTTTTTTGACAAATGTAATATCAAAAGAAACAGATTTCCAATTATTTTTATTGGAAAGCGTTGATATAAAGAAACTTATAGTTAAGTTTTTTCAGAATAAAATTCAAAAAGCCTATTTGTTTCATCCGGATGAAAATCTGATAATGAAAACTTTAAAAACCAAAATTCCGGTTAATAAAGCCGGTGGTGGCTTGGTTTTTAACAAAGAAGGGAAAGTACTTTTTATTTTCAGAAACGGGAAATGGGATTTGCCAAAAGGCGGAATTGAGAAAAAAGAAAGTATAGCCGAAACCGCCATTCGTGAGGTGGAAGAAGAAACAGGAGTGACAGGTTTGATAATTTCCAGAAAATTGCAAAAAACCTATCATGTTTTTAAAAGAAATGGTCAATACAAACTTAAAATTACCCATTGGTTTGAAATGTATACTGAGTTTGAAGGAACTCCCGAAGGTCAAATTGAAGAAGGAATTGAGAAAGTAGCCTGGCTGGATTCGCAGGAAATTGAAGAAGCGCTTCTTAATTCGTATGAAAACATAAAATTATTATTTGAAGAAGAAAAGACTCTGAAATAGAGTCTTTTTTGATTTTTAACTATTAGGTCTTTTTCGTTGGCAAATACTCTTTGCTTTTTTGGTTACTTTTGCAAAATGAATAAAAATCACACAACCAAAGATATATTGCTGAATTTAGGCATTGAAAGTCTGAATGAAATGCAGGAAGTGGCGCACGAAGCTATTTTGAATGATAATAATGTATTATTGCTTTCGCCAACAGGTTCAGGAAAAACAATTGCTTTTTTACGTCCGGTACTTGAATTGTTGCAGCCTGAAATACTTTCGGTTCAATGTTTAATTTTAGTTCCTTCAAGAGAATTAGGTTTACAGATTGAGCAAGTATGGAAAAAAATGGGAACTTCATACAAAGTGAATACTTGTTACGGAGGACATTCTATTGAAACTGAAATCAAAAATCTCAGTAATCCACCGGCTATTTTAATTGGAACTCCGGGAAGAATTGCCGATCATATTGACAGAGAAACTTTCAGAACTGACAAAATCCAGACTTTGGTTTTGGACGAATTCGATAAATCGCTTCAACTTGGGTTTCACGAACAAATGTCATATATCATTGGAAGGTTATCAAAACTCAATAAACGCATTCTGGTTTCGGCAACTTCCGATATTGAAATTCCGAAATACACCAGAGTGGTTAATCCTACCGTATTAGATTTTATTCCAATTGAGGAATTGAATACCAATCTTGATATGAAGTTGGTTGTTTCAAAAGAGAAAGACAAGCTTGATAGTTTGTTCAATTTGCTTTGTTTGCTAAAATCGCAATCGGCAATTGTTTTTTGTAATCATCGCGATGCTGCCGAAAGAATCAGTGATACATTAAACGAAAAAGGTATTTATTCGACTTATTATCACGGAGGAATGGATCAGGAAGAGCGCGAACGTGCTTTGATTCAGTTCAGAAATGGCAGTATGAGTTATTTGATTACGACCGATTTGGCAGCACGTGGATTGGATATTCCGGAAATGAAACACGTGATTCATTATCATTTACCATTGAAAGAAGACGAGTTTACACATCGAAATGGTAGAACAGCCCGTATGCAAGCCAGCGGAACGGCTTATTTAATTATTCATGCCGATGAGAAAAAACTGGATTATGTCGATTATGAAATAGAAAAACTTTCGGTTGAAAATCATACTAATTTGCCAAAACCACCCGATTTTCAGACGATTTATATTAGCGGGGGAAAGAAAAACAAATTGAATAAAGTAGATATTGTAGGTTTCTTTTCTCAAAAAGGAAAAATGGAAAAAGGAGATATCGGAGTTATAGAAGTTAAAGATTTCATTTCGTTTGTAGCTGTAAAATACGGGAAAGTGAAAACTTTGCTTCAAAATATCAAAGACGAAAAAATGAAAGGGAAAAAATACAAGATTGAAGTGGCAAGAAAAGTGGTAAAGAAAGAAGAGTAGCCGTTTTCAAGAGATATATCTTAAACCAAAAAACCATTCAAATCCAGATTTGAATGGTTTTTTGGTTTAAGATGAAAATTATTTAATCTGAATAGTTTTTGTTGAAGGTTTTTTGTCGGGATGTTTTTTGGCAATGTCTATATGTAAAATTCCGTCTTTGTAATTGGCTTCCACTTTATTTTCATCTACATTTTCAGGAAGGTGAAATGCTCTAGAAAAGGATGTATAACTAAATTCTTTTCGGGTATAATTTCCTTTTTTATCTTTTTCTTCTTTTTCCTGTTTTTTCTCTGAAGAAATTACCAATACATCGTGATCAATTTCTACTTTGAAATCTTCTTTTCTCAGTCCGGGAGCGGCTAATTCAACTTCGAAATTTCTTTCTGTTTCTTTCAAATTTACTGAAGGCAATGTGCTTTCAATTGCGGCAAAAGTTCTGTTGTTCCAGTCCAAAATATCTTTTCCAAATGCATCCTCTATAAATGGATTCATCAATGAAGGAAAATGACTTTTTTTAATGAGTGAGTCCATGATTATTTAAATTTTGGGTTACTAATATTGTTATACAAAATTACTTTAAAAGACTCTTTTATAGTGGAGATTAACTTTTAAAACGTTGATTAGTAGTGTTTTTTCTGTGAGTGGTGTTTTTTTAAGAATGCTTTAATTTAAATAATTCCTCGATCCCGAACACTCCTATCGTGTGGACACATCTTTCTGGATA
>CAZWAF010000105.1:0-3062 GCA_964631795.1 uncultured Flavobacterium sp. | reverse complement strand
TCCTATCAATAAAGTGGAGCCACAGTTTTCGGCATTAAAACTTTTTAGTGCACAATTCCACATCTCCAGTCCTGTAAGACCTGGGGCAGTGGTGCTTTCTACTATTGTACCACCCAATACTACCGTACTTGGCATAAACGTGCTGTAAAAGTACTTAAGAGCATCGGTATTTGCAGTAAGACCTTTGGTTGCGGCAAATGCAGCTCCATAGGTTTTTAATTGTGTGGCATAACTGGTAATACTGCTCTTTGCCGTGGGAGAAAGCGTGTACTCGCCTCTTAGAATACCTCTTTTGTACTGGTCAAGTGACAGGCCTTGTCCTTGCGGTATGTTGGCAGTTAGTAAATTATTTAAATTTGCCGAGTACGTTTCCATCATTGTTTTGTGCTCTGCATCACTCATGATCTGGGCAAATGTGAAGTTGCAGAATAAAAGAGTGGTCAGTAGGCTGTATAGTATGTTTTTCATATTGCCATTTGTATTTATTTTTAGCGATTAAAAAACTGCAACCTTTGTAGATTGCAGTTTATGTTGATTACTAAACTTTGTGGGCAGGAAGACCTAAGTATTTTAATCACTCACTTTGTTGCACACTATTGTTTTTTTATTTCTCCTTTTTTGTTAGGAAGTGATATATAAATGAAAACGTAAATCCAAACATAAAAATTAGACTTATACGTATAGCATATTCAGAATATTCTATACGACTTATTTTCATAACGGCAGCAACAACTGAAGTTAATATCCAAAAGATAAAAACCAATTTAACTTTTTTATTCATCTTTTTTTATTTAGTAATTATTCCAATTATCTATATAAGCTTTAGGACAAATTTGTTGCCAAGCACGTCCGGCTTTTGCACATGCTTGACATCGTGCTACAGTATATAATTGAACCACATTCACAACTGTTGGGAGTGAGTTCCAAGCTATCCAGCTATCCCAACTATCTTCCATCTCATCTTGGACCGCATTCATGCATTTATTAAAAATTGTTTTTTTAGGTTTAACATCTCCATTTTCATTTATAACCTTAATTATACTAAGTATAGGCTCTCTGATTGGAGATAATATCTCTATCTCATTATCTGTTGTATGGTTTAAATTAAACCACATAAAATCATCTTCTTGAGATTCATAAACAGCATATATTTTATTAAAACTACTGTTTATAACATTAAATTCAATTGCTTTTAGACCACACTTCAAATCTAAAAGATTTGTTTCATTTTCTATAAAATTGACATCAGAATTGTTTTCATAATAATTTGTTCTTATAAAAAAACTAGTTATTAAAGGGTCATTGAAACTAATATTTTGAGTTGAAATAATTTCGAATGGATCAGATTTTATAAATGAACAATCACTAAATCTATTCAACATCACCAATACACCTATATTTCCTACGGCAGGAACAGTTGTCAATTTGTTCACACAGTTAGTAGCCAAGATACTAATGTCGCTTTTGTCTCCTACCAAAGCAGAAAGACGAGCGTTGCAGGTGTTTGTATTAAAGTTTTCTAAGGCACAATTCCACATTTCGATGCCGTTAAGTCCCGCAGTACTTTCTGCGATTTTCCCGTTTTGTACCACAGTACTTGGCGCAAAAGTGCTGTAAAAATACTTTAAGGCATCTGTATTTGCAGTAAGACCTTTGATAGTGGCAAAATTGCCACCGTAATTTAATAATTCCGCAGCAACGGAAATTATATTGGATGATGCTTGGGCAGGAAGTGTAGATGCTCCACTTGCTATCCCCCGACCGCGCGGATATACACAAGGATTAGCGCGGTCCCGAAATTTCGGGATTTCGTGCCCACAAACAAAATCAACAAAGCTCCATAATTAATCAAATAACCAAGCTTGCCTTCTATTTTGAAAAAATCCTTTTTTACGGGCACGGAAAGAATTTCCGCGCTATCAACCGCTTACATTTCCGCGCGGTCGGGTGTTACTTAAATAATTCATTAAGATCATGTTTAATGCTTTGAAAATTATTTTTATCTACTCGACCTAAGTCTTTTAAATCTTTTAATCCACCTTTTAATTCATCATAATTGGAATAGTAAAAGTGTGAAATCTCACCTATTTTCTTGTTTCCTTTTACTAATAATACCGATTCATGTTCTTTATATGCAAACCCTATTGGTTTAATTATAGTTATGTAACCATCCAAATCTTTAAAATAATAGACTATTACTTTTCCTGTTAGCCAATTTGTATAGGAAATCTTATAGTTGTCAACCGAAATATTTCGAGTCTTCATAACTAAAATGAGAGAGATTATAATAGTCAAAATTAAAAACAATATAAAACCGCACCATTCCAATACAGAAGTTTTGTTTTTCGTTAGTATTATCAAACCGAGTAAATTACATATGTAGATCAGAAAAAAACCAAATCTTGTGCATATTCCCCAAAAAGTTAGTCTTGATTGTATCATAATAAGCTTTTTTTAATTGCTTTATCTAGCAGAAATTATACAATTTATAAAGGATCCAAGTGTACAGACAATCTTTAATTCCTGATAAGGAGTAAAACTCAAACCACAACCAGCTACGTCAAAAATGAAATCAGTGGCTGAATAAGGTTCTCCATTAAGTATAGCGTTCTTAGCATTAACAACAAAATTATAACAATCAACACCTGGTATATTGCTAATCATACCTATCATAAAATTCTCAGCACACTTTATTTGCTCTGGTTTTCCTAAAGGTTCATTAATTAGGATATCTGAACAATTTCCTGCAAATAGAGTTATTCCTAAATTTTTAATCTGATTAGGATTTCCAGTACCTGCAAACTTTGTTTGGTCAGGATAATATTTACTTGCAGAATCGAGTACAACTCCTTCATCCTCATTAGCGACAGCAGTAATGCTGCCTTTGATTATATTTATATCGGTCTCTGTATTACATCCAAAATCATTCATTTCCTGAGTGTTTTGAAAGCCTAGACTTATTGCTAAATCAGATATCTCACTGGTGGTTAAAGGACGTGTTATTGCCATCAACTCGTCTATTCTAGCTTGGTTTACTGTTCGGTGTGAAAACCAATCAAGTC
>CAZWAF010000104.1:0-3104 GCA_964631795.1 uncultured Flavobacterium sp. | reverse complement strand
TACAAATAAATGCAATTAAATTGAATCCGAAAAATCCTTTTACATGGGCTTCCGGATGGAAATCTCCTATTTATTGCGACAATAGGGTAACGCTCTCATTTCCTGTGATTAGAAATTACATCAGAGATGAGTTTGCAAAGAGAATTGAAAAACAATTTGGAAAACCCGACGTAATTGCCGGAGTTGCTACCGGTGCCATTGGAATTGGTATTTTGGTTGCCGAAAGTCTGGGATTACCGTTTGTTTACGTAAGACCTGAGCCTAAAAAGCACGGGAGAATGAACCAAATTGAAGGTTTTCTTCAAAAAGGACAAAATGTAGTTGTAGTTGAAGACTTAATCAGCACAGGAAACAGTAGTTTACTTGCCGTTGAAGCTTTACGTGCGGCTGGCGCAAATATTAAAGGTATGGCTGCCATCTTCACTTACGGATTCAAAGTAGCTGACGACAATTTCAAAAAAGCAAACGTAGAATTATATACTTTAGGTAACTACGACAATTTGTTGCACGCTGCTGTAGCAAAGAAATACATTACCGAAGAAGAACTGCAAACTTTACAAGAATGGAGAATTAGTCCGTCAACTTGGGGAGTTGAAGTGTAATTTTCAAAACATTTACAAAAACCTTCTTTTTATATGAATTTAGAAAGTCCTAAAGTTACTGTAGAAAAATCTGCCGAATATTTATTCGGGCAATTGAGTGACTTAAACAACTTTAAGAAACTGATGCCGGAAAATACTTCAAAATTTGAAGTGGTTGCCGAAGATGCTTTTGATTTTTGCTTGTCGGGAATGCCGGAAATTAAATTGAAACTGAAAGACAAAGTGCCAACATCTAAAATTGTTTTGGGTGCTGCCAGCGACAAACTTCCGTTCAATTTAAACATCAATATCGAAGCTATTTCAGAAAACAGTTCTGCAATTCAGTTCTTGTTTGAAGGAGAATTCAACGCAATGATGGCAATGATGGTAAAAGGACCTATCAGTAAATTCATCGAAACATTGGCTAACAATACTGTAAAATTATAATCTGATCTTTTTCAGATATAAAAAAACCTTTCAATTAAAAATTGAAAGGTTTTTTTATGCTTTTAATACAGCATCTTTATCTCTTTAATATCAAATTTTTTCACAGAATCGTCTTCGAGCATTACATGCAATTTGCCGTTTCGGTCAACATCTGTAATTATTCCCATAAATCTAGCTCCTGATTGATTTTCAAATGGCATCGGAATTCCTTTTTTGAAAAGTAAGTTTTTATATTTCTGCCACAAATGTTCAATAGTTTCAGGATTCCAATTTTGAGTATTCGCTTTCAATCTTTCTACAAACTCAACCAAAATCAATTCTTTATCAAAATCAGCATTGGCAACCAAAGCCAAAGACGAAGCATTTGGCAAACCATCAAAATTTATTTGATTTACATTCAATCCTAAACCGACAATAGAGACAATTTTTCCGTTTGATTTCAGGCTGTTTTCAATAAGAATTCCTCCAATTTTATATTTCCCTGACATAATGTCGTTTGGCCATTTTACAGACAAATCGGGAATTTTAAATTTATCCAAAGCTTCAATTACACTCAAAGCCACAGCAATATTCAAATCAAACACTTTGCTGTGATCGGCCAACAAATCTTTTATTAAAACACTAACAATTAAATTCTTACCGTTTTCTGAAATCCAACCAGCTCCTCTCTGTCCTTTTCCTTTTGTTTGACTTTCGGCGGTGACAACAGTAAAGTTTTCAATCTTTTCATCAACCGATAAACCTTTCAAAAAGTCATTAGTAGAATCTATGGCATTGAGTTTGATTAATTTCATAATGATTTAATTGAAATATTAATTTAATAATTTGTTAAGTTTCAAAAATAACCACAAAAATTGATAACTTTGCGAACTTATATAAAAATTTAAATGGCTAAAAAGACGATAAACAACGATGATTTATTAGCAAATATCATCAAAGGGATTGAAGAAGTAAAAGGGAATGATATTGACATTCTGGATTTAAGAGAAATAGACAATGCTTCATGTGACTATTTTGTGATTTGCAACGGAAACTCAAATACTCAGGTTGCTGCAATTGTTAACTCAATTCAAAAAGTAGTTTCAAAAGATTTAAAAGATAAACCTTGGCATGTGGAAGGATTAGAAAACTCAGAATGGGTTTTAATGGATTATGTAAATATTGTGGTTCACGTTTTCCAAAAACATATCAGAGAATATTATGACATTGAAAGCCTTTGGGGTGATGCCAAAATTACTTCTATTCAAAACAAATATTAAATAAATGGCCAAAGACAACCTTCCTAAACCAAAAAAAATCAAGATAGGTTCTTGGGTAATCCCGGTTGCTATCATTGCTTTTTTTATAATTTTCAGCACCTTCAGCGGTGAATCAAATTTCAATCAACCGCTTCCTATTTCTTCCTCAAAATTCAATAATTTCCTTGAAAAAGGAGATGTTGAGAAGGTTATTATTTACAACCAAACTCAGGCAGAAGTCTATTTGACAAAGGAAGCTCTGACAGAGAAAATGCATAAATCGGTCGCTAAAAACATGCTGAATCAGCCAAATTTAGGACCGCATTATACCTTTGATATTGGTAGTTCAGAAATTTTCCAAAAGAAATTAGAAGATGCCGTAGCTCAGAAAAAGCTGAAAGATTTCAACTTTTTGCCAAAAAACAATTGGTCTGAAATGTTTATTTCATTTCTGCCAATCATCATCATTGTTGTAATTTGGATTTTCATAATGAGAAGAATGTCCGGTGGTGCCGGTGGCCCCGGAGGCGGACAGATTTTCAATATCGGAAAATCAAAAGCTAAACTTTTTGATGAAAAAAACGACATCAAAACTACTTTCAAAGATGTAGCCGGTCTTGAAGGTGCCAAAGAAGAAATACAGGAAATTGTTGAATTCCTGAGACATCCTGAACGATATACCAATTTAGGAGGAAAAATCCCGAAAGGAGCTTTATTAGTAGGACCTCCCGGAACAGGAAAAACCTTATTGGCAAAAGCTGTTGCAGGCGAAGCACAAGTTCCGTTTTTCTCACTATCAGGTTCTGATTTTGTTGAAATGTTTGTAGGAGTTGGAGCT
>CAZWAF010000103.1:0-3156 GCA_964631795.1 uncultured Flavobacterium sp. | reverse complement strand
GACTTGATTGGTTTTCACACCGAACAGTAAACCAAGCTAGAATAGACGAGTTGATAGCAATAGCACATCCTTTAACCACTAGTGAGATATCTGATTTAGCAGTAAGTTTAGGGTTTCTTGACACCCAGGCAATGGATGATTTTGGATGTAACACACAAACCGATATAAACATAATCAAAGGCAGTATTACTTATATTTCTAATGAGGACGAAGCTGTTGTGCTTGATTCAGCCAGTAAATATTATCCTGATCAGACAAAGTTTTCAGGTATTGGAAATCCCAATCAGATTAAAAATTTAGGAATTGCTATATTGATGGGGAATTGTTTTAATATTCCAATTAATGAAGATCTTGATCATAAAGACGTACTACTGTGCATAACTTTATTCGTTGGAGGTATGACTGGTAGGCTCCCAGGGGTTCCTTGTGTTTTGGGGATTTACAATGGATATTTAGACATTAAGAATCCAAAAGTATCAGCAACAAAAACAATAATTAACGCAATAGTGAATGCTGTGGATTGTGGTACTAGTTTTAGCCCTGTGACAAATGGACTAGGAGTTATCTGGAACATGGGCTCTTTGGGTAAATGTCTATATGATGCTGGTGTTAGGTAATTAAACAAGGATCCTGTATATCAACTTGCAATAATCTCACTATGCTTGTCAGTAGAAAATTATAGTAGAAACATGAGCAGGAACTATATATTCTCAGATAGTTCGGATATACCAACACAATGATCTCGTACTCTATGACAAAAAATCACAAAGCTATAATTTATTCAAGCTCTATCGATGAAAAGAAATTGTAAATATTGTGCTGATTTAATTAGCTGTCGTATATGGTTTAAATTCAAATCGATTTGTAAAATACTATTGTTATGCCCAATCATATTAAAAAACAAAAGCTAACAACAACTACATAATTATAAAAAATCTATGAAAGACTTTAAAACGCGCTTTAATCCTTTAATTCCATTAGGAAGACTTGGTGTTTTTTCTTTTTATATGTATTTATTTCGTACCCTTACCAGAAACGAATCTGATAAATACTTAATAATTATCCTTGGATTGTCTTTATTTGGTATAATTTATTTCACACTAATTAAACCATTTGTCAAAACGACAAAAAACTATTTAATCAAGGATAATTCTATTGAAGAATTCAATTTGTTGACTTCTAAAACAAAGTCAATCGATAAAAATGAGATTAAAGGTTTTAGCACTTCAATATTTCCGTATAGGATTTGGGAATTCAAAGAAATAATTATCTATTTGAAAGACGGGGCTAAAATTAACATTATGCAATTTGCTTACTTTAATTTCAAAAATATAGAGACGACATTGATTGATAAAAAATACAATTATCTTGGACAGGAACCATACGAATGGAATTTGTTTAAAGGCAGAATTTATAAATATGACGACTATAATATTAATTCTGATTTAGACAAGAAACCAAACAATGCAGAGCGAGGTAATAATTATGAAGTTAAAATAAAACTGGTTTTCGTACCATATTTGATAATTTCATTGGCAATACTAATTGGCTGGACATTTTTGTATTGGTTGTTGTTTATAAAGCTCAATGTCTATCCGGTAAATGAGTTGGTTTCAGGATTTATTACACCATTAGTTCTGGCTTCAGCTTCAATTCTTATTTGGTTGTATAAAAAAATAGATTTGCTACGTATACAAACCGGTGACCTTGCTTTCTATTTACTGCTTCCATGTTTTACAATGGTTCTGCAAGTTTTTTTTGCTCAACAATATATTATATCAAGAAGCGGTAAAGTAACCAATTTGTCTTCTATTAGTGAAATTGAACAAAAAGAGTCATCAAGATTCTATACACTCAAAAACTTTTATCTTGACAAAAAGCATTTTAGCATAAAAAAGCATTTTGGTGCAAGCGGAAAATTTGGTAATAATTTGACGATGGGTGTGTACATAACAGTTCCCATTTTGAATTCTGTTAAAGATACATTAGGTTCAAATTCTATCGGCTGGTATGGAGTGACGTATACAGATACAGCGTATGGTTTCGTAAGTGATCATCTGTCTTTTTCCCCAGTTTATAACTTTAATGATATAAGCATGGATACAATAGAAAATTCAGCTGAGGTCAAAAGGTTTGTCAATGAGAGTATGATGAAATTTGAAAATCTTAATATAAATCAATTTTTATATCTGGAACGAATTTTCAAAACTGGAAAGGAATATGAGTGTTATGTTTCGGCCATTAAAAACAACACTAAATATCATACCAAATCTGACTTAGTCCTATTACCTGTTGACGAATCCTTAGCAGAAAGAGCCAATGAAAATTTGCTATATGGATTGGCTGTCTTTGGTATCGGTTCTTTATTATTTCTGATTATGGTGATTATTCCAAAATTGAAATCGGAAGATGAGGGATAAATAAAAAACGAGTAAACATAAATTCTTGAATTGTTTTTTATCATAGAATGCGGAGCGAAAAAAAACCCCGACCGCGCGGAAATGTAAGCGGTTCGATAGCGCGGAAATTCTTTCCGTGCCCGTAAAAAAGGATTTTTTCAAAATAGAAGGCAAGCTTGGTTATTTGATTAATTATGGAGCTTTGTTGATTTTGTTTGTGGGCACGGAAAAAATTTCCGCGCTAATCCTTGTGTATATCCGCGCGGTCGGGGTATATTAAGTATAAAAGAAAAAAGTATAGTTTTTATCACTAAAACAGTTACGAAATTATTAGTGAAAAATGTACCATATGTATCGGCATTAATCGCAGTCGGGGAAATGACCGCTTGTTTATATGAAAAGTATTATGATTAAACTATGAAAATTCAAACTATGAAAAACTCAGAATTATTTATCACTTATTCAACTATATTTTTAATTTTTTTAAGGGTTATATATAACATTTTGATCTTTTTTGATCTTAAAATAATAATATTAGGAAATATCACAGAATATGGGATTGAACTCTATCTTTTGTATATAGCCTATAAATATCTTCAAATTCTAAAGAATAAAGATAACTCATAACTCAGATGACTCGGATATGTCTGTGGTTCGATAGCGGATTTGCAACCTGGGGCTTACCGGCGTAGAGATGTGGACTTGTGCACTAAAAAGTTTTAATGCCGAAAACTGTGGCTCCACTTTATTGATAGGA
>CAZWAF010000102.1:0-3430 GCA_964631795.1 uncultured Flavobacterium sp. | reverse complement strand
GGTACTTACAGATCAATGGAAGTTCCGATGAAGGTGACATTATAGTAAACGGCTCACTTACGCTTGGGGATAATGCGAATGAGGCAATACTGGAGTTCAATGGAGCTGGTTTTAATCGAACGATCACCATAAACGGAGACCTTAATTTAACAGACAATTCCTATTTTAGTATCGAAGATGGCATTCAGTCGCTCGAGCATTTAGTACGCGTGTCGCAGAATGTGAATAAGGGTGCTACCACAAATTTTGTTAGTAAAAATGCGAGCGACAATGCGGTGATCAATTGGGAGATGTTTGGTGCGGGCAATCATTCATTTAACAACACGGTGGTCAATGATGAAATTCCAATCAATCGATTAATCATAAATAAAGGAGTTAATACAAGTTCCTCATTTACCGTTGATTCAGATTTTACATTTACTGGAGCAACCAACGTTCCTGCTAAGCGCGTTTTACTATTGCAAAATGGATTGGCCATTATCAATCATCCGAATGTGGATGTAGAGCTTACTTCTTCCGGTGAAATTGCAATACCTTCAACTGCCGGATTAGAAGTGGATGCAGGCCGGGTTACCACCAGAGGAGCTTCAGGAATTCGGTTGGATGGCCTGTTGCGCATATCAGGAACAGGTATCCTTGATACTAATCTCCCGGCTTTTACTTCAAATACCGGGTATATCCGCTTTTCAAATACCGGTTCAGCGCAAATTGATTTATCAGGGGATGCTTTCATGAATATTTCCGGGGCCTTGAGAAGAGATATTGAATCTAACGAAGGAGCGATTACTTATAAACAAACGGGTAATAGTACCGCTGTTTTTGGAATTAATGCCGCGGGCATTCTTACCACAAAAGGAGTTTTTGAAGTGCCCTGGGCAAATTCCTCAATGGAATATACGGGAGGTTCTCTTACGATTGTCCAGGGAAATGGAGTACAATTAGTCCCTTCATTGCTTCTGACACCCGGCACATCTAATATTACCCAAACAATCACTATTGGTAATGCGGATACACCCAATGGCGCAACCATTCGGTCTATAGGAATTGATGCCAGTGTTCCGTTAGCCGGATTAACCCTTGATAACACAAGTAACTTTGGCCTTGATGTCTTGATTGCTAATCGAGCTCTTGAGATCACGGGTGAATTGACCATCGCATCGGGAACAACATTCGATACCGAGGATTGGACATTGACCGTGGGCGGTGATTTCATCAATGATGGAACCTATCTCGCAAAAACAGGAATAACTGTTTTTAATGCTCCGGTGAGTCAGCAAATATTGGGTAGCAGTGTTACTGAGTTTTATAATTTTACCAAATCTGGCAATGGCACACTCACACTGGCCAACGATATTCTGGTTAATAAGAACCTTTTAATCGCTCAAGGCATTCTGGCAGATGATGGTTACACCATAGAAGTATTTGGAAATGTATTAAACCGGGCGATTCATACGAGTAATACAAGCAACCCAGCCGAAGGTATAAAAATGGCTGGCACAAACACCCAATCCCTTTTTGGGCGAATTGGTGCTATCTCTACTTTTGGAGTCCTTACCATCGACAATCCGGCTGGAGTTAATGTTCCAGTTAATGGTTATACATTCTCAATTACTAATCGACTCCAAATGTCGCAAGGAATATTTAATATCGGCAGTGCTTCTTTAATTCTGGATGTATTTGCAGATATAAATGCGATAAACCCATTTGGTAACAATAACATGATTTCCACCAACTCTTCCTTTACGGATTATGGAGTCATGAAAAAATTCCCGGTGGGGTGGGTATCGGATTTTATTTTTCCAATGGGAGGAAATTTCTATAATCCTGTATTATTTAGTTTTGGTAACTCTGCTGATGACCATACCTCCGGAACTACTGCGGGATCTTTGCGTGTGAGGATGGCTTCCGAGGCGCATCCATCGGTATCCACTACTGCCTCTCCGCCAATCCCCACACATAAGGATAATGTATTACAGCACTTTTGGATTTTAGACGGTGAAACACTTACTGATTTTAAAGCAACGGCAACATTTACTTACCATCAATCACAAGTCAAGGTGGCCGACCCTGCCTATACTGAAGCCGATTATATCGATGCCAGGTTTTTATACGATGAAAATCCATCGCATCTGATTAATAAAGGATTAGGAATCGTGGACGATGTGGCTAACACGATTACCATTGATTTATTTAATGTGACAGATGCCGGAATTTCAGGTGATTATTTCGCGGGTATTGATGAAGCACTACCAACGCAACTAGCAGCTTATACTACAATTAGTTCTGGAAGTGTTCAGGATGCTGTTTATACTCCTGCTGTTCCGGGGGGAGGGACCCCAAGCGGAGCCATCGTTATTATTGATACCGGGCATACGCTTACATTGGATGTAAATGATATTAGTTTTTATGCAACAGAATTAAGAGGTACGCTTCAAGTACAAGGCACCTATAATCATCGTCTGGGAGATCTTACCGGTACCGGAACGCTTTCCCTTTTAAGCGATGATAACTCCATGGTACATCCTGCTGCCTATTATGCTAATTTTTTCAGCCCAACAGGAGGGTCCTTAATATATGGGGGGACAGGAAATTATACTGTATTGGGTGGAATATCCGAACTCAGGAACTTGTCATTGATTGGACCTGGAATAAAAACAATGGCTAACAATTCAACCATTGTTTATGAAGACTTTAGCATTTCAGAGGGGCAATTTACTTCCGCCAATTACCAAAACTTAACAGTTGGAGACCTTACCATCCAGTCCGGTGCCGTATTCAATATGTCTAACAATAATATTTTTAACATAAGAGGCAACTGGACCAACAATGGAACTTTTAATGCCAACGATGGCACTGTTTTCTTTGAAGGAGCCACCACCATCAGTGGAACTTCCACAAGTAATTTTAACCATGTACAGATTTCCGGCTCGGTCATACCTGGCGCAACATTTAACATAAGAGGTAATTTTACCAACAACGGAAGTTTTGCTGCGGGTACAGGAACAGTGGTCTTTAATGGCAACACCCGACAACTCATCAGCGGAAGTACAGTAACAACGTTTAACAATATTTCCGTTACCAATGCTTCGGCCATTCCTGCCGTTCAGGTTCAAAGTGATCAGAAAATGACCGGAGTGCTTACATTATCCAACAACTCTGTATTTGATGCAGACGGAAGCAGCAACGATAAAGTATTTACCCTGTTATCTTCTGCAGACAATCCAACACAAGATGCTGCAATTGCTACACTCCCCTCAGGTGCTTCAGTGACAGGCCAGGTTACTGTTCAACGTTATATGTCTGTGGAAGGAAGTAACGGAAGAATTTACCGGTATATTTCATCACCTGTTCAAAATGCACCGGTATCACAAATTCAAACGTTTATTCCTGTTACAGGAACGTTCGCAGGCTCAAGCAGTTGTTCAGGATG
>CAZWAF010000101.1:0-3648 GCA_964631795.1 uncultured Flavobacterium sp. | reverse complement strand
CCAAACCTTTGTTTTTGGTTTTGGGAGTTGAGTTCTATCAGGAGATCAACGGGCAGATGTATCCATTGAAAAATGGCGCTTACAACCCATTGGCGATTGTGAAAGTTGACAGCGGCGTGTAATGGTCATTTGGTTAACAAGAACTTATTTCCCCGACGGAACAAATGGACAACTCAAATGTGAAGGCAAAACAATCTGTAACACTATTGAATTGCCTTGG
Source organism: uncultured Flavobacterium sp. (assembly GCA_964631795.1). Lineage (GTDB taxonomy): Bacteria > Bacteroidota > Bacteroidia > Flavobacteriales > Flavobacteriaceae > Flavobacterium. Next base: position 3,428 of record CAZWAF010000101.1, on the reverse strand, counting down.
AAGAATAATGAGAGGAGAGTTTCCTGCATTCCGGAGGGGAAATATTTTATCAGAAAGCGTTACAGTCAAAAGTTTAATTGGCATTTGGAAATTATGGGAGTAACTAACAGAAGTTTGATTCTGTTTCATCCGGCCAATAATGCTTTGCAGGAATTAAATGGTTGTATCGCACCAGTAACGAAGCTTTCGGGTCCAGGATTAGGACTCATGTCGAGAAAAGCCTTTACAAGTTTGAAGGACTTGGTTTATAGGGCACTGGACAAAAACGAAAGTGTGGAATTGATTGTTGAATCTTAAATAGTTTGGTTATGAACGTGATTAAAAGAGTAAAGGCACCAACGCCAAAGTTTTTTAAGGTTTTGAGAAGTTTGGGATTAGCATTGTTGGGAATCAGTGGGAGTGTGATTGCATCACCTGTAGTATTGCCCGCTGTTGTGGTAAGTGTTGCGGGCTATATCGCGGTTGCTGGTGGCGTAATTTCGGCGGTAAGCCAGTTGACGGTTGGGATTGATCCAATGACAAATTCAGAACCTCAGCAAGTAAACGAAGAAACTGACCAAGGCAATTACCCTGAGATAAATTCAGGATAGTATGGAAACAGAAACTTCCCTCCGAACAGCGACCGCATCAGGAACTTTGTTGAGCATCGTGCCTAACATTCTTTCTGAAGATATTTTAAAAACAATTATCTTAGCGGTTGTGGGAGCGATAGTGAGTTTTACGGTATCGCTTCTTTTAAAGTGGTTGACTAAATTTAAAAATAAATAATCCGGTTTTGATTGGTAACCTTTTCCGGATAAATAGATAAGCCTGATCGCGAGATCAGGCTTTCTTGTATTTAACGGTTTACAGAATAGTAATATGCTGACTTCTCAGTATAAATCTTTATTAGGAGAAACGAACTGTCTGCAGAGCATAAAGCCCACTAATTGCATATACCTTTGAATGCTCGTGTATTATTTTTGGTTTAAATTTTCTGTAACATAATCCAACCATTTGTAATCATCTATTTCATCGTCAAGGAAATAATCCGGCTGAATTCCTTTACCGTCAATAGTCATGTCAGGAATTCTAAAACTTTTGGAAATACCATATCCTAATTCGAATTCATTACAAGGCGATCTTTCAAAAATGATATTCGAAATGTCTAGCGCACCAACAGTTGTTGTGCCAAATAGTTTTACTTTCTTACTTTGTTTTGCGGCTAACAGAAACTGTTCTGTCGTGCTACCATTTTTGTGATTGATAATGATTCCTACGTTTCTTGGATATGTATAAACGGTGTCCAACTTTTGAATGCTAACTTTCGTCGTATCCAAATTCACAAATTCGCCTAAATGTTTTTCCAATGTGTCATAAGAAGTCCTTGCCCACTTTTTTGTATCTTCATCCAATCCATATTTTGGATTACTGATTAACTCCAACATCCTTTGGTTATTCCGTTTTGTAGACAGCATTTCTACGCCAACTTCTCTAATTGGATTGGTGTATAAAAATGGGATAATCTCTTTATAACTAAAGTCACTTCCTCCTCCATTGTTTCGTAAATCAATTACTAAATTTTCCGTTTTTAGCATTTTAGATTTATTTGCCAAAATAACACTATCGATTGCTTTTTTTTGAGAACCTTCAAAAGAAGGGATTCGCAAGAGCAATGTCTTAGTATTTACTTCTTCAATGTATGGTTTTGTGGCAGAAATCGATTTTAAATAGGTTTCGACTGATTTTTCGGTCTCATATTTGGGGTATAAGCGTTTTAAGTAAAATCTGCCTAATTGCAAAAGGTTTTTATGTCGTTTAATGTTAGTGAAATTTTCTGGCGATTTGCCTCTTAAATATAAGGAACCAGCCTTATCATCAAATTTCAACACGATTTCGCCTTGTTTCCAATTTTCGCCTAGCGTCTCAATCCTAAAACCAACATAAGATTGTCCAACTTTTTTTATTCCTATTCTATAAGGTTCTGTCTGCGCCCAAATTCCTTCATAGTCGGCTTCTTTTTTAAGGTCTAAGTATTTTTCAAATTCCGATACTGAAGTATTTACAACTTCCAAGTTATTGTTTGACTCTGCTTGTTTCTTTACAGGAGGAAGGGGGCTGTTATTCAGTCCTACTATTCCAATGTGTCCTGGCCTAAAAAAGGTCAGCCACTCATTAAGTAACTGAGTGCATTCTCCTAATTGTTTACTATTCTTTACTTTTTTGGCAAAAAGTTTATTATGGCTTTCATAGGCCTGTTTCCCTTTAATATCTAATGCGTATTGAAATCCCGCATCATTTTCTTCAAAGGTTTTTTTTACCCACTCAAAGTTGCTTTTACAATCACAATTTTGTCCAAACGAAATGCTGGTTGTTAAAAACAATAATGCAATTAAAATATTAATTTTTCTCATATGGTATTTTAAGTATCGCTAAAGTATAAAAATATAAGAATTTTCATGTGATTTTTAGAATTATGTTTCCTTAAAACTATTCTTCTATTTGTTCTTTGTGAAAAATATTTGTGAATCAAAGAATTCATTACCTAAAATCATTTCAAAGAAAAAAAAGAAAAAAAGAAAGCCATTTCTTCAAGTGGAAGGTTCAAAAAAGCAGTTTTTTTGAAAAAATACTACCCCTATACTTTCTTTTGGAAATGAAACCTCTTCGTTTAACAGAAGTTGAATTGAAAATGTAAGGGTGGAGATTTTTTCAAAAACCCGTAGGGCTTGAACTGAGCTTTTTTGAGTAACCTTCCGCTTAACTTTGCTGTCTTTTTTTTATTTTTTTTTGGGTTGCTTCACGTTGTTCGCAATTACAGTAGGAAGTTTCTTTTGAATTCTTGTAAGTTGTTCATTAGTATGTTCATAAGTTTGATTTTGCTTAACAGATACAGGAAGTAGAATTATCTAAATTAGAATATACAGAAACACATATAATTAACCATAAAAAGGAGGGGCGGTTATCTGATTAAAGGGGCTTTATTGCCTCTTTTTTCATTATGGAAAAATTTGTAGTAATTGATTTTAAAACAACATTATTATTTTGCAATGATTATTTTTGAGTAGTTACGGGATTTTCAATCTGAGACGGCAATCAAACACCCCAGCGCACCGCAGAAAAAACGTAGCGGAGCGGAGTTTTTTTCGAGGAGCTGCAAGGCGGTGTTGCGGCCGTAGCCAGCCGCCCGGGGGATGGAAGCCTGGACGACGAGCCCCTGCAGCTCGGGCGAGAAGGAAGGCGAATACCCCGGTGCGTTTGACGGAAGCGAACTAAAAAGTCAACGGAGGCGGATATATTTCCGGTTATAAATCAATTTGCTTATGGAAACTAAATTGTCCGGGTACCGAAATACATCTGTTCCGCCGGAGTGTTCCTTATCCAAGGGCAAAGCCCCGACTTTTCGGGACGGAGCCACGCGCACCGGCTGGCTACCGAGCAACCGCCGA
>CAZWAF010000100.1:0-3739 GCA_964631795.1 uncultured Flavobacterium sp. | reverse complement strand
TACCACATTTGGATTTGTCTTATTTAAAGAAAGACTTTTTCAGTGCCCTCCTTTTCAGTTGCAGCTTTTTGTCATATATCATATTTTTTACTTCGTCAGATCATAAAAAGTCATAATATGACAACAAAAGTATCAGGAACAGGTCTATAGATAGCCACTAGGTAAATCGGTACCTATGGCATCTGTCCATGTGTTATATATAGTAGATCCGTTGGATGCTGTTGCTGTAAAATTAGTGGGGTGGCTAGTTGGTTCCGGAGCGGCACTTCCGACGTAAATATTTATATCGTCAACTCTCCAAGTAGGATAATCACGGTTTGGATTGGTATATCTGAAAGCCAGGTAAACGTTGCCATCACCAGGAGGAAGTTCAACTTGTTCAGAAAAATACCATTGTTGTTTCTCCGTTGGCTTCTGAAATGAAAGGACGTTCCATGTATATCCAATTGGGCTGCCCGTGCCGGGATAATCAAATGAGTACAACAAGTCGAAAGTCCCTACTCCATCGACCCCAAAGTTATAATGGGTCCAAAAATCGATAACTTCGTTTATTGAATTACTTACAGTAATCCCCGGCAAAATTAGCCAGTCTTCTTCCTCATCCCCGCTGTTGTATCCTGTAACTTCAGCAAATTGCCTCTTGCCTCCTTTATTTTCCTCGTACCAATACCAGTTTTTTGTACTACCTTTTACGCTAAACGGAAAGCAATCTGCTAGGTTGGTAGTGAAGGGTTGGCTATATGGCAAAGTAGTGGTAACAGCATTGCGAATTTTTAATGAATATTCTTTCGAAACACTAGAGGAAGTGGCATTATCGCTCGCTTCAACCACAAAAAACACCGGACTGTTATTAATGAAGGTATTTGCAGGAATTGAATACGTATAACTATTCCCCGAAGTGTTGGTCATTACTTGAGTTTCGGTATACAAACCTGTACTGGTTCCGTATTTCAGGTTCACCGATGAAACCGTTCCATTTACATCTCTCACGTCGGCGGTAACCGTAATAGCATCGCTCGTGGTTGGGTATTGGGTGTACACAATATTTTCAATCAATGGTTCCGGATTTGCAGTAGTTGACACAATTACATTAATATCATCAAGGGCAATTTCATCACGGGATTCGGTCGTTAAAGTATTAAAATCATCAGTTGTCCAGCGCAAGTAAAAAAAACCGTTAGTTGCAAGCGCCAAATCATTAATGACTGTTCCTATTGAGCTTGATTCCCACTTTGCTCCACCTTTAAAAGGATCTAAAACGAAAACGGCTGGCGAACTATAGTTAAGCAACGGCACATCGACAAAAGTGATATTATCGTACGAATAGGCAAAACTGAGTTTTGTAGAATAATCGAAATCATTAAAATTCCAGATTTCAAATGCCAAATTGATGGCATCAATATATTGCCCTGTTGTGTTTTGTATTTTTAAAGTAATCGTACCAGGTGTAAAATCATCTTGAGTTGGTTGAAAACCAAGCGCGTAATTTATGCTATTTTTAGCGTCAACATCAAAGGCATAAAAGCCTCCGTCAACAACCTCCCCTTCGCTTACTCCTTTTGCAAAATCGCCCGATGTTTTTGTTGCGCCAAAAGCAGAATCCCCTTCCGACATACCTGTGGTCGCCCAGGCATTCGAATTTAATTGCCCCGCGGCAGGACTTGGACTGAAACCAGTACCCTGAAAAGCGCCATTGTTAACCCCTGCCATATTGCCATCAAAAGTGATCAGGTAATTGGTTCCGGCTGAAGTTATTTGCAATTGGGCTTGTGTTTGAAAACCCGCAATAAACAACAGAAGACTTAGTAGGTATTGTTTTTTCATTATGGCGACAGTTGAGATAAATAAATCAGCTATTGAAAACAAACAATAGGTTGTATATAACAAAATCCTCGGGATTTTCAGATCAACCCCATTACAATAATTTCACTTTTAAACACAAAGACAATTTCATCTCAAATGGTAGTCTGAGCCTGTCGAAGTAGTTATAAAAAGCAAGCTTTATACTAGTTGACTCTGTTGTATTTTTACCATTATTCCTATTATTACTTTTATATTCGCAAGTATTGGTTATGGCGGCTCAAGTGGCCATTTAGCTTTAATGAGTTTGCGCTCATTCCCTACTACTTTTATAAAACCTACCGCATTACTTTTAAACATACTCGTATTCGGAATTTTCATTTATTATTACTATAAAAAAAAGAATTTTAATTAAAATTTGTTTTATCCGTACCACTACTTCTATTCCATTCTCTTTTTGGATGGCTTTTTACTTATAGACTCTACACTTTACAAAATTATATTCGGAACAGTTTTATTATTTGCCGTATTCAGATTTCTTGGGTTTTTCGAAAAATGAAAAATAAAGTTGAAAAAATCCTTCACTTGCAGATTCTATTTCCAGAATTGCCGAAGGATTTATAACTGTTGGATTATCTCCAATCTATATTTGTGCATTTACGGTTGACAGAAAAAATAAAAAGAAACTCAACTGTACAATCTTTGTAATAACTTTCATTTATTTCAATTTTATTAGATTATTGTGAACTAACTTAAAAACCTTTTTTAGTTTAACATAAAATTACGATTTTTTACACAAAAACAACCAAATTAACAGCGAATAAATAGCCTAAACAATTAAACGTCAAATCAGTTCAAATCCAAAAATTTATTAGTAAAAACTTCACAAGAAACTTTTTACAATGTCAATCCACACCTCAATTTACTCCATATTTTAAATTAAAACTCTGAAAATAGCCAGCAAAAAAATCAAAAGACAGTTTATTATACTTTCATAAATTACATCAGTCCTTCTACAGTCTTCACTTTTTGATTTTTTAACAGGAAATCCTAAGATGTATCACAATCCAAAATCAATTGTTACCATAATTTGATTATTTGAACAGAGTTATTCTAGTAGTAAAATCACGACACATTAGCACAGATGATTGCTACATAAAGGCTAGATAAGCACTACATGATTGCTGTCAGTGTGAAAAATAACGCAAAATGATGCAGAGGTGCAATCATGGTGCTCTTATGGTGCACTTATGTATGAAACAAGCAAGGGGATATTGTGATGTTTGTCTAGGAATAAAATATTTAAGCCTTATCGTAAAATTCATTTTTTTGGGATGAATTTTCGTTAGTTTGAGTTGATTGTCGGAAAATGTGATTAGCTTTTTCTGAAAATTCATCGAGAACCATCTTATTTATTTTTCAAAAAATTAATGCATAGATAATAATTCGATCAGATTCTACATTCTTTAAATCTGATTTCTTTATCTAAACACATTACAGTGAATGGGCAACTAATTAAATCTTTGCAACCCTAAGTTCAAAACAAAAAAGCGGGACAATCTCTCGATTGTCCCGCTTAATATTTGATTCAAAATATAATTATACTTTGATTTCAACTTCAACACCTGAAGGCAACTCTAATTTCATTAGAGCGTCGATAGTTTTTGAAGAAGAAGAGTAGATGTCGATAAGTCTTTTGTAAGACATAACTTCGAACTGCTCTCTTGCTTTTTTGTTTACGTGTGGAGAACGTAATACAGTGAAAAGTTTTTTGTGAGTTGGCAATGGAATAGGACCAGTTACAACTGCACCTGTAGTTTTTACAGTTTTTACGATCTTTTCAGCAGACTTGTCTACCAACATGTGATCGTAAGATTTTAATTTTATTCTGATTTTTTGACTCATTTTCTTTAGAATTAAGCGTTTCCTTTTGCTTTTT
>CAZWAF010000099.1:0-3814 GCA_964631795.1 uncultured Flavobacterium sp. | reverse complement strand
TAGGATTACAAACCCGACGTGCCGGATATGTTAGCGGAAAGCTAGCGCGGAAATTCTTTCCGTGCCCACAAAGAGAATCTTCAAAGTAAATAATGAGGAGAACTGCAACTATATGGTTGCAGTTTTTATGTTCTTAAAACAAAAAAATGTTAACAAAGTATAAAGCCACGACCACTGAAGAAGCTTATTTTATTACTATTACTACTGTTGGCTGGGTCGATGTTTTTACGCGACTTAATCAGAAATATGTAATCATCAATGCGCTTCAATATTGCCAAGAAAACAAAGGATTGGAAATCTATGCTTACTGCATAATGAGCAGCCACATCCATTTGCTTTGCAAAGCCACTAATGGTTTTGTCTTGTCGGACGTAATGAGGGATTTTAAAAAGTTTACTTCAAAAAAAATAATTCAAACCATTATCGATGAACCTGAAAGCAGAAGGGAATGGTTACTGGATTATTTTCAAAAAGCTTGCGAACATTTAAAAAGGGAACAGCAATATAAGGTTTGGCAGGATGGATATCATGCCGAAATTGTAGAAACTAACTGGTTCATAAAACAGAAAGTCGACTATATTCATAACAATCCAGTAAAAGACAAGATAGTTTCTCTACCAGAAGATTATTATTTCAGTTCGGCAAGAAATTACGCTAGTTTAGATAATGATTTAGGGGTAATATTATTAGACTTACTATGAAAAAAAGCCAATCTTTGTGGGCACGGAAAAAATTTCCGCGCAATCGTTACGTATATATCCGAGCGGTCGGGATTCAAGGTGCTGTTTATGGGGCAGCAGGAGGATTTATTACAGGAGGATTAATTAGTGTAGGATCTCAACTTCTTAGAACATGTCTGAGATAAAATATTCATCAAACTCTATGAAATCAAATAAATTTATTTATATATTAACAGGATTTGCTTTTGCTTTTTTACAGATGAATTTTGCATCATATGGAACTTTTAACCCTAATAAAATGGGATTTTATGTTTGTATTTTAGAAGGTCTATTTTTTACTGGGGCTATGTATTTAATTTTATCAAAATTTTCAAAAAAATAAAGTTACAAATGCCCCAGGACTTACAGGACTGGAGATGTGGAATTGTGCGTTAAAAAGTTTTAATGCCGAAAACTGTGGCTCCACTTTATTGATAGGAGACGAAAACAATTTAAGCGAACTAGCCGATATTAGTGTAAACATACTGAAGCTACCTACAGAAGACCCAACAAACCCCGAAAACATGGGGATGTTGGTAATGCTAAATGGGTTTGGCGAGTGTATGCAGAAATATTTTCAGTTGGAGCAAGTGGCGTTTAATATGTCTAGGGACATGGTGTATTCTGATTTGACCGCAAAAATGATCAATTTCCATAATCAAAATGTGATAAACCAGACAAGAATAGATGAGTTAGCAAGAAAAGACGTTTTAACAACCTTAGAGACGGAAGAGTTTGCAACTAATTTGGGATTTCAAAATTCAGAAACAATGACAACTTTTCATAATATTATAATGGATGATATGGAATTTTTGTATAACAATTACTTAGAACCAGCATCCAATAGATTAAATCAACAATCAATAATTCTTAATATGTCAGATAGATATATTTCAAGCTCCTCAGGTAAGTTAGTAACTGGTATTTACTTCGATGACGTATTAGTCAAAAATATTAAAAATATAAATTCTGTAGTCGAACAGATCTACTATACACACCCAGCAGTATGTAAAGTTACTTATTTAGCAGCAATAGCTACATATACAGAGGAGATGATTTCGGGAAATATAGGATGTGCCGAACTCGATTTTGTTCCCCAAATAGGTCTCACTTGCCATGGAATTGTTACTGGGGTATATCTTGTAGGTGTAGCTAATGCAACTTATCTATATAGACAATGTTTAAACGGAAAGTAATAATGAGAAAAATATTTGTACTTTATATATTATTTGCTGTTTTTTTAGTATTTATTGAGTTTTTTTCAACAATGAATGGAAAATTTAAATTTTTAACATTTTTTACGGGTTTGACCATAATCAGTATAATTAGAAAACTAATTAGTAAAGACATTACAAAAAAATGGAAATTTATTGGTGTAACGTTCAACCTTATTCTTCTTATTATGGTATTGTTTTTCTATTATTTCTATGCTTGATAATAAAAAAGCTGAGGCTTACCGACATTGATATTTGGAATTGTGCACTAAAAATTTTTAATGCCGAAAACTGTGGCTCCACTTTATTGATAGGAGACGAAAACAATTTAAGCGAACTAGCCGATATTAGTGTAAACATACTGAAGCTACCTACAGAAGACCCAACAAACCCCGAAAACATGGGGATGTTGGTAATGCTAAATGGGTTTGGCGAGTGTATGCAGAAATATTTTCAGTTGGAGCAAGTGGCGTTTAATGTTTCCAGACATGCAAATTTTGCCAATTTGGTTAACCGAATTGATTGGTTTTCAAACCAAACTGTAAACCAAGTTAGAATAGATGAATTGATAGCTGCAGAACGTGCTTTAACCACTAGTGAATTATCAGATTTAGCAGTAAGTTTGGGTTTTCAAAACACTCAGGCTTTGAATGATTTTGGATGTAACACAGAGACCGATATAAATATAATCAAAGGCAGTATCACTTCTGTTGCAAGTGAGGATGAGATTGTTGTACTTAATTCTGCCAGTAAATATTATCCGGATCAGACAAAAATCCATGTTCCTTCAGAGGTTCAAGGAGGTAATTTAGGTATTGCTATAGGAATGGGTTCTTGTTCCGGAGAACAATATCCCGATGACATCATCTACACTACTGGTGATGATGTTTGGTATTGCCTAAAAGAGGCAGCGGGATGGAATCTTGCAGCTCCAGTGTTTGAAGTATTATCAGGTGAATTTGGCGGTTATGCTTCAATTATAGCTATGGCTGAAGCAGCGGGCACAGAAGTAACTATTCGAGCAGGTATAAAAATATTATCAAAAGTTGGTCTAAGGTATTGTGGAATTATTGGAGTGGCAGTTATGGTAGGTGATTTTGCTCATTGTATGAAAAATCGTTAATAATTATATTTGATAAAGTCAATTTACGCGTCATGAAACTGAAAAACTTTTTTGGAACTTACGGTTTGTTAATGCTTATCGTATTATTTTTTTTAGACAAAATTTTAAAACTACATTATATATTCAATTATACCATTTTACTCTTAACATTAATCTTTTTTGCTAATGAGTTAAGAGTTTTTATTCTCCTTTTTAAGAATAGAAAATCAATTGATTACACCTTCAATAAAATTATATTTTCAATAGCAAAAATAATTCTTAGCATTATTTTTTTACTATTTGCTATCGCATTATTTTTTAAATAATCTAGAAAACATCATAATATTGGTTATGTTGAGTGGATTTGGGGAGTGTATGGAGAAATATTTTCAGGTGGAGCAAGTGGTGTTTAATGTCTCGAGACATGCAAACTTTGCCAATTTGGTTAACCGAATTGATTGGTTTTCAAACCAAACTGTAAACCAAGTTAGAATAGATGAATTGATAGCTGCAGAACGTGCTTTAACCACTAGTGAATTATCAGATTTAGCAGTAAGTTTGGGTTTTCAAAACACTCAGGCTTTGAATGATTTTGGATGCAATACACAGACTGACATAAATATAATTAGAAGCAGTATCACTTCTGTTGCTAATGAAGATGTAGGAATTGTATATAATTCTAGCGAAAAATATTATCCTGATCAAACAAAGATTCATGTTCCTGCCCGACCGCGCGGAAATGTAAGCGGTTGATAGCGCGGAAATTCTTTCCGTGCCCG
>CAZWAF010000098.1:0-3869 GCA_964631795.1 uncultured Flavobacterium sp. | reverse complement strand
GTTTTTCATAAGCTCCAGAGGAGCAAAATATTTATAGAAAAAACACCTGCAATTCGTGAAAAAGCCCCAGAGGGGCGACATAAAAAACCGAACCCTTGATTCTCATAAATAATAAAAAAGCACAAGCAATTCTTAATTTGTAAAATTTAAACAGACTCTAAGTTATTTTGTAAAAACAAATCAATAATTCCCCTCCTTTGGAGGGGTGCCCGATAGGGCGGGGTGGTTCACACACATTTAAAAAAAAGTAATAACTGAACAACTTACTTAATAGAACCTATAATATCATATTTGGTAATAATATGATGTCTTCCATTTCCTAAATCGACCAAGACAGCCGTGTTTTCTTTGTTTATAAGTTTAGCCACTTCTTCTACAGGCATTCCCACCTTAACAATCGGATAAGGTTCATTCATAACCGTTTTGATCGGCTTATCGGCAATTGTTTTATCTGACATATAACTCTGAAACAAATCCGATTCATCGACAGAGCCGATAAATCCGTTGACATCAATAACGGGGATTTGAGCTATTTTGTATTTACGCATTCTTTCAATAGCGTGCGAAACCAATTCTTCGGTGCGGACAACTATCAAAGGTTTATCGATATGATCCTTTATTAAATCCTCGGCTTTGGTTATTTCTTCATCCAGAAAACCTCTTTCACGCATCCAGTCGTCATTGAACATTTTACCAACATAACGGCTTCCCGAATCGTGAAACAAGACTACCACCACATCTTCGGGTTTAAAATGTTCTTTGAGCTGCAACAAACCTTTTATGGCTGCTCCGGCAGAATTCCCGACAAAAATCCCTTCTTCCAAAGCTATTTTTCGGGTATAAACCGCAGCGTCTTTATCGGTCACTTTCGTGAATCCGTCAATCAATGAAAAATCAACATTTTTCGGCAATATATCTTCTCCTATACCTTCGGTTATATAAGAGTAAATTTCATTTTGGTCAAAAATACCGGTTTCATGGTATTTCTTAAAAACAGAGCCATAAGTATCAATTCCCCAAACTTTTATATTCGGATTTTTCTCTTTCAGATATTTGGCAACTCCTGAAACGGTTCCCCCGGTTCCTACCCCAACTACAAAATGAGTTATTTTACCATCGGTCTGTTGCCAAATTTCAGGACCTGTTTGCTCGTAATGCGCTTGTGAATTAGAAAGATTATCATATTGATTGGCATACCAGGAATTAGGAGTTTCCTCTGCTAATCTTTTGGAAACAGAATAATACGATCTTGGATCAGTCGGTTCCACATCGGTAGGACAAACCACTACCTGTGCTCCTACAGCACGGAGTATATCCATCTTTTCTTTAGACTGTTTGTCTGAAATCACACAAATCAGTTTATATCCTTTGACGATGGCCACTAAGGCCAGTCCCATTCCTGTATTTCCGGAAGTGCCTTCAATAATGGTTCCTCCGGGTTTCAATCGACCATCGGCCTCGGCATCTTCTATCATTTTGAGAGCCATCCGGTCTTTTACCGAATTCCCCGGATTGAAAGTTTCTACTTTGGCCAAAACCAAAGCGTCTATTTCGGAAGTAATTTTATTTAAACGTACCAAAGGTGTATTGCCAATAGTACCTAAGATGTTTTCAGCGTAATTCATAATAGTTGGTGGTTGCAGGTTATTGGTTAATCTTGCCTCTTCCGCGCCCTAAGTTACAACTTATAACCTAAAACTCATAACCCGGAACTTACAACTCAAAACTATTGAAAGAAAGTCCAAACCAAACCGAAACGAATTATAAAATCCTTATACGGGTAATTAGGAGCTGTGTAATAATTTCGTTCTCCCCAAATAGCATTAAAATGTTCTGCTATAAAATAAATTCGGGTTTGACGGATTCTTGCATTTACAAAATAATCAAACATAGGAAAGGCTCCGATTTGCTTTTGATTCTGAACATAAAATTCACCCATAAGCGGATTATAATCGTTAGCATAATACTTTGTAAAATAATTGAACGTCACACCTGTTTGCAGTAACATCGCCTTTTTGAACACATCATCCGAAAAGTAAAAAGAGTTACGGGTTACAAATTCAGGCAAATTCAGGATTGCGGCTGATTGCTGTACTTTTTGATACAAAAGTGTATTGTCTAAAGCGAATTTTCCGAAAGTAAATTCCCTGCTGGCTTTTACCGATAAATAATTAATTGTACCTCCGTATTGTTTTGGAGTCATTAAAATCTGATTTGGATTAGATGAATCATTACCGAAATACAATTTATCATTCAAAACATTATATTGTACTGTTGCATTCAGCCATTGAGTTTCCGCATCAAATTTCAGGTTATTGATTTTTTCGTTTTTAAAATCATTGCTCCAATTGTAATTTATATATCCGCTGTGATATAAATTATAATTGTGATTAGGCAGCTTATTCATTTTTTGAACCTGAAACGAAACCATATTATCTTCATCAAAAGCATAAGCCAAAGACATATCCAAACTCGACAGATGATCTTGTGTCATTGATTTTGCATAACTGAAATTCCCGTTCCAATTATTCATCTGATATTTGTACTGGCCTCCTATTGTGTTAATATTTTTATTCAGAGAACTTGGAATCGAATTATTTTGAACCGAATCAAAATGATATTTATATCTGAAATCATCTACAAAAAAAGTAAACAATCCCAAAGTTTTATTTTCGAAGTTCAAACCTGCTTTATTATAGTAACGATTGTACTTTGCTTTATCAACAAGATTAGAAGTCAGAAAAGAATCTCCAAACCGATTAACATCAGTGATAGAACCATCGGGATTTGTAATGGAAGTAGGCAGCGTATTCTGACTATATTCAAAATACTTATTCTCGTAATTAAACTGATGGCTGACAAACCAATTAGAATCATGTTCTTTGGCATTCAAACGAAAAGAATGATCTACGAAAGTTCTGGCTCCTACAAGGAATGATTTGGCATCAGTCAGATAAACCTGAAAACGGTCTCTCTGACTGAAAGCAGGATCTTTGCTTTCAAAATCTCCGGTATTGATGATACCTCCGTTTTCATAATTTTTCAAATCCTGATTAACCAGATGTGCTTTTAGAAAATATCTTTTATCCTTGGTATTGTAGCTGGTAGTAAATCTGAAATTACCGGCACTGGTTCCCTGATTCACATAACGCCCCAAAGAACGCAATCCTCTATATGCTATTGAAAAATTAAGTTGTTCGGAAGTATTCAAAGTTATAAAAGCATCCAACGACTGCCCTTGTTTTACCACCGTTTTGTAATACAACTCAGACAACGGAGTCGCTACCGAATAATATTTGATTTCATTGGCCTGTATATAATTGAAATGCTTAGCCTCAAAACCAAACTCCGGAAAAGGAGTTGCCTGATTAAGTCCGTGCTGTAAAGTGGTATAAGTTTGTCCTTCATTTGCAAAAGGCAACAAACCAAAAATATCTTTTCTCAAATAATTGAAAAGATACAGTTTTTTAATTGTCAAAGAAGTGTCTATATAAGTAGTATCTCTTTCTAAACTAATTACCCTGTAAAAATCATAAGGAGCTTTCACTTTAGAAACCGTGGTACTAACTGTATCGGTAGATTTAGGATTATTACCTAAACCCATAGGTGAATTCGAAGAATTTCGTTGTGGAAGACCGGGGAAATTTTGTGCACTTACTACCAAAGAAAACAGTAGCAATAAAGGAATAAAAATATATTTTGTCATTATAGCCGCAAGGTTTGGGCAAAGGTACTATTTTTTGAATATAAAAATATGACTGTCTGCTTTGCATACCAAAAAGTTTTTTGGAACAATATCCTATCGTGTAAACACAACTAAACCACTATGGACTTAAAGTCCATAGGTTTGATTGGCAGACTGAAAGTCT
>CAZWAF010000097.1:0-3917 GCA_964631795.1 uncultured Flavobacterium sp. | reverse complement strand
GTTACACTAGCTAAAATTTAAATAAAATGAAAAACATTACGATATTATTATTGATTATTTTTTCAGTAATAGGCTGTGAAAAGGAGAATCCCTCAAAAACATCAGAGCCTATTACCGAGATAGACAAACTCCCACCGGCAACGCAAACCGGAGCCAACAAAATAGGTTGCTTATTAGACGGTATGGCTTTTAAACCCAGCTACTATAATAACTCAACAAATTGCTTTTATCAATATACTAATGGGGGATATTATTTTGCTATAGGATTTAATAACAAAGACACAAATTTTAATTTAACATCAATATCACTTGCGACAAGAAAAAAAGAAATTTTTCAAGGAGAAACGTACCAATTATACGAAGCTATTGACGGGAATATTTATGGATGTTATATATATAATGTGGCCGATCCTGTTTATACCACACACACACACACCGGTGAGTTAAAAATCACTAAGCTAGATCCTGTAAATTATATTGTTTCCGGTACCTTTTGGTTTGATGTAGAGGATAAAAGCGGGGTGGTACACGAAATAAGAGAAGGTAGGTTTGATATGCACTACACCAACTAAAATTTAAATAAAATGAAAAACATTACGATATTATTATTGATACTTTTTTCAATACAAAATCAGGCACAAACATATTTTACAGAACCTATTACAGGAACAAGAGCTTATAAGGGTCTGGCAAATAAAGCTGTCTTAGAGATAAAATTGGCCACTGGCAATAGCAGCTTGCAAATCCAAAAGCCACTTATCGTAGTGGAAGACTTTGACAGCGGGCTATTAGGAAAGGAAAATCCTTTGGGGGAAGTTGAATATAAGGATTTTAATGCTAGTATAAATGCTTATCCAAGCAATCTCCCCTCTCAACTCAATACCTACGATGTCATCTACATCAATTTCATGAACGGAAGTGATTATATGCAACGCAATGCTTACTTGGTAGAAGACATCATTAAATGGGTGAATGACCAAAAGGCGATATCGGGCAGTACAAAAAAAAATGTGGTGCTGGGTCAGGGCATGGGTGGTTTGATTGCCCGTTATGCCCTGAAGGATATGGAAAATAACTACGAGGATCACAAGACCAGCCTGTACATCAGCCACGATGCACCACATCAGGGGGCAAATGTTCCGCTGGCCGTACAATATTTTTTACGGCATGTTGCAAATGAAAAGATACAAGGTAATCTGGGGGATATAAACGTGAATGCTGTTGATGGAGGGATTTCAGCCAATACAGATGATTTATCTAACCTGTTTGAGCAACCTGGAACCCAACAGTTGATGATTAATTATGTTAATTCCAATTTTGTCAATGACAATCCGAAAGGAACGGCCTGGCGTGAGGAACTTAAGAATCTTGGGTATCCGCAAATCCGAAATATAGCCATCAGTAATGGCAGTCATTGTGCCAACACACAACCTTTTGAACCATCAGACAATTTATTTTCATTAACCGCACATGTCAAAACTACTTTTCTGGCAGATTTATTGATGGCAATCACTCCTATAATACGATTCAGTACTGGACATATAAATCCAGAAGATATTAAAGAGCTTGAGGGACGCAATCATTTTGATGCTAATTTTTATGGGAAAGCATTACCTGTTGAATGGTCTTCTGGACAGGTTTATCATGGCTCTATGTCATACCAAAAAAGATTTTGGCTTATTCCTCTCAAAACGATCAATTTAATTACTCCAAGAGATTTTTCCGTCCCTTCTGGCCTGTCCTACGATTACTATCCGGGAGGTCAGAAAGAACTCTTTACTGATCCTATTTCAGGCAGTGTAAGTAATAAAGACAGTTGGACAAGCTATTTTGTGAGTGTTGGAGCTGCTTTACAGATTCAAAACAGTTTTGATTTTATCCCTACTCCAAGCGGACTGGATGTAGGCAGCGGACAAACCTCTTTGAGCTCCAATGATTTTTCTGAAAAATACAACAAGCTCAATCCTCCTTTTGCTTCTAAGGTTCCTGCATTTCATAATTATACAACATCCTTCAATGCTTCCGGTAGCAATGAAAACCATATTTCATTTAATACCAGAAACGGCGATTGGCTGGCTACAGAGCTTGATAACGATGCCGATAACACTCAGAATTTTGACTGTACCTATGTTTGTGAGGGCATCGAAATAGCCGGTCCCGATGTTATTTGTTCTTCCGGGGTATATTCATATTCATCCCCGTCTTGGGCAACTGGAGCCAATTGGTCTATAATACAAGGGGCTAATCTAGTGACCCTTTCTGGAAATACACTAATTACTACCCTCACACCTGTTGGCACAGGTTCGGGTGAAGTAATTCTTGAAGGAACTTTTACAAGTCCATGTGGAAGTGTCTCTGAAACAAGAAATATATGGGTAGGTAATCCTCCTAATTTTGGATTACATCCTATTATAAATGGTGATTGTTGGAACGTGCAGGTTGTGGCACCAAACATGAGTCCCCTTAATTATATAGGAGTTTCCGAAGTAAAATGGACAAAATTGTCAGGAGACGGTACTCTATATCCAGATACTGTAACACAAGTATGTCCCCCAGTATTCTATATACCAGGCAACGGCTGGACAATAACATTTAAAGTTGAACTGATAAATGACTGTGGCAGAACTGAGCAAATTCTTACCTTAAATAATCCTACCGTTACACCTCCTCCCGGTATGGAAAATTATTCACGAAAAGCCGATACCGGCTCAGAACTTGAGGATACCAAGGATGATCCTAATAATAAATATTACAGTATATATCCAAATCCTTCTGCCGATATAGTAAATATCGAAACGAAAAATAAGGATACCAAAACCGAACAGGAGAACTTTGTCTCTGGAGAATTATTTGATATGAAGGGTGCTTTTATTGCCAAAATACCTATTCACAACATTAATACCTCATTTTCTGTCAAATGTTTAAGTAAAGGTGTTTATATTTTGAAAATTTATAATGGATACCAAACAGAAAACCATAAGATTGTAGTTGAATAAAATTATTTATGAAAAGATTATAAATCGAAACATCTTGATGCTGCGCGAAAGGAAATCAAACAAAGTTAATCGTTTCGCGTGGCATTTATAAAGTGAAAAAATCTGTAATTTTATAGCTGCTCAAAAAAATGAAACAAATTAAATAGGGAAAAAAATCAATATAAGCATACCCTTTTAAATTACACTAAATTGAAATAACATGAAAAATTTAATCTTATTACTCATTATATCTTTTACCTTAAGTTGTTGTGAAAAGGACAATACTTCAAAGCCCGTTGCTGAAATAGATAAACTACCTCCAGCTACACAAATCGGAGCCAACACGGTAGGTTGCTTGCTCGATGGTAAAGCTTTTAAACCCGGATCCTATAATAACTCTACTAATTGCTTTTATCAATATGTTAATGGTGAATATTATTTCTATTTAAACTTTAATAATAAATTTACTGGAGTTTTAAGATCAATTTCTGTTGGAACAGAAGGTCTTCAAATAGAAGAAAACCAAACATTGGATTTATTAGAGAGAACGAAAGGAAATGCATTTGGGATATGGATTGATTACGTAACTCCCAATTATACCACACACACACACAGGCGAATTGAAAATCACGAAATTGGATCGTGTCAATGGGATCGTTTCAGGCACTTTTTGGTATGATGTAGAGGATAAAGAAGGTGTGGTACACGAGATAAGGGACGGGCGTTTTGATATGCATTACACTAACTAAAATCTTAATAAAATGAAAAACATTACGATATTATTATTGATGATTTTTTCAATAATAGGCTGTGAAAAAGACAATCCTTCAAAACCATCAGAGCCCATAGCCGAGATAGACAAACTCCCGCCGGCAACTCAAATCGGTGCCAACAAGATAGGTTGCCTGCTAGATGGTAAGGCTTTTATGCCTGGATATTACA
>CAZWAF010000096.1:0-4040 GCA_964631795.1 uncultured Flavobacterium sp. | reverse complement strand
GATGGTAGAGTTTTAAACGAAATTATGATAAAAGAAGGCTATGCAAAGCCATATAGCAACGTTTTCTGTGAAATGCTTCCGATGTATCAAGAATGGAATTTACAAGCTATAAACAGCTTAAAAGGATTATATTCTTTAATTAATAAATTTTAAATTTAATGTGGACTAAATGTGGGCTAGGACTAGAAACAAAAAACCCTAACTAATTGATTTACAATTGTCAGGGTTTAATTTAAGCGGAGAAAGAGGGACTAGCACCCACTTTATCGGACTTAATCTTACTTAATCAAAACCTCCTAAATCCCTTGTAATATAAGGAATTTTTCATTTTTAGCAACAAGTTAAAATCAAGCCAATTATGTACAAAAACAGTCAATGTGGGGATTATGTGGGGATATTTTATTACCTTTAGAGTATTGAAAAACCTAGTATTTAAGACCAAATGGCAACAATTAACTACCTAATTAAGGGCGAAAAAAACGCAACAAACATACTTTTGCGTTTCAAAAATGGCAGAAAATTCGACTTAACAGCTACAACAGATTTAAAGGTCGAGCCTAAACGATGGAGTGCCGCTAAACAAAAAGTCAAACTTACTGCTGATGACGCCACCAAAGACGATGTCAATAATAAACTTGCCGAGCTCGAAAAATTCATTTTTGACGAATTCAATTCCGATAATAGCAAAGGTGAACATATTGACAAACATTGGCTAAGAAAGAAAATAGCCAGCTTTTTCAACAGGCCAGTTGACGAAACGGCAATTGATCAGGTATTCTTTGTCCCATTCATTGAAACCTTCATTAAAAATGCTCCAACAAGAATAATAAAAGGCAAAAACAAACCGATTTCCAAAGGAACAATTACAAAATACACAACCACGCAGCACAAACTGGAAGAATACGAAAACCGATTTAAAACCAAATTGAAATTTACCGATTTGGATTTGACATTTTATGACCGCTTTGTAAACTTCCTATCCCAGGAGCAAAATATAAATTTAGGAACCATCGGTAATTATATAGGCACTTTAAAGACCATTGCCAGAGACGCCAAACTAAAAGGACTTCCGGTACATTCACACATTGAGCACCCTAACTTTTTTGTACCAAAAGTCACTGCCGACAGCATTTATTTGAAAGATGAGGAAATCAACAAAATATTCAAACACGACTTCAAAGGAGTCGAACGCTTGGAAAACACAAGAGATTTATTCATCATTGGTTTACGCACAGGACTACGTATTTCTGATTTTTTAAGATTGAAAGATGCTAATATCAAAAACGGTTATATTGAAATTGAAACTCAAAAAACCGGACAGACAGTAACTATTCCACTTCATCATCAGGTGAGGGAAATATTGGAAAAAAGAAACGGTTTCCCGAGAAGTATTTCAGACCAAAAATTCAACGAACATGTTAAGGAATTATGCAAGGTGGCAAAATTCACTGAAAAAGTTCAGGGTTCAAAGATTAATCCGGAAAGTAAAAGAAAAGAACAAGGTGTTTTCCCGAAATGGGAATTAGTTACTTCCCATATTTGCCGTCGTTCATTTGCTACCAACTTATATGGAAAATTGGATAATCTGACCATTATGGGGATTACAGGACATCAGACTGAAACTCAATTCCTGAAATACATCAAAATTACCAATACCGAAAAAGCCGAAAAATTGAAAGCTTATTGGAACAAACAGAACGAGGAGCAAAACATCGAAGAAAAAACAATGACAGTGGTTAAATAAAGTAAAGTTTAATATATTTAGCCTTTTTAATTTTTTTAACGCATGCAAGATGTTAATTCCTTAACAAAAGGATCAAGCAAGAATAACTTTCAGGAAGTTTCCCCTAATCCGGCTATAAACCATGAATACCTCAACAAGTTTTGTGAGGCTATAAGCGATGAAACTCTTGTCGACCGTACTCCTTTCAAACAGGTTTATGAATCCAAAATCACGTATTTCACACCCTTTCTTCAGTCGGAGGTGATGAAAAACTTATCGCATTTGAGCAGAAATAAAAAGGATAATTATTTGTCTTTTGTTATCGATAAAATTGCCAGAACTCCATACTACGGAATTAGCAAATCCGAAATGATTGAAATTCTAATGGATTACGATCTGACGATAGACGAATTTCCGAATTTAAGTGACCCAGAAATGGATAGTCATTTGAGTAATGATTATTTTACTGAGCAATTGTCAATTCTAGAGTACGATAGCATCTACAACCTTCACCAATCAATTTTATCGTTTTTCCGCGAAGATTGAGGCCGACATTATGATTGATTTTTTGGAAAGTAAACTATTTTCGGAAACCAATCCCCTTACCAATTCTGAAAATTCTGACCAAACCGACAGCTCAAATCAATTATCAGTCAATCAGTCCGTCATATTACTGGACAAATTAGGCTTGTTCAATACTCCTTTGTTTGAAAACAAACCAAATACCAAAAAAGCCAAACTCATAAGCTTATTATTGGGCAAAAACGAGAAGAACGTTAAGACTGCAATCGAAAAACTCGAATTAAAACCAAAAGACATAACCACTGGTTACCAAAGGGATTTAGACAAAATTCAACGCATTTTAGATAAGTTGGAGTAACCTCTGGAGTACCCTTTGGAGTTACTCCAAGAATAAAAAACGAGAAACCTCTCAATAGCTTTGTTCCATCACCAACAATAAAATTTGTATCAAGATGGAACAAAGCAAAATTACCCAGGTATTCGGAGTTTCTCCCGAAGAATTCAAAGAAAGCATCCTCTCAGATGTTAGAGCTGAAATACAATCTTTGGCTCAAAATTTCCAACCCATAGCACCCGCCGAGTATCTCACTCGACAAGAAACTGCCGAGATACTAAAAGTATCTTTGGTAACACTTTCCGACTGGAATAAAAAGAAAATCCTTAATCCTTACCGACTTGGAAACCTCATCAGATACAAGCGCTCCGAAATTGAACAAGCTTTAATCAGTATCAATGCTAAAAAACTATAGCCATGAGTCATCCATTTCAAGAAAGCCTAAAAAATATCGAAAAGCGTTTGGAAGAACTCACCAAGTTGATAACCCGAAAGCAAGAAAAAATATTCGATAAAGTATTCATTGACAATGACGAGTTTCAAAGATTGTTCAAAATCAGTCCCGGTACTGCTGCTAATTGGCGGGAACAGGGATTGATTGGCTTTAGCCAGATAAACAACAAGATTGTTTACAAAATCAAAGACATCAACAAAATGCTCGATGACAATTACAGATCAAGTCGTAAAAAGTGATTCCCGCTGTCGTTTCACCAAAAAACCTTTCGACGTCGTCGTATTTAAACTTTTGCCCATTGCCTAATGGCTTTTGGCTAAAGCTAATTACTAATCACTATTTACTAATCACTTTCTCAAAATGAACATCACCAAAGAAAGCATTTTAGCTAAGGTAAATTCGTATGAAATCCTGAATCATTATCTGAGGCCATTTCACAACTACGACAGATTACTGGCCGCCAAAAACATCAGCAATCCGTTTCTTGCCGAAAAGCAGGAAACGCCCTCTTTCAATATTTTCCCCTCAATGGGTTCGGGCGAATGGAGATACAAAGATTTTGCGACCGGTGACGATGGTAGCTGTTTCGATTTGGTTATGAAACTTCAAAACAAATCATTTCCTGAAGCCTTGGAAATAATCAAAAACGATATGAATCTGTTTATCGAAAACTATTCACTGGAAGAGAATAATCGTAAAAGGACAGTTGAGGTTAATAAGTCATTTTCAATAGAGAAAAGACCTTTCAACCAAAAGGAATTGGATTTTTGGGCTAAATTCAAAATTGATTATAACACTTTGACCAGATATAATGTTTCATCATTAGCAAAGTTTAATACCGTTAGTAAATCCGGTAATGCTTACGAAGTGGTAAGCAGTGACACCAAATTTATTTTTGCGTACGAAAACGACAATTGGACTAAATTATACAAGCCTTTAGATGAGAAAAAACACAAATTCCAATACTTAGGAGAAAAAGAACCCGGCTTTATGTTCGGTTGGAAACA
>CAZWAF010000095.1:0-4304 GCA_964631795.1 uncultured Flavobacterium sp. | reverse complement strand
CTTTTTTGAAACCTTCCACTTGAAGAGATGGCTTTCTTTTTTTCTTTTTTTTCTTCTGAAAATATTTAAAAGGTGATAGGTTCAATGATATAAATAACGCTAAAAGGTAAAATTTTCTTCTGCGTGCTCGTGGCAACAACTGTTTGTTCTTAGCGTTTAGGGTCAATTTCTTTGTCGCGGTTACAAATGCCCTGCAGTAAAAAACGACCTCAATGGGCTGGTGTTATTTCAACATCAAATCCCATATTTTTTAATTTGTCAAGATATGATTGAACCTGACTTTGTTTTCTTCTCGAATCAATATAATCATAACCTAGTTCTTGATAGGGAACTTTATCTCTTATTATAAAATAAGCAGCATTGAGAATTTTATGCCCAATAGCTACTAAGGCTCTCTTTTTTCCTCTGCGACCAATGAGGCTTTCGTATTTTTTACGCAGATAACAATTTTTGACATGAGAAGCAGCCCAAGCGCATTCAATTAAAATAGGTTTTAGATATTGATTTCCTTTTGTAGTTCGACCAGAATGTGTTTTTCCAGCACTTTCATTATTGCCGGGGCAAACTCCTGCCCATGATGCCAAATGTTGTGCTGTTGGAAATTTATTCATGTCAACTCCAATTTCTGCAATTAATATCGTTGCTGTGATTTTACTTATTCCAGGAATGGTTTGTAATAGACGAAGCTCTTCTGAATAAGGTTCACAAAGAGAATCGATTTGGTGATCAAGCAATGCAATTTTATGATGTGTGCCATCTATTCCCATTTGTATAACATCAAGCATATATTTATGATGAGAAGTGAGTTTTCCTTGTAATGATTCCTTGAGAATGTCTCTTTTTTTTCTGATTGAGCCATGGCAAAGAGCTAGTAATTCTTCAAAATCGTTGTTGCCATTTTTAATAGCTTCAATCAAAAGACTTCCGGACTTCCCAAAAATATCACTGATAACATTACTTAGTTTAAAATTGGCATCTTGAAGAATTTTCTCAAATCGATTTCGGTTTGCCGTAACATTCTGAACCAATTTTTTTCTGTATCGGGTCAGGTCTCGAAGGTTCCGAATTTCAACAGGAGGAATAAAGCTTGCTTTCAACAATCCGCTGAGCAGCAACTTGGCTAACCATCTGCTGTCTTTTTTATCAGTCTTGTGTCCCGGAATGTTTTTGACATGCTTAGCATTGACAAGAAGTATTTCGAAATCATCTTCAAGAATATTATAAACCGGTTTCCAATAAATTCCAGTGCTTTCCATGACTAGATGGGTTACGGAAAATGATTTAAGCCAAGAACTTAGATTTCGTAAATCATTGGTGTAAGTTGTAAAAGTTTTTGTTTCGGTAACAATTCCTGTTCCCATAACTGTTACAACTATGGTATCACGATGCACATCCATGCCTGCGCCTCGTTCTACAATTTGAGGAAATGAGATTTGCGCTTCCATAACATACAGATTTATACACAAAGTTACGCATCACCCCATTTTCATGCCTGTTTGTGACTACTCTTTTATCATGATAATTTCTTTTCAAAAATTTTTAGAAAAGAAATACTTCAATGAACATCATCATTTATCAGAAACAATGAGCAAAATAGAAAATGAAACTTAAAATAAAACATTTAAGAACTTGCTTAAATAATAAAGTAGTACATTTGTTGCTAATTATAATGGAACATGGAAAAAAATACCTGTATACGAGTATTTGCTGATGCAGTACAAATAGACAATTGTAAAAAAGTACTGGCTGAAAATGCCGTCTCTTTCACATCATTAGGAAAAATAATCGAATTGGCAGGGAATGAAGTAAGGCTTAAAATTCTGTTTTTATTGGAAGAAGAAAATGAGCTTTGTCCTTGCGATTTAAGCGATATTTTGGGAATGAGTATTCCCGCAATATCACAACACTTACGGAAACTAAAAGACGGTAGTATTGTGCAAACCAGACGTTCGGGACAAACCATTTTTTATTCTCTTAAACCTGAAAATATGGAAATCTTAAAACCATTATTCATGCATATTTCTAACAAATCATCAATAGTAAAAGCATCCTAAAATTATTCATTAACTAAAATTTAAAAAAAACATGAAAAAAATCGTCTTCTTATTTTTTGCAATGTTATCAATTTCACTAACATCCTGTGCTTCTGATTACAAATCCGATCAGGTAAGTTTTTATGATGTTCCTCTAGTTTGCGGGGCTTCATCTTCAATTGGCTGTGGCAGTCGTTCAAAACCATTGTTAATGGAACTGGAACAAAATAATCAAATAAAAGAGGCTTGGCTCAATCGCAGAGGCACTATTATCGCCATTGTTTGGGAAGATAATGCAAGTGAAACCATGGTTCGCGCAGGTGCTGCCAAACCCTTATTTGCCAAGTACGACGTGCCTTTTAATGAAATGAAGAAAAAAAGCGACCGCACTGTTCAATTGGAAACTTTCGCACAGAATGGTAAATGGTACAAGGGTTCAAATGTTGACGAATTGAGTATTGAAGAGGCAGGAATTATCTCCGAAAAAATAGTTTCAACTTATTTCAATGCAAAAATTATCACTGAAGACCAGGCAGAAAAAATAAAAGCCGATGTTGAAGCCTATTTTAAAACCGAATTGGTAAAAGTGCGTACTAAAGAGAATTTGTATAGTGATGATACACAAGCGGAATGGCGAAAAGCAATAGTTGAAATTGGTGAGAAGTATTTAGGCAAAGGAAATGTTCCTGTTATCCAAGTTAAAAATGACAAATGCGAAAAAGACATGGAGAATTGCAAAACAAAAACGAACAAACAATGTTGCAAAAAATAAAGCTACCAAATACCATTGATACCTTTGGAACATCAGGATTGATTTTAACTGCGATATTTTCACCTTGCTGTTTTCCGCTTTTTGCATTTGCTGCATCAGCATTCGGACTGGGTAGTTTTGAACTTTTTGGCGGTTGGACCATGTGGGTTTTTCAGGCAATGACTGTAATTTCTATTGGTGGACTTTATATTTCCTACCGTAAACACCATTGCATATACCCTTTGCTTACATCCATACCAAGCGGACTTTTGATTTTTTATGGCTATCATATCAACGAAAACGCCAACTGGATATATTTTTTGTACGCTGGTATGTTCGGTCTTCTCATAGCGACAATCTGGAACTACAAACGAAACAAAATGAACGGAACTTGCGACACTTGCACTACTTACAACGGAAAAACCGTTGAACTCAAGTCTACAATTACTTGCCCGAATTGTGGTCACAAAAAAGACGAAATTATGCCAACCAATGCTTGTCAATATTTTTACGAGTGCGAAAATTGCAAACAAGTGCTAAAACCCAAACCGGGAGATTGCTGTGTGTATTGCAGTTACGGAACGGTAAAATGTCCGCCAATTCAAGCAGGAGATAACTGTTGCTAACATAAAACTTTTAAGGTATGTTTCTTATGAATTTGTTTAAACCAAAAATAAAAAGACTGGTTGAGAATAAAGATTATAAAACGCTAAGCAAACTATTAAGTAACAATCCTAGTCTTGCAAATGAAGGCATCTCAATTCCTTACAGTGACTTATGCAGAACAAAAGCGCATCCGTTACACCGGCTATGCGATACCGTGTTTGAAGGTAAAATGACAGAGGAAGAAGCCATTAAGCTTGCTGAAATATTTTTAGAAAACGGCGCTTATATTGATGGTGACAAAATTAAAGATGGTGGAACGCCAATTTTAGCAGCCGCCAGCCTTCACGCAGAACAACTGGGGATTTTCTATATTGAAAATGGAGCAGATATTCATTACACCTATAAAAATGATGGTGCTTCAGCCCTACATTGGGCAGCCTTTTGCGGGCGGGACAAATTAGTGGATTGGTTAATTCAGGTAAATGCGGTAATTGACGAACTTGACATAGAGCATAAAAGTACACCGCTTGGATGGGCAATTCACGCACTAATTACAAATGACGAACTGAATGCGCATAATCAAATATCTTGTATCAAATTGCTGTTAAAAGCTGGTGCAAACACGGAAAAACTGAATAAAGAATCAAAAGATTTTTTATATATGTTAGCCAAAGATGATTTGGAGTTGCAAAATTTGTTGAAATGACAAATTGTGCCCCATACATACGAGTATACTGCGGATATGGTTTGGCTGACGTACAAATTTTTAGATTAGTTCATACAATGAACTTTTACAATAAATTACAGCATTGATCCAAAACCCATCCGAACCTAAAGTCCGAGAACATTAAAAACACAAAGAGGCCGTCCGAAAAGGGCGGCCTCTTTGCATTTAAAATAGTTTCGATTTTCAA
>CAZWAF010000094.1:0-4573 GCA_964631795.1 uncultured Flavobacterium sp. | reverse complement strand
ATTATGTCAGACATTGCATCAAGAGTAAAAGCGATTATCGTAGACAAATTAGGTGTTGACGAAAATGAAGTTGTAACTGAAGCTAGCTTCACAAATGACTTAGGAGCTGATTCATTAGACACTGTTGAGCTTATTATGGAGTTCGAAAAAGAATTTGATATTCAAATTCCAGACGACCAAGCTGAAAACATTGCTACTGTTGGTCAAGCTATTTCTTACATCGAAGAAGCTAAAAAATAATAAATTTACACCCATAACCTCTTTTGGATTATGGGTGTAGTTATTTTTTAAAATTAAAATCATTGATTGACAGTTCAATCATTAAAATATAATTTATTGTAATGCCTATGATTTTTCATGATTTAGACCAAGAAAAAAGCATAGGTATTATTTGTTTAAATTCATAAATATAAAACGATACGTATGGAATTAAAGCGAGTTGTTGTAACAGGTTTAGGCGCTCTTACTCCTATAGGAAATAACATTCAGGAATTTTGGAACGGTCTTGTAAATGGGGTTAGCGGTGCTGCACCTATCACTTATTTTGATGCTTCAAAATTCAGAACCAAGTTTGCTTGCGAATTGAAAGGTTTCAATGTTGAGGAATTTATTGATAGAAAAGAAGCCAGAAAAATGGATCGTTATGCGCAGTATGCAATTGTTTCTTCAGATGAAGCAGTTCGTGATGCTAAACTGGATTTGGATAAACTAGACAAAGACAGAGCGGGTGTTATTTGGGGTTCAGGTATCGGAGGATTGGAAACTTTCCAGTCAGAAGTTCTTGATTATGCAAAAGGAGACGGAACTCCTAGATTTAACCCTTTCTTTATTCCAAAAATGATTGCTGATATAGCAGGTGGACATATTTCTATCAAATATGGTTTCAGAGGACCAAACTTTACAACTGTTTCGGCTTGTGCTTCTTCTACCAATGCTATTATTGACGCTTTCAATTACATTCGTTTAGGACATGCCGATCTTATTTTGGCCGGAGGTTCAGAAGCAGCTGTTGCTATTTCCGGAATGGGAGGTTTCAACGCTATGCATGCTTTATCAACAAGAAATGACGATCCAAAAACCGCTTCAAGACCTATGGACAAAGACCGTGATGGTTTTGTTCTTGGTGAAGGTGCCGGTGCTTTGATTCTTGAAGAATACGAACATGCAATTGCCCGTGGAGCGCATATTTACTGCGAAATTGGTGGTGGAGGTATGTCGGCCGATGCGCATCATATCACAGCTCCTCATCCGGAAGGATTAGGTGCCAAAAATGTAATGCTTAACTGTTTGAGAGATGCCGGTTTAAAACCAACAGATGTTGATGGTGTAAACATGCACGGAACTTCAACTCCGCTTGGAGATATGGCCGAAAGTAAAGCAATTCTTCACGTATTTGGTGAGCACGCTTATACAATGAACCTGAATTCAACTAAATCGATGACAGGTCACTTGCTAGGTGCTGCCGGAGCTATAGAAACTATTGCTTCTATCCTTTCTATCAAACACGGTATTGTTCCTCCAACAATTAACCATTTTACAGATGATGAAAGCATTGATCCAAAATTGAACTTTACATTCAACAAAGCTCAAAAAAGAGATATGAAAGTAGTTATGAGTAACACCTTTGGTTTTGGTGGACATAATGCTTGTGTGTTGGTTAAAAAATTAGAAATGTAATCTCTAATGAATTTATTCAAAAAAATATTTTCTAAATCCCGTTCTCAACAAGACGGGATTTTTTTTTCCGAAATTGAAAAAATACTGGGTTTTAAGCCTCATAATTTGAAATTTTACGAAAAAGCATTCACTCATAAGTCGGCAAATAAAATCGATAGTAAAGGAAAAATATTGAGTTATGAACGACTCGAATTCCTGGGAGATGCCATGTTGGGTTCTGTAATTGCAGCTCATCTTTTTAATGAAGTTCCCGATGGAGATGAAGGCTATTTAACCAAAATGCGTTCAAAAATTGTGAGTCGGGAACATTTGAACGAATTAGGGAAAGACTTGGATCTTATTCGGTTTTTAGACAGTAAAATTCCTTTTCAAAACTTTGGAGAAAACATACACGGCAATCTTTTTGAAGCTTTTATAGGAGCAATTTACCTCGATTTAGGATTTTCAAATTGTGAGAAATTTATCCATCGAAAAGTAATCAAACCGTATGTTAATATTGCAAAACTCGAAGGAAAAGTAATCAGTTACAAAAGTTTGATAATAGAATGGTGTCAGAAAGAGAAAAAACATTTTCATTATGATGTTTTTGAAGACAACGGAATAAGAGGCGAACGCTATTTTGGTGTAAAATTGAGTATTGACGGTAAAGTAGTTGCCAAATCCAGAGCCACTTCAAAGAAAAAAGCAGAGGAGAAAGCTTCGCAAAGAGCCTATTTTGTTTTTCAGAACAGAATGGATAAAAAGTAATTTCAGATTTGTGTTTTCAACCCAAAATTGAAAATACAAATCTGAGTTTGCTATTTTTGAAAGCACTATCTTTGCTTGAATCTAATATCAAATCTGTGCAAAAGTTTCATCCAAATGACTTTTATGACGATGATTTCGAATTAATCGCCATTCATTCCTCGCTCGAAGATTTTCGATTAGCTTATTTTATTAATCAAAAATTACCTGTACTCCTTAGTAAATGCAAGGAACCTATTGGGCTTACCACCAAAAATACAGAAGTTTTTTTCTCAAAATTTATTTTTGAAGACGAGGCTAATGATGCTCAATGGTATTTGTTTGCAAACATGGTTGAAGCTGTTTCAACGATTGAAAATAATACTCAGGATTTATTTTTAGATTCCAAACTAGAAATAGAAGAAACCTTTTTCCTTTTGCCCGAATTCAAAAAAGTAGATTATTTTTTGAAAATAGAAAATAATCTTAGCATTACAGGATTACCGGATATTGTGAAAAGGCTAAATTCCATAGAACGGATTTCGGCTGTATATACAGTTGATCACGATAAGATAAAATCAAAAAATAATTTAATTTTTTAAAAGAAACTATGCTTACAAATAAGAAAACCAAAATTGTAGCTACACTCGGACCCGCTTGCAGTACAAGAGAAGTGCTGAAAGACATGATTTTGGCCGGTGTAAATGTTTTCAGAATTAATTTCTCACATGCCAATTATGATGATGTGAAAGAGAAAATTCAAATCATCAGAGAATTGAATTCAGAAACCGGAAAAAACACCGCTATTCTTGCCGATTTACAAGGGCCAAAATTGCGTGTTGGGGTTATGAAAGACGATATTTTTGTTCAACCGGGCGATTTTATAACTTTTCAGACAGAAGAAGATATTCCCGGAGATGCGCACAGGGTATATATGAATTATAAAGAGTTTCCTAAAGATGTAAATCCGGGAGAAAGAATTTTGCTCGATGACGGAAAATTGATTTTTGAAGTTGTTGAAACCAATAAAAAGACAGAAGTTGTTACCAAAGTAATTCAGGGAGGAGCGCTGAAATCGAAAAAAGGAGTAAACTTGCCTAACACCAGAGTTTCTCTTCCTGCAATGACCGAAAAAGACATTAAAGATGCTCTTTTTGCAATTGAGCAGCATATTGATTGGTTTGCACTTTCATTTGTTAGATCTGGAAATGATTTAGTGGATTTACATAAATTAATTGCTAAACATTCCGATCACAAAATTCCGATTATTGCTAAAATCGAAAAACCGGAAGCCTTGCTTAACATAGACACAATTATTTCTCATTGTGACGGATTAATGGTTGCCAGAGGTGATTTGGGAGTAGAACTTCCGGCTCAGGAAGTTCCTTTGGTTCAAAAAAAGTTGGTTAACAGAGCTAAAATAGCCAGGATTCCTGTAATTATCGCTACTCAAATGATGGAAACCATGATAAACAGCTTAACACCTACCCGTGCCGAAGTAAATGATGTTGCCAATTCGGTAATGGATGGAGCCGATGCTGTAATGCTTTCGGGAGAAACTTCTGTGGGTGAGTATCCTGTTCAGGTAATTGAGAAAATGACACAGATTATCGAGGCTGTCGAAGATTCATCGTTGATACATGTACCTCAAAATACTCCCCAAATCAAGACGAATCGATACATTACCAAAACTATTTGCCAACATGCTACACAAATGGCCAATGCGATTAATGCAAAAGCGATTTCGACTTTGACAAATAGTGGTTATACGGCATTCCAGATTTCGGCCTGGAGACCTCATTCTCATATTTTAGTTTTCACCTGCAACAGACGAATTCTTACCCAACTGAATCTGCTTTGGGGCGTGCATGCATATTTCTACGATAAATTAGTAAGCACCGACGAAACTATTACTGATATCAATATTATTGCAAAAGAGAAAGGTTATGTAGAAAAGGGAGATTATCTGATAAACCTTGCTGCAATGCCAATAATTGATCGGGGTATGGTAAATACTTTGAGGGTTTCGGAGATAGAATAATTTTGAATTGAAAAATAAAATAATAGGCTGCCAGTTTTGGTAGCCTATTATTTTATTATCCGGTTTTATCGATTTTGTTTTATTTTAAGATTTCATCTTCCGATTTCAACTTTGGACTAATCACCATAATCA
>CAZWAF010000093.1:0-5095 GCA_964631795.1 uncultured Flavobacterium sp. | reverse complement strand
TTTTTAAGGATTTTGTAAAAAACTGCTTTTCAATATATTACATTTTAAACTTTTCTTTGTTTTAATACCACTCTAATGAAAATTCCTAGTCATAAAAACAAAAAAACGCTCCGAAAAACGGAGCGTTTAATATATAATTCAATTACTTATCTTATAACAACGAATCGATTATAGATTCAATCGAAATACCTTCGGCATCGGCTTTGTAGTTTTTCACTACTCTATGTCGCAATATTCCTGTTGCAACCGCTTTTACATCTTCAATATCCGGAGAATATTTACCATGAAAAGCCGCATGAGATTTGGCAGCCAGAATTAAATTTTGCGAAGCTCGTGGTCCTGCACCCCAATCTATATAATTTCTTACAAAATCATTTGCCAAAGAATTATCCGGACGAGTTTTACTTACTAAAGTTACTGCATATTCTATCACATTATCTGTAACCGGAATTCTGCGAATCAGACTTTGGAAATCAATAATTTCCTGAGCCGAAAACAATGAATTCAATTCTACTTTTACATCCGAAGTCGTGCTTTTTACCACTTCAACTTCCTCTGCAAATGAAGGATAATCTAGTTTTATAGAAAACATAAATCGGTCTAACTGTGCTTCTGGCAACGGATAAGTCCCTTCCTGCTCAATTGGATTTTGTGTTGCCAAAACAAAATAAGGCAAATCCAGTTTATAATTATGTCCGGCAATGGTTACTGCTCTTTCCTGCATTGCTTCAAGAAGTGCTGCCTGAGTTTTTGGCGGGGTTCTGTTTATTTCATCCGCCAAAATAATATTGGAAAAAACAGGTCCTTTGATAAATTTGAACTGACGGTTTTCATCCAGAATCTCACTTCCCAAAATATCGGAAGGCATCAAATCGGGCGTAAACTGAATACGTTTAAAGTTTAAACCCAAAACCTGCGCAATGGTATTTACCATTAAAGTTTTGGCCAATCCGGGAACTCCTACAAGTAAAGCATGACCTCCTGAAAATATACTCAAAAGAATTTGATCAACTACCTCATCCTGTCCGATAATGATTTTCGAAATTTCTTTTTTTAATTCATTTCTCTTCTGAACCAAATTTTGTATCGCCGCTACGTCTGACATTTTTATTTAAGATTTTAGGATTTGAGATTTAGGATTTGTGATTTAGGATTAACTTAATTTCCTATACCCAACTTACAACCTAAAACATACAACTATAAACTACTTTTTCATCCAGTTATTGGCAAAATCACAATTTCTGTATTCGCCGTTGATTTTTATATAAGTTTCCTTGATTTTCTCTTCAGTCCACTTAGCAATAACTTTTAATTTTTTCTCTTTAAGGGCAATCTCCTTAATTTTAAAAAAATCTTTTGTATAATCTGCCGGATGTGCTTCAATTTTGTTTGTAACTGTCAGGATTTTATAAATTCTTTTTCCGGCATGGTCTTCGTCTGCAATAACATTAGAAACCTCTCCGGTAGATAAGCCTGAAATCTGGCCATAAAGAGACGGATCCATTTTTGTCAATTCAAAATGTGTGTCCATCGTTTTTGGATTTATCAATACTCCTCCGTTGGCTTTGGTTTCTTTTTCATCAGAAGAACTTCTGGCTGCTTCAGAAAAAGTGATTTCCTTATTTATAATTTTTTGTCTTATCTGAAGTAGTTCATCTCTGGCTTCTTTCAACGATTCATCAGAAACCTTTGGAAACAACAAAATATGTCTCAATTCAATTTCGGAACCTCTTATCTTCTCGACCAAAACAATATGAAAACCAAACATCGTTTCAAATGGCTCTGAGATTTCTCCTTCTGCTAAATTAAAGGCTACCTCTTTGAACTCTTTTACCAAAGGTGTTTTCTTATTTACCTTCATATAACCTCCAATAGATTTGGAACCCGGATCCTGAGAATACAAAACGGCTTTACTGTAAAAACTCGAACCCGCCATTATATCCCGCTTGAAACCTTTGAGCTTTTCAATTACTTTCTTTTTCTCTTCATCAGTAACTTTGGGCACTTTAGTAATCTGAGCAACCTCTACTTCTTCTCCAAAAACAGGCAATTCATCTTTTGGAATTCTTTTGTAAAACGAACGAACTTCTTCGGGAGTAATTTCTACATTTTCGATGATTTTTCTTTGCATCTCCGAAGTAAGCTTGTTCATTTTTAAAATATCAAAAAAATACGAACGAAACTCTTCTACAGATTCTTTTTTGAAAAACGTTAATACCTTATCCATAGAACCAATCTGATCTACAAAAACAGCAATTTTTTCATCCATCATGGCGTTTATTTCGGCATCACTCACTTTAATACTGTCCTGAACAGCGTGATGGGCATATAATTTATCTTCCAATAATTTACCCAACATCTGGCATCTGGTAATATCTTTCGCTGAATTTCCCTGACTGGTAAGTTCCAAAAAACTCTTGTCAATATCTGAATCCAATATCACGTTTTCACCAACCACTGCTACAATACCATCTACCTTCGTTCGCTGAACAGGTGGTGTTACAGAAGCTTCATTTTCTTTTTCTTTAATAATCTCTTGCGCACTCAACACTCCGCTACCCAACGACAAAATCGTTATCAATATATAAAGTGTATTTCTCATTTCGTGTATTTTCATCTTTCTTATTGGTCCTTAAGGCTTATCGCTTCTTAAATCTCTCTTTTAATTTTTTCAAAAACAGCTGAATCTACTTTTACAGTAAATTCTTTTTTCAATTCATTAACCCAATTATCTTCAAGATATTGTTGATAATCATTAATTACCTTCCCTTTGCATTCTTCCAGTTTCTTAAAATCTTCAGGAATCACTTTATTTACTTTGGTTACATAATAATATTTATTTTTCAAAACCGCATCATAAACCCCTTCCTGCATTTGAACATTTTCCGGAATTGCGGCATTTCCTACTTCATAAACTCCTTCTTTATTTGCAATTTCAATCTTGCCTTTTACATTCAGTTTTTTATTAATCTCATCCCATGTTTTCCCTTTTTTCAACATTTTGAATGCTTTTTTAATAGCTTTCTCATTTGTTGAAGACAATACATTTATATCCAATCTGTTTTTCCAACGGTAATGATTTTTATTTGCCTCATAGAACTTTTGAAGTCCGATAGTATCGGTTTTTGAACGATTCCAGATTTCTTTTTCCATCAAATCAAACAACAATAATCCGTCTCGGTACTCACTCATTATATTGGCAAATTCCGGAAATTGATTTTCAAGATTGTCATTATAATAAGTATTCAATTGCTCATCAACAAAAGTTTCATAAAATTTTGCCACCAATTTATTAAGAGCCACTTTTGAATCGGCAACCGAATTTTGTTGTGTAGCCAAATAATTTAAGAAATCAACTCCCGAAATTTTCTTATCCTTATTGATAACAAACAAATTTTGCTCATAAGGTTTTGTGTTAAACGGAACTTTCCATGTATGTGCATAAAAATCTTTTGTCACGGCTTTTACCGTAGAAACATACAGTTTTTCATTTCTTTTAAACGGATACAACTTTCTTAACTTATCATTCATAGAATGAGCAATCAATTTAGAACGATCGTCTTTCTTGATTTTTGATTCCAATTCAGGTTGCATTTCTTCCATTGTTCTTACCGGATGTTTCGCTATCAATTTAATAATATGATACCCAAATTCCGATTGAAACGGTTCTGTTAAATCATCCGGATTAACCAAAGAAAATGCTTTGTCTTCAAATATAGAAGAACTCAATTGTCCGGCAGAAAATTTATTTAAAACACCACCTTTGCCCGCAGTCGATTTATCTTCTGAATATTGTTGTGCCAAAGCTGTAAAATCTTCTCCTTGCTTCAATTTTTTATAAATCATATCAATAGTAGCCTTTGCCTGATTATTTTGCGAAGCTTCTTTTGAAGTCATAATCATAATGTGAGCCACCGTTACTTCTCCCCTGTTTTCTCTAATATCATTTACTTTTATCAAATGATAGCCATATTTGGTTCTTACCGGATTAGAGATTCCGCCTTTTGGAGTTTTGTAAGCTCCCGATTCAAAAGGATACAACATTCTGAAAACGGAAAAATACCCCAATTCTCCTTTATTTTCTTTAGCTGACGGATCCTGAGAAAATTCAACAGCCAATTTCCCGAAATCTTCTCCGGCAACTGCTCTCTTACGAATAGAGAGCATCTGATTGTATGCTTTCAATGTATCGGCAGGAGAAGCATTCTCATCTACCATTATTAAAATATGAGAAGCATTGATCTCTTTTTTAGAACGGGCATACGCCTCATCCAGCAATTCCTTGGTAACTTTTGTATCTGTAAGATAATTTTTCGCTAATTGGTTTCTGTAAGATTTCAATTCGGCCTGGAATTTCGGAGAATTCTGCAATCCCAGTTTATTAGCTTTGCAAATTTTCATCTTATAACCTGCGTATAAATCCAGATACTGATTCAAATCTTTTTGAGAATCGTCTTTTACCAAATTGATATTCTTTTTATAAATTCGAAGAAATTCTTCCGAATAAAAAGGTTTATCATCAACGGTAAACAAAACTTCTTCCTTGCTTGTTTGAGCATTACTAACCAAACCCAGAGTAAACAATAACCCGAAAAATATTTTTTTCATTCTTATTCTTTAATTTATTTAATTTTAAAAAGTTCTCTTTATAATTTACGTATTAAAAAACGTCCAACACCTTGTTTTATTTTCCAAAAAAAATCAAAACAACAGTAGTATCCGGTCATTTTTAAATTCGAACCAACAAATTTAACAATTCAATTACATTATACAAGTTTACTGCTTACTATTATTTATTTAGTGATTAGTCTATAACCAACTCTGCACCCCTCTCCTCACAACTTCCTCCAAAATAAACAAATCAACGATTCAAACAATTAAACAAATAAATACTACTTTTGCAGTCCATTTTTTATTACAATTATGAGTTTTACAGAAGAAATAAAAAGAAGAAGAACCTTTGGAATCATCTCTCATCCCGATGCGGGGAAAACTACTTTGACCGAAAAATTACTTCTTTTTGGAGGAGCTATTCAGGAAGCCGGAGCGGTTAAAAATAATAAAATTAAAAAAGGAGCTACTTCCGATTTCATGG
>CAZWAF010000092.1:0-5622 GCA_964631795.1 uncultured Flavobacterium sp. | reverse complement strand
TACAACCCGTTGGCGATTGTGAAAGTTGACAGCGGCGTGTAATGGTAATCTGGTTAACAAGAACTTATTTCCCTGATGGGACTAACGGAAAACTCAAATGTGAGGGCAAATTGATATGCAATACCATAGAATTGCCTTGGAAGAATAATGAGAAGAGAGTTTCCTGTATTCCGGAGGGGAAATATTTTATCAGAAAACGTTACAGCCAAAAGTTTAAGTGGCATTTGGAAATTACGGACGTACCCAACAGAAGTTTGATTCTGTTTCATCCTGCCAATAATGCTCTGCAGGAATTGAACGGCTGTATTGCACCGGTGACGAAGCTTTCGGGTCCAGGATTGGGACTCATGTCGCGAAAAGCTTTTTCTAGTTTGAAAGACTTGGTTTATAAAACACTGGATAAAAACGAAAGTGTGGAATTGATTGTTGAGTCTGTGAGAAGTGATCCCGAAACTTCGGGAGTGAAATGTGAGAAGTAAATAATGACTAACTAACAAAAGAAGGAGGTCTAATATGAAAAATGTGATTGAGAGAGTAAAATCACCAACACCAAAGTTTTTTAAGGTTTTGAGAACGGTCGGTTTGGTTTTATTGGGTATCAGTGGAAGTGTGATTGCTTCTCCGGTTGTACTGCCTGCTGTGGTGGTGAGTGTTGCAGGTTATATGGCAGTTGCGGGCGGGGTTCTTTCGGCGGTAAGTCAAATGACAGTTGGTGTTGATCCAACGGCAAATTCAGAACCTCAGCAAATGGATGACCCTTCGTCCCTCGACTTCGCTCGGGAGGACACGCTCAGGGCGACAGCCCAAGAAGGCAAAGATGATTCTGAAACAAACACGGGGTAGTCATGGAAACAGATACTGCCCTTAGAACTGGAACTGCATCAGGAACTTTGTTGAGTATAGTGCCCAACATTCTTTCTGAAGATATTTTAAAAACGATTATCTTAGCGGTTGTGGGAGCGATAGTGAGTTTTTTGGTTTCGCTCCTATTGAAACGAGTGTCAAAATTTAAAAATAGACACTGAAACAGATATTAAAATAGATCCTGAAACAAGTTCAGGATAAATTCCGGTTTTGATTGGTAACCTTTTCCGGAGAATGAGAAAGCCAAGTCGAGAGACCTGGCTTTTTTTGTGTTTAATACACAACTTTTAAAAAAAATCATTAATAAAAAAATAAAGTAAAATCCATATTCCTATAAAAAATAGTCCAAGATATAGATTATTTAAATTCTTCTTTAAGTCTTTTTTAATTATAAGACGGTATAAAATCCAACCTATAAAGGTGATTACCAAACCTATTACCATTACAACTCTTGACATAATTTATTATTTTTAGTATTATATGATTAACTCCTAATTAATTGTCTAAATTATTCTTATTTCTGTTTAACTTTTTTTCGCATAGCCACTAACTCGTTTATATCCGAACATTTTCAACCTCTTTGTTCCGATATAGTATGATAGTCGAAAGTTTTTACGCATTTGTTTCGCAAATTTTTATTCAGAATAACAAATTTAATTGTTTTCCTAACAAATAAATGGGTTGAATCATTTATTCTCATTGTTCTAAAATATACAGTTGTTAATCGAATGCTTCCTAACTAAAATCTTTTAATAGAAGAAAGAAAACCATTTCTTGAAGATTCAAAATTTTTCAATTTATAATTTTTGTTTGTTCATTAAATTGTTCATAAGTCAATAGGCGCTTAACTTATACAAATATGTTGTTTTGTAAATTAGAATGTATTGAGATACTTATAATTAACCTAAAAAGGAGGGGCGGCTATCTGAGAAAGGGGCTTAAATGCCTCTTTTTTTATTATGATGAGTAATTGTTGAAGTATGGTAACGCTTCTTTTAAAGTGGTTGACAAAATTTAAAAATAGACACTGAAACAAATATTAAAATAGATACTTAAACAAGTTCAGGATTAATTCCGGTTTTGATTGCCCCGATAGGTATCGGGGTTTTCCGGAAAATTGAAAAGCCTGGTCATGATGAATGATCAGGCTTTCTTTGTTTACGTTCTATGCCAAAATCTTGCTATCATTTATGATTAGATTTTAGCGATTATCGTTTCAACTATTTATTTTGACAGTTTTAAAATTTTGACAGCGCCTTGTCCTACAATTACGAAAACGATTACACCAACAATAAGATCGGGATATTTTGAATTTGTCAGGTAAACAAGACCTCCCGCTAAAATTACGCCCAGATTTACGATAATATCATTGGAAGTAAAAATCATACTCGCCTGCATGTGTGCTTCTTTACTTTTGCTTTTTTGCAGTAGATACAAGCAAATGGTATTTCCAATTAATGCAAGGGTTGAAATAATAACCATTGTTTGAAATGTCGGAACAGGTTCAAGACCGATAAAACGCCTGATTACTTCGGCGAATCCTAATGCTGTAAGTAATAATTGAAAATATCCGGCAGATTTGGCAATGTTTTTTTTATGGGATAAAGTTCCACCTACTGCAAAAAGAGCAAGACTGTAAACAATACTGTCTGCAAGCATATCCAAACTATCGGCGACAAGTCCCATAGAATTAGCGATGAAACCCATTATAATTTCAATTACAAAAAAGAGAAAATTAATGGCTAATACTTGCCATAGCAGTTTTCTTTCCTGAGCATGATTATTAATCTGAACAAAATTTTCTTCCGATTCACTATCTATCAAAGACGTGTCGAACTTTAAATTATCAAGACGCTGAAAAATCAGATCATAACCGCCTGTATGATAAACGGTAAGTTGCCTGTTAGGTATGTCAAAATCCAACGATTGAATATTTGATAAATCACCAAGTTTCATCCGTATCATTTGTTCTTCAGATGGGCAATCCATTTTTGATATTTTAAACCTTGTTTTTTGCATTGTTATTTTAATGATTGATTTTCTAAACTTTAAATATTTTCAAGATTAAGATAATTATACCAATCTGTCCAAAATAATATGGTTCGGTATGGGTATGATATTGCGAAATTATAAAAAAGGAAGATTTTTAAATTATTTCCGTCAGCAATAGCGGTAAATAATTCTTTTCTAAAAATTTTTCAAAAGAGAAAAAAAGAAAAAAGAGAAAGCCATTTCTTCAAGTGGAAGGTTTCAAAAAAGCAGTTTTTTTGAAAAAATACTACCCTATGCTTTCTTATGGAAATGAAACCTCATCGTTTACTCGGATGTTGAACTGGAAATGTAAGGGTGGAGATTTTTTCAAAAACCCGCAGGGCTTGAACTGAGCTTTTTTGAGTAACCTTCCACTTAATTTTGCTGTCTTTTTTTTATTTTTTGTTGGTTAACTCCGATTCTACCGTACGTTTAGGATGAGCGGTTCGCGGAGGAAATCATTTTTAGAGTTTTATGATAATAACATCCTTGATGTTTGTGGTGTAGCTTGGTGATAACTTTTCCTGCTTCATTTTCCATTGGCGTCCTAGGGATTGGGTGCCGAATTTGATTTTGTTTTTTCCGTATGATTCGTTGAGCTTGTCAATAACTGACATCAAAGGCTGGTGCTTTGGATTGGAAGTATTGAAAAGAGACAATTGGGTTTCGGAATTTGGGGTTAAACCAAGAACTACCACTCCTGCCTTTTTGTAATTGTAACCTTCTCTGAAAATAGCTTTTAATCCGGTTTGAGCGTAGTGGTTTAATTCGATTGTTGAATTGGTTGGGAAATCGGTGTTGATGACGATATTTCTTGAATATTGTGGTTGGTCTTTGCTGAAATAGTTTGTCTGCACAAATACCATAATGGCATTGCAATGGCTATTCTGATGACGTAGTTTTTCGGCAGAGGAAGCTGTGAATGTTGCGACTCTTTCGGCTATGTCTTCTATTTTTGTCAACGATTTCTCGAATGAACGCGTGGTAGCTATTGATTTCTTGGATTGTGGTGTTTCCAAATCTAAGGTTGGTTTTCCTTCTAATTCGTGTTTTAACCTCAACCCAACGACTGACATTTCTTTGCGAACCCAGTCATCAGACAATTGAGTGAATTGGTAAGCGTTGAAGATATTTTTAGCATGTAATCGTTTTGCATGTTTGCGTCCAATTCCCCAAACGTCTTCGATTTTTGTCCATTTAAGGGCTTTGATACGTTTTTCCTCTGTATCTATAACGTGTACACTTTGGGTTTGTTCCGGATACTTCTTTGCGATTTTGTTGGCCACTTTTGCCAATGCTTTTGTTGGTGCAAAACCAACGCTGATTGGTATTCCAGTTCCTTTTGTAACTGTTTTTTGGATTTTGATTCCGTATTCTTTTAAATCAAAGAGTTCGAATCCTGTGAATTTAAGGAAAGCTTCGTCTATGCTGTAAATCTCGATTTCGGGGCTGAATGTTGTCAGTATGTTCATTACACGGCTGCTCATGTCTCCGTACAAAGCATAATTGGATGAAAATACATGAACATTGTTTTTTTCGAATAATTCTTTGAACTGAAATGCCGGTGCTCCCATCGGGATTCCGACTGCTTTTGCTTCGTTGGAACGCGCAATCACGCAACCGTCGTTGTTGGAAAGTATCACAATGGGCTTTCCAATCAACTTTGGGTCGAATACTCTTTGACAAGAGGCGTAGAAGTTGTTGCAGTCGATTAGGGCGAACATCTGGTTGAATTATGATTTTTAAATTATTAATTATTGAATGCTCTGATTGTGTTAGGGCTTCGACTTCGCTCAGCCATCGGGAATTAATTAAAATGATTTGATGCAATGGATAACGATTCCCCAGATCATTAGTTCGTTTTCGGGTGTGACTTTTATGGGTGCGTAGTCTTCGTTTTCAGCGATTAGCCAGACTATGTTTTCTTCTATTTTGATTCGTTTTACTGTGAATTCTCCGTCAATTTGACAAATAGCAATTTTATTGTTTTGAGGCTCCAAACTCTTATCAATGATTAATAAATCTCCGTCAAATATACCCGCATTTTTCATAGAGTGACCTTTGACTTTTGCGAAAAAGGTGGTGTCTCTGTTTCGGATTAACTGTTTGTTGAGGTCAATTGACAATTCAATAAAATCATCTGCAGGTGATGGAAATCCGGCACTAATACCCACATCCATAAAGGGTAATTCCATTTCGGTGGAATAATCCGGAATGTAGAATTCGAGTGTTTCTGAGTTATGTAGTTTTTGGAGTTTCATTTTACAAATGTAGAGAATTTGAGAATGTGGGAATTTGAAAATGCAGATTCGGTAACTTTCTCGTTGGACTTCTTCTCTTTTGGTTTTCCTTCCACATTATTTCTTATGAAAACGGCAATCAAACACCCCAGCGCACCGCAGAAAAAACGGAGCGGAGCGGAGTTTTTTTCGAGGAGCTGCAAGGCGGTGTTGCGGCCGTAGCCAGCCGCCCAGGGATGGCAGCCTGACGACGGACGCTAGGAGGAGGAAGGCGAAGACCTGGTGCGTGTAACGGAAGCGAACTACAAATCAGCGGAGGCGGTGAGCAATGATGAATTTTGAATTATAAATTTTAAATGGATGCAATATTTTCCGGATTATCGAATATGGGTGAACCGCCGGAGTGTTCCTTATCCAAGGGCAAAACGGAGTGGAGCCACGCGCACCGGCTGGCTACCGAGCAACCGCCGAAAAACTAAGGGGCGGC
>CAZWAF010000091.1:404-5648 GCA_964631795.1 uncultured Flavobacterium sp. | reverse complement strand
GTTCTATATTGCTCATACCTGTTGCGAACATCAGGGTTTGGTCACGATAATAGCCGGAGCGTATATCTCCATTGCGAAATGTTTTGGCCAGGGCAATCTGTGCCAGCTCCTTGCCATCTCCGAAAATTCCGAATTTGGCTTTACCGGTAAGCACTTCTTTTCTTCCAAGAAGACTACATTCTCTACTGGTTATGGCAATTTTATAGTCGTTTAATACTTCTGTTTTAAAGTCCTCAAACGATAACGTTGCATTGGTTGCTGTTTGTGTCATAAGTGAAATTGTCTTTTCTTTTTCAGGCGCAAATTTATGAAAAACCGAACTATTTTTCGCAATATAAAAGGATAATTACATTTAAAGAGTCGTTAAATAAATGCTTGTTTGTTTCTTTGTTATTGAGAATTATGTGTTTAATTACAGGTTTTATTGATTATTAGGCTGTTTATTGTTGCTGTAAATAGTTGTTTTGAAAATATTTTGCTTAAAAATATTTTTATATTTAGGATGTTAATTAGGCTGATTTTTAGTTTGTTAACTGTATTACTGATGTGTAATCTTATATCAAAACACCAATAAAATGCAATTTTTAGAAGTTAGGTTTGAAATTGTATTTTTTATAAAATGCATCCAGAACTTCAACAACTTGCTCTTCGTTATCTACTATTTGAATTAAATCGAGGTCTGATTCGCTGGCATAATGATATTTTTTTATCAAGACTGTTTTTATCCAATCAATTAATCCGGTCCAAAATTCACTTCCCACTAATATAATCGGGAACCGTGCAATTTTTTTTGTCTGAATTAAAGTCAAAGCTTCAAACATTTCATCCATTGTCCCGAAACCTCCGGGCATCACTACGAATCCCTGTGAATACTTTACAAACATTACTTTTCTTACAAAGAAATAGTCAAAATTCAGGTTTTTGTCTAAATCAATATAAGAATTGTGATTTTGCTCAAAAGGAAGTTCAATATTGAGCCCCACCGAAGCACCTCCACCCAGATGAGCTCCTTTGTTTCCGGCCTCCATAATTCCGGGACCTCCGCCGGTTATAATTCCGTATCCGGCTGTACTGATTTTGTAAGCAATCTTTTCTGCCAGTTGGTAATAATGGTCATTGGGTGTAGTTCTTGCAGAACCAAAGATGGTTACGCAAGGACCAATTCGGGATAAAGTATCATAACCATTTACAAATTCCGACATTATTTTGAAAATTGCCCAGCTATCGTTTGCTTTTATCTCATTCCAGGTTTTTTGTTTTAATTTATCCTGAATTACTCTGTCTTCATCATTGTCAAAATCTCCTAATCTCATATCGTTTTCGTTTTAAAATTCGACATATTAATTTGTCATTGTTTCAAACATAAGAAATTAGTTATAAATAATATGCTTTTTAACGAATTTTGTTATTCAATTCTTTCTTCAAAAACTCAGCAGTATAACTTTTCTTTACCTTAATGATTTCTTCAGGAGTACCTTTGGCAATGAGTTGGCCACCACCTTTTCCGCCTTCGGGACCAATGTCAATGATATGGTCGGCAAGTTTTATTACGTCCATATTGTGTTCAATAATCAGGACAGTATTGCCTTTGTCCACAAGTCGGTTTATAACATCCATCAAAACACGAATGTCCTCAAAATGCAGTCCGGTTGTAGGTTCGTCAAGTATATAAAAAGTATTTCCGGTATCTTTTTTCGACAATTCTCCCGCCAATTTGATACGTTGTGCTTCACCGCCCGAAAGAGTAGTACTTTGTTGACCCAGAGTGATATACCCTAAACCAACGTCTTGTATGGTTTTGATTTTACGGTTTATTTTTGGAATATTTTCAAAAAACGGAACCGCCTCATCAATTGTCATGTTCAGAACATCAGAAATAGATTTTCCTTTATAGCGAATTTCTAAGGTTTCACGGTTGAAACGTTTGCCCTGACAGGTTTCACATTCCACATAAACATCCGGTAAAAAAGACATTTCAATAGTTCTCACACCCGATCCTTCACAGGTTTCGCAGCGCCCGCCTTTTACGTTAAAGCTGAAACGTCCGGCTTTGTAACCGCGAATCATACTCTCGGGAGTCATGGTAAACAGATTT
Source organism: uncultured Flavobacterium sp. (assembly GCA_964631795.1). GTDB lineage: Bacteria > Bacteroidota > Bacteroidia > Flavobacteriales > Flavobacteriaceae > Flavobacterium. The sequence continues at coordinate 3,553 of CAZWAF010000091.1, read as the reverse complement.
CTGATTTCGGAAAAAACCTCAGTATATGTCGCCGGATTTGAACGTGGTGTTCTTCCAATCGGGCTTTGATCAATGTCAATGACTTTGTCTATGTGTTCTAAACCTTCAATCTTTTTGTAAGGTTGTGGTTTTTTTACTCCGTTAAAGAAATGCGCATTCAGTATAGGGTAGAGGGTTTCGTTTATCAGAGTCGATTTTCCTGAACCAGAAACTCCGGTAACGCAAATCATTTTGCCCAAAGGCAATTCTATGTTGACATTCTTAAGATTATTTCCTGTTGCTCCCGAAAGTTTTAGGGTTTTCCCGTTTCCTTCTCGTCGTTTTTCCGGAATATCAAACTTCATTTTTCCGTTAAGAAACTGAGCTGTAATAGTATCTTCGGCAAGTAATTCTTTCGGAGTTCCTTTGCTGATAATTTCTCCTCCGAACTTCCCGGCTTTTGGGCCAATGTCAATTACATAATCGGCACGTTCTATCATGTCTTTGTCATGCTCCACCACCAAAACCGAGTTCCCGATGTCTCTGAGTTGTTCCAAAGAATGAATCAGTTTTTCATTGTCTCTTTGGTGCAAACCAATACTCGGTTCGTCAAGTATATAAAGAACGCCCACCAGTTGCGAACCAATTTGTGTAGCCAGCCGGATGCGTTGTGCCGCACCGCCCGAAAGCGATTTAGAACTTCGGCTTAAAGACAAATAATTCAAACCAACATTCATCAGGAAAGACAAACGGTCTTTGATTTCTTTCATGATTTCGGTGGCGATTATCTTTTGTTTGTCAGATAAATGATTGTCAAGTTCGTTGAACCAGATGGTTAAATCGGAAATATCCATTTCGGATAATTCGGCTATATTTTTTTCATTTATTTTAAAGAAAAGTGATTCTTTTTTAAGACGGGAACCAGAACATTCTGGACATTTCACCTCGTCCATGAAGTCTTTTGCCCAACGTTTTATTGAAGTGGAATCGGTTTCGTCGTGTTGACTTTTGATGAAATTCGAAATTCCGTCAAAGTCAATTTTATATTCGCGTTTTACTCCCAAATCCTTAGAATCGACTATGAATTTATCTTTTCCTCCATGCAAAATCATTTGCATTGCTTCTTCGGGAATAGTTTCGATAGCATCGGTCATCTTGAAATTGAATTTCTCGCCTATAACTTCCATTTGCTTGAAAATCCAACTCGATTTAGATTCGCCCAAAGGTGCAATTCCACCCGCTTTGATAGATAATTTTGGGTTAGGAATAATTTTTTTGAGATTGACTTCATTCACAGTTCCAAGTCCTTTGCAATGCGGACAAGCTCCTTTTGGGGAGTTGAAAGAAAATAAGTTCGGTTCCGGATTTTCGTATGAAATTCCCGTTGTAGGACACATCAGGTTTCGACTGAAATAACGTACTTCATTTGTATTCTGATCCAGAATCATCAGTACATTTTCGCCGTGATACATGGCGGTATTAATGCTTTCGTTCAGACGTTTTTCGTTGTCAGGATTGTCATCTATAACCATTCGATCTACCACAATTTCTATGTCGTGGGTTTTGTAACGGTCGAGTTTCATACCCGAAACCAAATCTTTGATTTCTCCGTTGACACGAACTTTCAGAAATCCCTGTTTGGTAATTTGTTGGAAAAGCTCTGCATAATGTCCTTTTCGGGCACGAATTACAGGAGCCAGAATATTGATTCTTTTGCCTGAATAATCCTGTACAATCAGTTCCCTAATTTGCTCATCGCTGTACGATACCATTTTTTCTCCTGTGTTGTAACTGTAAGCATCGGCAGAACGGGCGTAAAGCAAACGCAGGAAATCATAAATTTCTGTAATGGTTCCCACAGTCGAACGCGGGCTTTTGCTGGTTGTTTTCTGTTCAATGGCAATTACGGGCGAAAGACCATCAATCTTGTCCACATCAGGACGTTCCAATCCACCGAGAAACTGACGGGCATAGGCCGAAAAAGTCTCCACATAGCGGCGTTGTCCTTCGGCATAAATGGTATCGAAAGCCAGAGAGGATTTTCCCGAACCCGAAAGCCCGGTGATAACCACCAGCTTTTCGCGGGGAATGGAAATATCTATATTCTTGAGATTGTGAACGCGGGCTCCGAGTACTTCAATAGTATTGTCGTTTTCTAGCATAGTTTTAGAGAAAAGCGCAAAGTTAGTACTTAGATTTCTTTTTTACGATTATGCCAAATAAGTTTTTGTTAAAGTAGTTGGGGAATGGCGGGAACGTGCTTTTGCATAAAAAAATCACAACTTGAGTTGTGGCTTGGTAATATTCACTTTGTGGGCACGGTTCTGTTGACGAATACTAAACCGCAACGATAGCGCGGAAATTTTTTCCGTGCCCACAAAGATTGCCATTTTATCAGAATAAATCCAACAACATTACTTCTAAATCATTTTCCAAACCTGCATAGTTTCTTGCTGAACTAAAATAATAATCTTCCGGTAACGAAACAGTTTTCTCTTTTACGGGATTGTTATGAATATAATCGACTTTTTGTTTTATAAACCAGTTGGTCTCAACAATTTCGGCATGGTAGCCATCTTGCCAAACTTTGTATTGCTGTTCTCTTTTTAAATGTTCGCAAACTTTCTGAAAATACTCCAATAACCATTCTCTTCTGCTCTCGGGTTCTTCAATAATAGTTTGAATTATTTTTTTAGAGGTGAATTTTTTGAAATCCCGCATTACATCAGAGAGAACAAAGCCATTAGTAGAGAGAGAACAAAGCCATTAGTAGCTTTGCAAAGCAAATGTATATGACTACTCATAATACAGTAGGCATAAATTTCCAGTCCCTTGTTTTGCTGACAATGTTGTAGCGCATTGATGATTACATATTTCTGATTGAGTCGTGTAAACACATCTACCCAGCCAACTGTGGTAATGGTTTGAAATAAGCTTGCTCTGTTGTTGTGGCTTTATATTTTGTTGACATCCCTTTTTGTTTTAAAAGTATAAAAAAACAGCAACTTTTGGGTTGCTGTTTTAGGCTGTTATCCGGCTTTGTTGCTTTTGTTTGCGGGCACGGAAAGAATTTCCGCGCGTTGCGCATATCCGCGCGGTCGGGGGGTAATGGTTATGAAATAAGCTTGCTCTGTTGTTGTGGCTTTATATTTTGTTGACATCCCTTTTTG
>CAZWAF010000091.1:0-304 GCA_964631795.1 uncultured Flavobacterium sp. | reverse complement strand
TTTTAAAAGTATAAAAAAAACAGCAACTTTTGGGTTGCTGTTTTAGGCTGTTATCCGGCTTTTTTGCTTTTGTTTGCGGGCACGGAAAGAATTTCCGCGCTATCGTTGCGCATATCCGCGCGGTCGGGGACAACCATTACCCTAAAACGTCTGAAAATGCGAGGGTATCAATCGTTAACAGAAGTTTACATCCAACTTAACCCATCTTTTTGCGAACCGCCGAGTACGTGACCCGCTTGGCCTGTCCTGAACGAAGTTGAAGGGCTCGGTGGTGTGAGAGGCGCACTCCGTCAGTTTCTGGCGG
>CAZWAF010000090.1:0-5823 GCA_964631795.1 uncultured Flavobacterium sp. | reverse complement strand
AATCAGCTGCTCTAGCCAACTGAGCTATACCGGCATACTTCAATAAAAAAGTCCGCTATTTCTAACGGACTGCAAATGTATATTAATTTATATTTCAAACAAAACTTTTTTTACAAAATTTTTAATTAAGCATGATTTTTAATTTTTTCTTTTCGTTTCACCAACGAACGTTCCAAAGATTCCACAGCCAAATCCACTGCTTCCTCAAAAGTCTTACATTGTTTTTTAACTATTAAATCATCACCAGGAACATGCACTTTCACCTCTGCAAACTTGTTTTCTTTCTCGCTTGTTTTCTCAACTTTAAGAAACACATCTGATGAAACTACTTTATCATAGTATTTTTCTAATCTATCTACTCGCTCTTGAACAAAATCTACCAGTTTACCATCAACAGTAAAATTAACTGCTTGAACATTTACCTTCATAATTAAATTTTTAATTGATTAAACATTTTACTTTTCTTTCAAACCTCTGGGATGCGACGATTCGAACACCTTTTTTAACTCAGCCAAACTACTGTTTGTATAAACCTGAGTCGATGCCAAACTGGAGTGCCCCAACAAATCCTTTACAGAATTCAGTTCCGCTCCGTTATTCAATAAATGGGTTGCAAACGTATGTCTCAACACATGCGGACTCTTTTTTACCTTCTTGGAGACATCACTAAAGTAATAATTTACCAAACGATAAACAAGCGATTCACTCAATTTAAACCCCTTTATTGTCAAAAAAAAACAATCACCATCCCTAACCTCCTGCAAACAAGCTCTTTCCTTTAAATAAATTTTCATTTGCTCCAAAGTCGAAAACAACAACGGAACCACCCGCTCTTTCCCTCCTTTTCCCAACACTTTCATGGTTCCTACCGAAAAATCAACCGCATTATACTGCAAACCAATCAATTCCGCTCTTCGAACACCTGTTGAGTACAACAAATCAATAATCAACCTGTTTCGAATTCCTTCAAAATCTTCAGAAAACCGACAGCTCTCCAACACCGATTTCAACTCAATTTCCGAAAACGGAACCTGAATCTTCTTAGAAACCTTAAGCGATTTATGCAATGCCATCGGATTTACCGAAATCTGTTTTGTTCTGAGAAGAAATTTATAAAAAGCCTTGAGAGATGCTATTTTTCGATTGACTGACAAATTATTCAATCCGGAATCAACCAAAACAACAATCCAACTTCTGATTTGACCATAATTTACCTCACAAAAATCTTCCTGTTCAAATTCAGCAATTAAATAATTACCAAAAGAATCCAAATCAGCACAATAAGCAAAAACCGTATGAAGCGAATACTTCTTCTCTTTTTCTAAATAATCCCGAAATGATTGTTTAATTTTTTCCATAAAAAAAACCGTTGGCATCAAAGTTAAAAAACTTCTCTGACCAACGGTTCTATTTTTTTCGAAAGTTAAAATTAACTCTCTAAGCTATCTTTCATGTTTTGAATGTAAGCCGCTTTTTGGATTTTCATTCTGTTTGTTACAGAAGGTTTGATGAAAGCCTGACGTGCACGCAACTGACGAACAGTTCCAGTTTTATCAAATTTTCTCTTATAGCGCTTTAATGCTCTATCGATATTTTCTCCGTCTTTAATTGGTATAATTAACATAATCTTGACACCTCCTCTCGTTAAGGCTGCAAAAGTATATTTTAATTTTGAATTATGCGTTATGAATTGTACTTTTTTTTAGAAGCCACTAGTAAAAAGGCAAAAGCCAAAACTTTTAGCTAATGGCTATTCACTAATCACTATTCACTATTCACTATTCACTAATCACTAATCACTATTCACCACTCGTTATTTCACCGCCGGCTGATAGTTTTGCTTATCAATTATCATTTTAGACAAAATCTCTCTTAAAATTTCTGAAGTTCCTCCTCCTATCGGACCTAAACGGCTATCTCTGAATAAACGAGCCAATGGATAATCTTCCATATACCCATAACCGCCTAACATCTGCAAACAGCTGTAAATTGTTTCATCGGCTACTTTAGTAGATTTCAATTTGGCCATTGTAGCTTCTTTAACCACATATTCTCCTTTGTTCAAACGGGCTACAGCAGCATAATTAAATATTTTACAATGCTCAACATCTGTGGCGTGACCTACCATTGTATGTCTCAATGCCTGAAACTTATTAATTGTACTACCAAATGCTTCACGTTTTGACATATAGTCAATAGTATATTCTAAAGCATATTCGGCTCTTGCATGGGCATTAACAGCCATGATTAATCGCTCAAACGCAAAATGCTGCATTATATACGGAAACCCTTTTCCTTCTTCTCCCATTAAATTTTCTACCGGAATCTCAACATCGTTAAATGCGATTTCTGCTGTATCAGATGCTCTCCAGCCTAATTTATCTAATTTTGTTACCGAAATCCCCTTTGAATTGGTATCCATCAGAAAAATACTGATCCCTTTATTCCCAAGTTCCGGACTTGTTTTGGCTGCAACCACATAATAATCGGCATAAACACCATTGGTAATAAATGTTTTAGACCCATTTATAACGTATTTATCTCCTTTCTTTACAGCTGTTGTGCGCATTCCTGCAACGTCACTTCCACCAAATGGTTCAGTAATGCACAAAGCACCTATTTTATCACCTGAAATACTTGGAGCCAAATAATCTTTCTTTATTCTTTCGTCACCTTCTGCATTCAAATGCGTCATTGCTAAATAGGCGTGCGCCCACATAGCCGCTGCAAAACCGGAAGAATTTATTTTTTGAAGTTCTTCTAAAAACACAACAGTGTAAAACAAATCTAAATTTAGTCCACCATAAGCTTCTGGATATTTTAATCCAAAAAAGCCCATTTCGCCAAATTTCTTCCAAATAAAACGTTCTATTGTACCTGTTTTTTCCCATTTTTCAACATGAGGCACTACTTCTTTTTGCAGAAAATCCCTGAAACTTTTCCTAAATAATTCATGCTCTTCTGTAAAATAAATCGAATTCATATATAATACTATTTTTATTCTTATTAAAAATCCAAATATAACGCAATTACTTTCACTTTATCAACAGGAAATCCGTTAATTTTAGACAAATCTTCTTCGCTTTTTATATCTCCATTCATACTTCTGTAAAGAACAATTTCCTTTGCCAAAGCATATTTAAAATACGAAAACTGTGACAACTCCCTGATTGAAGCCGAATTGACTTTAATTTTATTCAATTTTGGAGGAACCATTACTTTGAAATTCTTATTGAGATTTGCTATCACTTCATCCGACAATCCCCAAATATCTTTCATCTGACTCATATCAACAAAACCTCCCAACTTCTCCCTCTGGGTTAAAATTCGTTGCGCCAGAACCGGACCTATTCCGTAAACTTTCTCTAAATCTTGAGATGTAGCCTGATTTATATCAATCAGAACTATTTCCTTTTTTTCAGAAAACACCTTTTCTGGAGATTTATATGAATTCGTTTTTTTATTTTTTACCCAATCGGGAAATTTAAAAAAAGGTGCTATTTCTGCAAGAAGAGAATCAGAAACTCCTGTAACTTTTTGAAATTCTTCGGTCGAGTTGACATATTTATTGATTTTTCTGAATTCCAGTAAACGATCAATTTCAGCAACCGACATTCCTAATTGATACCCTTTGTAATCAGTAATAAAATTGGGATTAAACGGATATATTTTCTTTTTTTGACTTTGAGATTCCTGTTTGAGCAAATCAATTTCCGCTTGATATGAAAGCCATTGTTCTTTTTCAGAATTTGGTTTTTCTTCAAAAGAGAAATCGACAGCAAAAATCAATACCTGAAAAAAAACGATAATGAGTAACAGTAAAAAAATACCGCTTCTTTGAGTAGCGGTAAAAGTAAAATACCCTTTTACTGTTTTGAAATCCATAACCGACGTTTATAAGTCAAACACAGAAGATCTTTTGGAGCGAACCAAATCTTTCATCCTTACTAAGAAAGCCAACACTAAATAGATTCCAAAACCCAAACCTGCCGTAACAAACGAAATATAAATAAAAAACAATCGGACGCTGTTGGCTCGCATTCCTAATTTATCAGCCAAACGGGAAGAAACATGAAATCCGTGTTTTTCCAAAAAATATTTAAGTCTGATTATTGGTGTCATATATGTGGATTTGTTGATTCGACTGTTGAATAGATTGTAAAAATACATTTTTTTTCGAATCCTCCTCTCTGAAACTTTACTGCTCTGCTACTTTGAGTCTTCTTACTTCCTTCTTAATTCTTCAATCTTAATTCTAAAATCTACTCTCCTTAATCAACTTCAACCCAATAGCACATTCCAAACATTTACCTTTTACGCAATATTCCTTTCTGAGCTGAAGCAATGATTGAGTTTCAAAAGCATTCTCGGCTTTCAATCCAAAAGAATCAAACTTTTGAACAATGCTGTTTTTCTCCGGTTCCAATGCTTTTAGCAAATCGACCAAATCTTCCGAATTCTCCTTTTGCTGGTTTTTGGCATAAGCAAACTGAACAGGAATAATGGTGTTGATGATGAGCAAATCAATAAATGACTTGGAAAGTTTCTTATTCTTTTTCGGACTTTCACGATCAAACTGATAATGTGTTTGCCAGTAAGGCGAAACCGAAATCCTGAAAATTGACTCTAACTTTTCAATCGAATTGGCTTCAATTATCTTTGAAAACAAATTGTGTTGTTCAAAATACAAATTCGCCAATTGCGATAATCGAATTGTCGGGAAATTATCCGGTCGATGTTTGAAAAACTGAACCGATTCTATGTTTTTATCCAATTGGTATTTGTGAAGCAAAAAGTAAAAACGAAATTGTAAATCTTTGTAATAATTATCTTCTTTCTCCTCTTCGAGCAAACCGGCGAATCCAAAAAACAAGGCTTCCAGATTTTCGAGTTCAAAACATTCTTTTTGAATTACCGAAAACGAAATCTGTTTGGCAATATTCAAAAAAGATTCGCCATTGATATCCAAACCAAAGTTTTTGGCTAAAAGAAAAAACAACACCGCTTCCCAATCCTGACCGGTTTCATTCAATAAATTTTCAATTGGAACTGATTTTCTTTCCAGACGTTCAAAAAACAAACGTTCCTGCCAGTTTTTCAAAGTAAAATTATCTAATTGAGAGAGTTCTTTTTCACAAAAAATCCAGGTCTTCGGATACATCAAAGACTGATAGTTTTCAGTCACTTCCCTTGAAACAAAATTTCGCAATTCCAAAACCGGAATTTCGGTATTGTCTTTTCTGAAAACTTCTGTGTCGTGCTCCCAAACCACATGTAAAATTACATTTTCATAACTGGAATCTCTTTCGTGATTGTGCATATACCAATCGGAAGATTTGACGTGAATTTCAACATTACCCGCCCACTTTTGATTGCCAATAATAATTTGCGCATTGAAAAAATCGGGACCCGCCAATTGCAGATATTGTCCCGAATTGACAATAGTAATCGTTTCGCTGTTTGAAGTTCTCAAATTTGAAATGTCGAACTTTTTGAATTTCCAGAGATAATGCAGAAAATCTTCTTTCATAAGACTCAATTTTTAGAAAAGACGATTCACTAATTTACTAAAAATACAATTGTCCTAAAAAACAAAAACAGGTAAAATTAAATCCAAAATCCTCATTAATCTGAATACGATTTTACTCGAAATATTTAACAAAAGTGATTATAATGTTTTGAGAGGCTTAGAGCCTGTTTAAAAATTAAATAGAAACTTTAAAATTCACTTTTGAGAGTTTAACCATTAAGAGATTTTAGGAGAAAACAATAAAATAATTTCTTGAAACCGACTATCCCCGAGGCAGAGCCATCGGGGTATTT
>CAZWAF010000089.1:0-6196 GCA_964631795.1 uncultured Flavobacterium sp. | reverse complement strand
TATCGAACATCAAATTGGTCAAAAAGCATTCGCTCATGATATTGCATTTATTGAGATTGGACAATTGGAAGGAGATAGTGAAAGCCAAATTGAATTATATAATTTAAAATCATACATTGAGATTGAAATGACAAATTAGTTCTATAATTAAATTATCAAAAATTAAGCTATTTGAAAGAGTGAAACTAATTTCATATCAAAGTAGATTGAATTATGAAAATTGAGTAATTTATTATTAACTTTTTTGTTATATTTTTGTGGAATTGTTTTCATTTGAAACTTTAAAATTTATTCATTAGAATAGATGTAATCATATTTAATTTATGAAAAAACATACCACAAAATTAACATCTAAAAGTATTGAAGGTAGTGGATTACCATCAGATTATAAGAAAGCTATAGCTGAATATATTTGGAATGGTTTTGATGCTGGAGCATCTACAATAAATATTGATTTTTCAGCAAACTCCATTGGAACACTTGAAAGTTTTTCAATTTCTGATAATGGTTCAGGAATTAGTTTCGATAATATATCAGATACTTTTGGAAATTTTATGGTTTCATTGAAAGCGAACTCGTTTTCAGAAACAGGATTTGTAAAAGGAAAAAAAGGAAAGGGAAGATATTCTTTTTCAACTTTTTGTAATAAAGCAACTTGGAGTACAATTTTTAAAACAAAAGAGGATAAATTTTTAGAATACAATATTCAAATCAAAAAAGAGAGTAGTCAAGATTTTGAAACATTTGATAGAGTAATTTCAAAAGAACAAAAGACAGGTACTAAAGTGATTTTTGAGGGCTTTACTGAAATTTATGGAGATTTATTAGATAATGAAGAATTTGAAAAGTTTTTAGCAAATGAGTTTGGCTGGTTTCTATACTTAAATAAAGAGAGAGATTTTAAAATACTTCTTAATAATAATCCTTTAGATTATTTTTCTGTAATAGATGATACCGATGAAAAAAATATTCCAATTGGAGATTATAATTTTAAGGTTAGTTATATAAGATGGAAGGAGAAAATAGGTGATAAATATTATTATTACTTTTTAAATGACGAGAAAAAGCAAGTTTTTAGAAAACACACTTCATTTAACAATAAAGCTGTAGATTTTCATCATTCTCTATATATTGAAGCAACCTATTTTGACAACTTCAATGCCACAAAAGAAGATAATCCAACATTTGACTTTTCTGGTAAAAACCAAACAGATATTACATTTAGAAACCTTGTAGAGTTACTAAATGAATTTGTTTCTGAAAAAGAAAAATTATTCATTAGAAATTCAAAAGCTAATGAGTTAATTGAAAGTTACAACAAAAACAAAGTATTTCCAGTTTTCAAAAACAATTCATATGATCATTTAAGAAAAATTGATTTAGAAAATGTAATCAAAGAGTTATATAGTGTTCAACCAAAAATTTTTCAAAGTCTAACTACAACTCAAAGCAAAACAATTGTTGGGTTTTTAAATTTACTACTTGATACTGATCAAAGAGAAAGTGTTTTGACTATTGTTGAAAATGTTGTAAAACTTACAGATGACGAAAGAGAGGAACTAGCCAGAACTTTAAAGAGAACAAATTTATCCCATATAAATACACTAATAAAGTTACTAGAGAATAGATTTAATGTTGTTGAAATCTTAAAAGCATTAATCTTCGATTTGGAAAAATTCACAAATGAAAGAGAGCATATTCAAAAAGTTATAGAAGACAATTATTGGTTATTTGGTGAGCAATTTCATTTAGTTTCTGCTGACAAGAATTTTGAAATCTTATTAAATAATTATTTTGCACACCTCGAAATTGATAATAAAAAACCAGAAACAATAGATAATAAAGAGAAGCTTAAAAGGCCTGATATTTTTATTAGTAGAAAATCAGACATTCCAGATGCTACAAATAATGATTTAACCATTGAAGAAAATATTATTGTTGAATTAAAACGACCTTCTGTAGTAATTGGTTCTGAACAATTTCAACAAGTTGAAAGATATTTAAGGTTTATTATAGAGGAAGAACGTTTTAATAGTTTAAGAAGAAATTGGAAATTTATTTTAGTTGGTAAAAAAGTTGATGATTATATTATTGATTTATATGAAAACCAAAAAAATAAAGGACAAAAATATCTAGTCCAATCAATTAGAAATTACGAAATATATGCAATGACTTGGGATGATTTATTTATGCTGTTCAAAATAAAACACAAACACTTAATTGATAAATTAGAATTCAAATCTGCCGTAATTGAAAACTTAGAAGCAAAAGGAGTAAATTTAAATAAAGATGCTTCAGATGAATTAACAAGAATTACTACTAACAGTCAATTAAATTAAAACTATAATTAGCTCATAGAACTTCTAATGAATAACAAATATGATTTTTATATAGATGAAAGTTGTCATTTAGAACATGACAATATTCCGGTAATGTGTATCGGATACATCAAAGTACCTATGAATGAGTACGCTGAATTACAAAAAGAATTCAATCAAATCCTTACGAAATACAATCAAAAATCAGAATTGAAATGGAATAAATTTTCAAATGCAAGAACTGAATTATACAAAGAGCTAGTCGATTATTTTTTTAGATCATCATTACAGTTTCGATGTGTTTTAGTAAAATATAAGGAGCGTTTAAATCATATAGATTTTAACCAAGGTTCTCATGATAATTTCTACTATAAAATGACCTATTATTTATTGCATCCAAACAATAGTAATGGCGATGAATACAGAGTTTTTATTGATATTCAAAATACTCGTGGTAGAGAAAAACTAAAAAAGATTAATGAAGTTTTTAATACCGAATATAAAGGCAATAGTCCATTCAAGCAATTTCAACATTTACATTCTCACGATAATAATTTCTTTCAACTTGCCGATTTCTTTATTGGAGCAATAACATATAAAACAAGAGTAGTAATGAATAATATTGTAAATCCAACTCAAAACAGAATGGATTTCATTAAATATTTAGAAACTAAATCTGGTTTTAATCTCGAAGAAGGAACAGAACCTTGGGAAACAAAGTTCAATATTTTTGATCACCAACCTAAAATAAAACTATAATGGATTTATTAGACTTGGACGATCACATATCTAATTTAGGAATTGACCCATCAGCAGAACATTTAGAAGAATTATTTCAATTATTCAAAGCCGATTTTATTGATAATGTTTTTTATTTTGATGGCTGTAAAGTAAAGATTGATATAGCAAACTCAAAAGAAGAAGGATTTGAAGCTTATCCTCATACTTTTGTAAAAATCATTACAAGAGGAGATAAAGGCAAAAGAAGCTTTGATAAAAAAAGAGCTAATAAAATTCATTGGATAAGACCAATATTAGAAAATAAAGATACTGAAGATGTGACTTGCTTTCAATTTTTGGAAGCTGATGGTAAAATCAGAGATTATTTTTGGTTTAAAGAAGGAAACTTTTTAGTTGTAATGGAAAAAATAACTCCTGACTATATGATTATTTCTTGTTTTCATATTGATGATGCTAGAAATCAAAAGTACTATGAAGATAAGTATGCTAAGAGGATAAAATAAAAAAGCCACAGGCTACGGTGCTGTGGCGTACGTTTTCACGAACCAGGTCCTTTTCCCTAGGGAAATGACTTTGCAAATATACAACTCTTGTACCAAAAAACAAATTTTATATCAAAAAACGTATTAATAGCCAACTTCATATAATGTTTTCTTAAGAATGATTTACAAAAAATATACCACAAAAAGGAAATTACTTTAACTAACTCATTATCTCATTCAGCTGCACAAAAATCGCTCCTAGTCCAAGTATTCCTAGCATCAATTCTTTGTTTGCTTCATTTCGCTAATTTCGTTAAACAATATAGTAATTTAAAATAAATAAAAATGAGTAGAATTTTAGGTCTTGATTTAGGTACAAACTCAATTGGTTGGGCAATGATTGATAATGAAACTGTAAGCTTATTAAACTCCGGAATGAGGGTTTTCAAAACTTCTCCAAAACAGAAAGTGATAAGAAAGAGGAACAATCAAAAGGCAATTATTTCATTAAACACAATATCTATTATAACATTAATTTTAGTTATTTTAAATTTTGAAAATTGGCAATTTTGGTTGAATGCTACACTAACTTCTATTATCACTAAAATCACAATATCAAATCAATAAATCTAACAATGGAATTTAGAAATCCTCATTACATAGTTCCTCCAGGTTCTGCTAAACAAATTTTGTCCCATCCATTTTTAAGAAGAGGAGTTACAGAGTTAGCTATTTTTCAAGAACACAGATATGCTTTTTTTTATTGGTTAAAATGGACTAGAGAGAATACAGATTGTAAACCACCGTGCTTAGTAAGTTTAGATTGGCATCAAGATTTGTGTTATCCTTGTGAAACCGAAAAAAAGTGGTTATCAGAACTTGATCAATCAAATGATGGTGAAGTAGCTTTATTTAGTTGGGCTAAATTAGCAGGAAATAATGATGGTCACATTTTATCTGCTGCATATCTTAATATTATTGGAGATATTTATGTTCACTGCCGACAAGGTACTTTTGAAAGTAATTGGGAAGATGAAGAATTTATTGATATAAATGGTAACAAACATACAATTAAAAAGTTTAAAACACATAAAGAGCTAGAAGATTGCTTGTTAGCTTCTAATGAAACCAAAGTATATTTCGACATAGATTTAGACTTTTTCACCTTGAATAATCCTTATAATGGAAAAGGTAAAAAATTCACATACATGGAAAAAGAAGAAATGCAAAATATACTTTCAATTAGTAATCCTTTAACACAATGGATATTTGAAAGATTATGTGGCTTCACAATAGCAACTGAACCGAAACATTGTGGTGGTCTTTTGAAGTCTAATAAACTTTTAGATATTATAAACAAAATATATTTCCAACCAAGTATCTTTTCAGAAAATTGCGATTGGAAACATAAAAGAGAAAAGTAAAAGAGAAAATTTAGTTTTCAATTGCCACTCCTTCCCAACGCTCCAAAAAAAATTACTGTCATGGTTTTTGTCCCAACGCTCATCAAGCACTTTGCCTAATGACAGGAAAATTATGCTTTAATTGAAAAATCGTGCACGCCATTAGGCAAAGAGCTTGCCCAACGCACAAAACAAAAACACGTACGCTTCGCAACTCATGCCAGTAATTTTTTTTCCCAAAGCTTCTTTACATAATGTGGCATTATAGTGCATAAAGAACTATCCTGCTACTAATCAAAATCTCGGATGCACTATAATAACATTATGTAAAAAAGCCGCTCTCCCAACGCGCTTGCCAGTGGCTCCAGGACAACATTTTTTTGCAGCTCCCATCGCATCACCCAGCTACAAAAAACACCGTCCTTCGCCACTGTCTTTAACAACGTTCGCCATTTCATAGGAAGCATTACGTTTTTCATTGCTTTTAAGAACGTTTACGGTAACAGTTTTATCAACTTTGTGGTTAAATAGGAAGTATTTGCATTGCTTTTGTAAGTAATAAAATGGCTTTTAATTTTATTAAATTTGCCTAGGGTAAAAGCCATTTTATTACCCACAAAACCAAAATTCCCAGTAAGAGTATTATTTTTTATTTGCCAGAAACCCCACAGTTATTGCTCCAGCGAAAAAGCTGATGCCATACCATTTTTTAAGATAATCTGCTGCATACTGAACACTGTGACTGTCAACTGAATTTCAGGCATCAGCTTTTTCACTAAAGCAATCAGAAACATCCCAATAAGCAAATAAAAAATGATACCCTTACTTGCGCTACTGCCACATCGCACTCGGTAGTATGATGCATTGTTTTTTGAAGATGCTTCACATTTTCATAAGACATTTTTCTGCTAACTGAACACTGAGACTGCCAACTGACTTTCAGGCATCCTCAAAAATCAAAACCAAAAGAAAGAGTATCAAATTCTTTGGCCGGATAAATAGCTTGTGTATTTTATGATTTGGTTTATTCATCCATCCAAAGAATTTGATACCCTTTCCGAAGACGTCTATCTTTCAAATCAACACTCATTCCTTCAGATAAAATCCGATTAAACAAGAACATTTGATTTGAATATTCAAAATAAAAAATAAAAAAAAGAGAGCAAAGATAAGTTCCAGGTATTCAAAAAAGCAAGTTCAAGCCCTGCGGGTTTCAGAAAAAATCTCCACCCAAAAAATTTCAAAAGATATT
>CAZWAF010000088.1:0-6228 GCA_964631795.1 uncultured Flavobacterium sp. | reverse complement strand
CTTTTTACAAAACGCAGGACGGTCATTTGGCGAGAGAAAAAGGCGGAATTGACGCTAGTAGAATCAAGAATGACCCTGCGTTTCAGAGAACGCGTGAAAACGGTTCTGAGTTTGGGAGAGCCGGAAAAGCTGGGAAAGTTTTGAGGACCGCATTGAGAACGATGCTGATGAATTCTGCCGACGGGAGAATGGTTAGCCGATTGACTCAGACTATGGTGAAGGTTATCCAAGCGGATACCACAAGTGAACGTGGCTTACGTAATGTGATTGACGGAGAAGCTGCATTGTTGAATGGTTTTGAGTTCAATATTGGCGGAAAATTAGGAAGTAGCTTGTTTGCTCCGTTTGTGTGTGTATTGGATCGAGCTACGGGAGATATTACAGTAAGCTTGGATCCTTTTGTTCCGGTGAATGTGGTGGCAGCGCCAAGTGGAACTACGCACTTCAAAATTGTTTCGGCTGGCTTTGAGATTGATTTCGAAAGCGAGAATTACATTTTGAGTAATTCTGCAACGGCAATCCTTCCGTGGAATGCTGAGGAAACGGCAGCGATCAGTCAAACAAATCTAGTGACAGCCAACAGCATTAACCCATTATTTTTGGTGTTGGGGATTGAGTTTTACCAAGAGGTAAACGGCCAAATGTATTCTTTGAAAAACGGAGCTTACAATCCACTTGCGATTGTGGCTGTAGATACAGGAGTGTAATGGTCATTTGGCTAACAAGAACTTATTTCCCCGATGGGACAAACGGAAAACTCGTGAGTGAGGGCAAAACAATCTGTAAGACTATTGAATTGCCTTGGAAGAATAATGAAAAGAGAGTTTCCTGCATTCCGGAGGGGAAATATTTAATCAGAAAACGCTACAGCCAAAAATTTAAGTGGCATTTAGAAATTACGGGAGTGACTAACAGAAGTTTGATTCTGTTTCATCCGGCCAATAATGCGCTTTTGGAATTGAATGGCTGTATTGCACCAGTCACGAAGCTTTCGGGTCCTGGTTTGGGCTTGATGTCTAGAAAAGCTTTTGCGATTTTGAAACACTTGGTTTATAAGGCACTTAACAAAAACGAAAGTGTGGAATTGATTGTTGAATCATCCCTCGACTTCGCTCGGGAGGACAATAAATAAGGAGGTTTATTATGAAAAATGTGATTGAACGAGTAAAGGAACCAACGCCTAAGTTTTTTAAGGTTTTGAGAACGGTTGGTTTGGTTTTATTGGGAATTAGCGGAAGTGTGATTGCTTCTCCGGTAGTATTGCCGGCGGTGGTGGTAAGCGTCGCGGGTTATATGGCAGTTGCGGGTGGGGTTATCTCGGCTGTGAGCCAGTTGACGGTTGATACTTCTGTAAATTTAGAACATCAACAAAAGGATGACCCTTCGACTGCGCTCAGGGCGACAGTGCAGGATGATAAAGAGGATTCTGAAATAAATTCAGGATAGTATGGAAACAGAAACTTCCCTCCGAATGAGTACCGCCTCGGGAACATTATTGAGTATTGTACCCAACATTCTTTCAGAAGATATTTTAAAAACGATTATCCTTGCAGTAGTTGGAGCGCTAGTTAGTTTTACGGTATCGCTTCTTTTAAAGTGGTTAACGAAATTTAAAAACAGACACTGAAACAAGTTCAGTGTAAAATAATCCGGTTTTGATTGCCCCGATAGGTATCGGGGTTTTCCGGAGAATTGTAAAGCCTGGTCTATGATTAGGCTTTTTTTTATGAATTAAGAGATTATGATTTAAGCAAATAGATTATTGTCGTTAACAGATAGTAAAATCCAGGATCTTTTGATTGAATCATTTCTATATCAATCTTTCTTCAATCAAATCTTTCCAAATTACAAATCCTTTTCTTTGGTCTGAATAGTCATGAAGTATGCGACTGAAATTATCGGGTGGATTTTCCATAAATGCTTGCCTTCCATTATTTCTAATTATATTAAGATAACTATCGACCTGCATTAATTGATAAGGAAGAGCTTGCTTATCATTGTCAAAATGCCAAATGTAAGTTGCTTCTTCTGTGTTCAGAGTTTCTAAAACATAGTGAAACTTTTCATTGCCTGTTAATAGAAAAACGAATGAAAAGGGATTAAGAACGAATCGAAGTTTTAGAATATTTCTTGCATGACGATTGGCTAAATATTGTAAATGCTTCTGATGTTTGAAGTTTTTGTTTTTTAAAATATCGTTTAATAGTTCATCTCCTGAATCATAGAGCTTGTTTTTTCCGTCTGATTGTAAATGATTCACATCTATAATATTTCTACTATCTGAAAGGTTTTCTTTGCTGATAAAATTCTTTGTAATGAATTTAAACTTTACTCCTTCAACCATTTCCCTATTGATTTTGTGAAGGTCAATGGATGAAGCTAACTGAGAAATTAATTTACCGTTTTCGAATTCAGCATAAACAGTAACTGTGATATTCTTAATCTTGAGTGTCTTTGAAAAATAGGGTTTTAAAACTTCAAACTCAGGTCTGATTTCAAGATTTTCAATATCAAAATCAAGTTCAGCTTTCATTTCAGGCACCTCGTATTTAAAAGCAACACTTCCGTAACGGAATTCAAGATTTTCAAACGCAATCTTTATTTTTTTATCGACTATAAAATTGCTTTTTGAAATTGCAATTTCCTCTTCGGGTTCATCGAATAAGGTTGCCTGCTTGTCGATTTTTCGATAATATGTATTTCTTTTCAGAAACATTTTGTTCAAGTAATCTATTTTGATGTCACGATAATCATAAATAGTTGGTGCTATTTCAGAACGTTGTACTCTGCCTATGTATTGAATCAGTTTACCTTCGAAAGAAAAAGGATAAACAAGAAAAAGACAATTAGCATTTTGCAAATCAGTTCCTTCACCAAAGAATTGCCCATTAGTGATTAATATTTGATAATTACCTTCTTTTAGTGATTTCCATTTTGAGTTTTTGGAGCTTTCAGAATCTTCTCCGCTCAATGTGATTGTTTCAAATGACTGTTTCAAATATTGATAAAGCGAGTCAATATGTTCTTTGCGTTCAGTAATGATTACTATTTTCTTCTCCGATTTTAATTCATTGAATACATCTTGAAGAATAGCTTTATTTCGGTTCGAATCGTGAATCAAGATTTTAGATAAAGTTTCAAATTTATCTGTCTTAGAGTTGAATGGAACATCGAGTTCTGTATTTCGGATAATGATTTTTGGCCTTTTGGAATTTTTTATTTCGTCCGATTTTATTTCTGCGATAATTTCTCCCAAATGAATAAAAATCAACTTCCCGTCATTGTACTTCCTAAAAGGAGTTGCCGTTAATCCGTACAAATAAAAAGACTGTAGTTTTGAAATTGTATTTCTAAATGTTTCAGCAGGAATATGGTGGCATTCATCTATAATAATAGTTCCAAAAGCATTCAAAATTTTATCAGAATCCGTCTTTTCAAGTTCTTTTGATAAACTCTGAATCATGGCAACAGTTATTTGCTTTCCTATTTTGGTTTTACCTTGCCCGATTTTCCCAATATCGCTTTTTGGTATTCCTAAAAATGTTTCAATTCTTTCAATCCATTGTTCCGCAATTTGTTTCCGATGTGTAACAATTAATGCTGGTTGTCTTTTCTCGGCTATGATTTTTAATCCCACTACTGTTTTTCCTGAACCAGGAGGAGCTACGATCACTCCTAAATCTTTCTTAGAGATGGTGTCAATCACTATTTGCTGATGTACTCGGAGTTGTGCGTCAAATGATATTGAAACGTCAGTTCTTTTTTTTCTTTGATCATGAAAATCATAGTCAATCTTATTATCTCTGCAGAAGCGAATTATTCTTCCAACAAAACCTTTTGGAATAATTACCGAATTTTCAGTTTCTTCAACAAACTTGAAATAACGTTCGGCACCAAAAGTATTTTTGCCCATTTTCTTTTTGATTAAAAATTCTGAATTCGGAAAATTTAATTCTTCTTTTAGAAAATTAATTAATGAAAAAGGTATTGCGTTACGATTAATCGAAACAACATTGTTTAATGTTATAGTTAATTTTCTATTGTCAGATTTTGGTAAAGCAGAAACCGAAATGTTTTGTGAAGTATTGTAAGTTTCGAAGAGTTCATCAAGTTTCGCTGTTGAAATTCGTTGGATATTTTTGAGGAAATCCCATTGATCCTGAAAAGGTAATAAATTTTCGATTTCGATAAAACAACTATTTCCTTGTTCTAAAGTTCTTTTATAAAATGGAAGAGCGATTAAATTTCCAAATCCTTTTCCGGAAAGAAAATCCTGATTAGGAAATAGTCTGTCAAAACTGGAGCTTTTGTCAAAGACTGAAAAGACTCCGGATTGCTGTAAAATTGAAATAAATATCTTCCTGCTTTTAATGGCGGGATAAGGTTGTTCAAAAAATATCCAAACATGTCCACCCTTTCCAGAACGGGACCGTTCCAGGTATGCAGGAACTCCCATTTCTTGGCAGGCAGTACTAAACTTTCTGCAATCATCTATCCAATCTACTTTATCAAAATCTGCGACAATAAACCAAGAAGTATTATTTTTTAATAGTGGATAAATTCCAATATGATGTTCACCGTTGAGGTGTTTTTCAATTTCTCTCTCAGTCAAAGGAAGATATTCTTTATCTGTATAATTTTGAAAAGTTCCTCCACTCATTTTATGTGCTCGATACCTGTAAGGGTCATAAAAAAAGGCAGGCATATAACCACTTTTGTTTCCTTTTTCCCATCGAACGGCAAAAACGTCCTCTCTGCCCATAAAGACAGATTTGAATAGTTCGATTATATTTAAAGATGTAAGTGGTGACATTTAGTATGGTTGAAATTAAAATGCGTTTCTTCTAATAGTTTTTGTACTATTTCAGATAGGAACTTAGTCTTTATTTTGAATAATTCCTTTTTGTTTACAGGAGTTAAGGTATGTCGAAACACTACTTCAAATTTATTTTTAGTCCCATCTCATTTTTCATATAAAGCAGTACTTCTGCATTTCCTCTGGCATCATCTACAGGATTGTGAGTAGGAGAAGTTTCTCTTAATTGCTTCCACTGAGAAAAAGTATCTTTTACCAATCCACAGTATAAATCAGAAATTCTTCTTGATGAATATCCAAAAGGATTTCTTCCAATGAAGTGATGAAAATACCAACAAATAAACATCCAGTCAAATCCGTTATTGTCACTTATAAAAATTGGTTTTCCTTTGGAGTTTTCTTTTATCCAGTTTTCAAAGTCAAACATCACCTCAATAGGATTACTAAACTCTAAAGTTTCATTTCTGCTAAATCCGGAAATAGCTAAAGAATCCGGATTGAAGTTTTCGGAAATTGGCTTTAACTTACCGTAAAAGGTTTTGTCAAGATTTTCATCAACTATAATTGCTCCGAAGCAAATCATTGAATAATCTCCAGGGATAGGTCCATCTGCTTCTATGTCAACTACGATATAGCTCATTTTACATTTTTTATGACATCAAAAATATAAAATTTTAAGGGTTATAAAAATCGATTATTGTTGTAAACGATACGTTTAATTACTTTAGTTCTCTCCTTCTTTTACTAATTGATGATGATTAAAAGAATTCCTTCCAAAAATTTCTGAAAAGAGAAAAAAAGAAAAAAGAGAAAGCCATTTCTTGAAGTGGAAGGTTTCAAAAAAGCAGTTTTTTTGAAAAAATACTACCCTATGCTTTCTTATGGAAATGAAACCTCATCGTTTACTCGGATGTTGAACTGGAAATGTAAGGGTGGAGATTTTTTCAAAAACCCGCAGGGCTTGAACTAAGCTTTTTTGAGTAACCTTCCATTTACCTTTGCTCTCTCTTTTTTATTTTTTATGAGTCAGAACTTTCTCGGGAATTTTTCTCTTTTTGGTCTTTATTCCACAGTCTTTTTTCTGGGAAAGGCAATCAAACACCCGCAAGCACCGCAGAAAATAATAATCGTAGCGATAGCGGAGATTATTATTTTTCGAGGAGCGCCGGGCGGTGTTGCGGCCGTAGCCAGCCGCCCAGGGCAGGCAGCCTGACGACGGAGGAGGAAGGCGAAGACCTGGTGCGTGAAACGGAAGCGAACTATAAATCAGCGGAGGCGAATATATTTCCGGTTATAAATCAACTTGATTATGGATGCTAGATTTTCAGGATTCCGAAATATGTCTGTTCCGCCGGAGTGTTCCTTATCCAAGGGTAAAGCGACAGCGGAGCCAGCCGGTGCGCGTGGCTCCG
>CAZWAF010000087.1:0-6306 GCA_964631795.1 uncultured Flavobacterium sp. | reverse complement strand
CAGAAATGGGCTACTTTGGCACCATCGGCAGGAAGTGTTTCGTCATGGAACTCACGAGCCGTGTCAGGATCCAACGAAAGGTTGAACTGATCTTCCCAACGGAATTCGAAACGGGCTTTGCTCAAAGCATTGTCTCTATATTGCGCTCCCGGATGCCCTTTGGCCAAATCTGCCGCATGGGCCGCAATCTTATAGGTGATCACTCCGTCCTTAACGTCCTTTTTGTTCGGAAGTCCAAGGTGTTCTTTTGGCGTAACATAACACAGCATCGCGCAGCCGTACCAGCCTATCATTGCCGCTCCGATGGCAGAAGTAATATGGTCGTATCCCGGAGCGATGTCGGTAGTCAAAGGCCCTAAGGTGTAAAAAGGCGCTTCGGAACAGTGTTCCAATTGCTTGTCCATATTCTCCTTTATCATGTGCATAGGGACGTGGCCCGGCCCTTCGATGAAAACCTGGACGTCGTGTTTCCATGCGATTTTCGTCAGTTCACCCAAAGTTTCCAATTCGGCAAACTGCGCGGCATCGTTGGCATCGGCAATAGATCCCGGACGCAGGCCGTCGCCCAAAGAGAAGGCGACGTCGTACTGCTTCATGATCTCGCAGATTTCTTCGAAGTGGGTGTAAAGGAAGTTTTCCTTGTGATGGAACAGACACCATTTGGCCATAATCGACCCTCCGCGGGAAACGATTCCGGTAACGCGGTTGGCAGTTAAGTGGATGTATCTCAGCAATACTCCGGCATGGATGGTGAAGTAGGAAACTCCCTGTTCCGCCTGTTCGATCAAAGTGTCGCGGAAGATTTCCCAAGTCAGGTCTTCTGCCACGCCTTTTACTTTTTCCAAAGCCTGATAGATAGGCACGGTTCCGATTGGCACCGGTGAATTTCTGATGATCCACTCGCGGGTTTCGTGTATGTTTTTTCCTGTCGATAAATCCATAATCGTATCTGCTCCCCAACGGCAGGCCCAAACCGCTTTTTCCACTTCTTCCTCTATGCTCGAAGTCACGGCGCTGTTTCCGATGTTGGCATTGATCTTTACCAAAAAGTTACGACCCACAATCATAGGCTCGCTTTCGGGATGGTTGATGTTGTTAGGGATTATGGCGCGACCGCATGCTACTTCAGAGCGGACAAATTCCGGGGTGATTTTGCTTTTTGGAGTATTTGCCCCGAAACTGTGGCCTGCATGCTGGCACTGCATCGCTTTGGTTGTGTTTTCCAACTGCTCGATGCGCTGGTTTTCGCGGATGGCGATGTATTCCATTTCGGGAGTGATGATGCCTTGCTTGGCATAATGTAATTGGGTAACGTTGGCTCCCTTTTTGGCGCGCATGGGTTTGTGCAGGTATTCGAAACGCAGATGATTCAGTTTCTCGTCATTCAGGCGTTCCTTCCCGTAGTCGGAAGTGATTTCGGTCAGTTCTTCGACGTCATTGCGGTCGAGAATCCACTGTTCGCGTATGCGTGGCAAACCTTTTCGAACATCGATTTCGATATCCGGATCGGTGAAAGGCCCGGAAGTGTCATAGACAGTTACCGGTGCATTCTGTTCGATCTTTCCGTTTGATAGCTTAGTGTCACTCAGAGTGATTTCGCGCATCGCTACTTTGATGGGATGTATTTCGCCTTCCACGTATATTTTTCTTGAATTTGGGAAAGGGGTTCTTGATATTTTTTCTTCGTTGGTCATCTTATATAATTTAGGAATTAGGATTTAAGAATTAGGATTTAAGAATTAGGATTTTGGTGCTGCTGTAACCTGAAATCTGCATACTGCAAACTATCCCCCTTGTGTTGCGGAGATAATCAGGATATCATCTGTTTCCTGGAGCTGGTGTGAATCCCAATTGGATTTTGGAATCACGGTGTTGTTGATGGCTACGGCGATGCCGTTCTGCTTGTTGGGGATTTCCAAATCGAGCAAAGCCTGAACAGTTAGGCTGTCAGGTGCGAATTCTTTAGTCTGATTGTTGATTTTGAGTTCCATTCCTTTTTGATTTTTAGATAAATACTTTAGGAATGGCAACAGGACGTACCGTAAAGGTACAATAGTGAAGCATCTTAACTTTTCCCTACGCTGGTATTAACCAGATCAGGTTCAGAGGGTAAAATCTCAGTCTGCTCCCGAAGTTTCGGGAGCAAACACCCCTAAAGCGTGACAAATGTATTAAAAAATATGAAGTATGAACGAAAGTGTGTGAAAGTTTTTAAAAAATGAGGTTTGTGAATTTAAATCATCGGAGCTATGGGGTAATGCATAAATTCATTGTTGAATATTAATTTGAGGTTAAAATCAATCGTTAGAAGGTTTTTGTTTACCGGCAAATTTTTCAAGTTTATATGTCAGTGAGAACATTACATAACGTTTTAATACTGTGTTTTGTTCATCGATAACGGTTGTTGGAGTGATGTTTCTTGTTGCATTTTGGTTTTGATTTAAAAGGTCATATACTTTTACCTTGGCTGTAAATTGTTTGTTGTAAAAATTATAAGCCAAAGAAGTATTCCACAGATAAAAATCTTTTTTGAAACCCGCGGAAAGATTTGAATTGTAAGTATATCCCAGATCATTTCCGAAAACCCAGTTTTTAGGCCAATAGTTTGTTGTCTGGATATTGAATTTGTGCACAAAACTGGAAGTTTTGTCTATGGAATAATTAGTGTAATTGGTATTGGTTAAAGTATAATTGTACGACGGAGCTATTGAGAGTATTTCGCCGTAATCGTAATTTACTCTGCAACCCGGAATGAGACTCAAAGCATTGGCATCATACTGTACGGCATTGGTAAAACCTTTTGATAAATTATAACTGGATCTAAGTCCCGTGGCGAAACTAAACTTATGCGCCTCTCTTTTTATTGTTTTTCCCCAATAGGCTCCCAAATAACTGGTATAAGTTCCGGAAACATTGAGATAAGTGGTCGTAGCTTTCTTGCTGTCGTCATAAGTGGTCGAAGCCACTACCTCATTATCGAAATAATTTACTCCGCCCCAAGTTGAGTAACCCGAACTTGTTGCATAGTCATAATCGTAGAAGTTAAAACTCAAATTATGAGTGGTCGTGGGATTTAAATTCTGATTACCTATATAGGTATTAAGCGGATTGGCCAGATTGGCTACCGGCAAAATTTGACTGGCAGATGGTAAATTGGAATCGTAAGAATAATAAGACCAGATGGATTTGGTTTTAGTGAACTTAAAATTAGCATAAGCCGTCATGTGAGGATAAATATAATTTTTATTCAAATCAGTTGTATTTCCCAGATACTGCGAATGGTTGTCATAATTCATCAGGTTTGTACCTCCGGAAATCTGACCGCTGAATTTTTTCTTATCGAAAGACAGCCCCACACTCGGTTTCCATTTAGAAAGATCTGATGAAATGTAATTGGTCAGCAAATCATTTTGTGTCGAATAAGTTTGGGAATTAGAATCGAAGTCAAATGTCTTGGTATCGTATGATAATTTATTTTTTGAGTAACCGGTACCCACTACTATTTTTAGAGAATCCGTTATGGGTTCAAAGTAATTAATTCCAAAATCATAATTGTCTGTCAGATTCCGTTGTTCTATTTTCTGATCTCGGATGTCATCGGGCTTTTGTTGCTGATAAAAAGACGTAACCGATTTGTTTTGATTATCGTTTTGGTCATTCGTGTTATCATTTGAAATTGAAATGCCAATATTCCTTCCTTTTTTCCTGAAAGCTTTATTGAAGTAAATATCATTTTTGAAATTTGATATATCATTATTGTTTATAGTCGAAGCTGTGCTCTCATTCAGGAGCTGGTTATTATTATCTTCGGAAATTTGATAGCTGTCATTTCCTGCTTTAGAATTGGCTTTATAAAACTTTGGCATAACCGATAATGTCATAGTCGAATCGATTTTATATTCAAAATCCAAATTCACATTATTGGAGAAACGATCGGTTTTTGATTTGTATCCGGAAGTAGTAACAAAGGTACCATCAGGCAAAAAGTTGGCCTGACGCTTTGCATTAGTATTCTCGTTGCTGGTATTCGAGTAGAAATAATTCGTAGTATTGTCAAGACCTTTAGCCCATTCATCGGCATAACTCACCCCAACCAAATTCGATTTGGTAATCCCTGTTCCTCCACCATACTGAATTCCCCCTGCGTTGAAAGAACCATTTCCGGTACTATAAACACCATTTCTTCCGCCTCCCATATTGTCAAAAATCTCATCCATAGAAAATCCTACCGAATTGATATTGTTTGAAGAAGCCAAGACACTTATCTTTCTTTTGTTCTTGAAATAATTGATCAAAGCACTGCTTTCATAACGGTCGCTGGAGCCGTAACCTCCGGTAAATTTCCCGAAATATCCTTTGTTTTTGTCTTCATCAATGGTAAGATTGATACTCGCATTGTTACTGCTGGCAGATTGACCCGAAAGTTCTTCTGTCTTGGTTTTGGTATCGGTAACCTGTATTTTATTGATAATTTCCGAAGGTAAATTTTGAAGTGCTACTTTACCGTCTTTGTCGAAAAACGGTTTTCCGTTCACAAGAATCTGGTTTACTTCTTTACCGTTGACGGTTATTTTTCCGTCAGCATCTATTTCTACTCCCGGCAATTGTTTCAGCAAAGTTTGCACATTAGAATCGGGACGAATCTTGAAAGAAGCAGCATTAAATTCTAAGGTGTCTTTTTTGATGCGAATAGGAGGGGCTTCTGATTTAATTATAATTTCACCAAGCATTTTGGATTCCGGTTTCAAAACAATTTGACCAAAATTCTTGTTATTTGCAAGGGATTTTAATTCCAAAACATATTCTTCAAATCCCATTATCGAAATCTTAAATGTTAGCGGAGAAAGGATTTTCTTGAGGTTTAAGACAAATTTTCCTTTTTTATCCGAAATGGTATATTGAATAAGTGTTGAATTTTTAGCATCCGAAACATAAACTGTTGCCGATTCTATAGGGTGTTGAGTAACATCTTCTACAATATTTCCTTCTAATACTATATTTTGACCAAAAGAAACAGAAACAAAAAGACAAAAAGAGAGGACACTAAAAAATTTAGACATAAAAAAACGGTTTGTGATTTGGGAAAAATTAATAAAATATATATGTTTTTCTTTTGAAAACTAATTCAATCTCAGAAGAAAAGCAGGCATTGTTTTAAGTATTCATTTACCCAAAACGAATATAACTAACTAAAATTGCGCCTACTTCTCTCATTTGCCTGAAATAATTGTATGTTGGAATTATCACTAATTATTGAATTTATTTTCTTTTGAGTTGATAAACTTATAAATTAATTCTTACAATTACTTATTGGTATTTCCGTTTTTAACAAGATTGGTAGTTTTTGAGCAAACTATGTTAAAATTTTCGGTTCTGTTTTAGATAAATCCCTGTATTATGGCTTCTTTAACCAGACCGGTATCGTCGCTCACATCAAAAGCCTTTTTCATTTGGATAATGCGTTTTTGAATGGAACTTGTTGTAAGGTTTATAAAGTTATCCAATTCTCTAATTTTAAATCCTTTTGATAAATACATTAAAATTTGACGATTGTAATCGTCAATCATTAAATCTTTTTTCCATATTTCCTGAATGCAGCTTTTAACCATCGGACTTTGAAAAATATTTCCCTGAAGCACTTCGTTCACAATTTGTGGCAGATTTTCGGGATCAATTTCGCTTTTAATTACAAGTCCGTCGGGTTTTACTTTCTTGACAATTTCATAAATAACCAGCACTTCAAAGTGAGCTGTAATTATAATGATTTTGCAATTGGGCATATTTTTTTGAATCAGCATTGCGATATCACTACCCGAAGTAAGTGAATGTTGGGTAGATCCAGGCAAACTCTTGTCTATGATAGCTAAATTATACGGAATTTGGTCCACTATGGCTTTGTAAGCATCGTCGCAGGAAAAAGCGGTTGTAAACACAGGATTCTGATTTGCAAGATCTGAGTTGAGAAGTACATTTTTGTAACCTTCAACTATCATAGGATGGTCATCGACCAATAGTATATTCATCTGAATTATTTTTAAAAAATTAGTTAAACTAAACTTTAATTTCCAATTTTGAACTTTGCCTAAACAAAGAATCTTATTTTACAAATTGATTAACAAAAACAAAGAGGGATTTATTGTCTTTTGGTATTTATTGGTCTCAAAAATAGTTTAAAACTATGCACTTTTAGTGCATCAACTTTAGTTTTTAAAAATTTTCAGCCACAGATTAAACAGATTCACACAGATTAATCAGTGCTAATCTTGATCCCGAAATTTCGGGATGTGGCAAAAAAATAAATATTCC
>CAZWAF010000086.1:0-6322 GCA_964631795.1 uncultured Flavobacterium sp. | reverse complement strand
CTTTTTAACAAAATTAAGTTCGACTGGAGGTTTTTAGACGAACTGACGTTAGCGGTAATTCCAAAAACAGAAAGACTAAATATAAAACACTGATAACAAATAATGAACCCTAATGAAATCATTTCTTTTCTTATAGCCGGAGGTCTTTTATTACTTGGATTTCTGTTGTTAATAAACCCAATGAAAACCAACAAAAAGGGGAACTGCTATTTCGGGCTGTATTTGTTGCTGTGGTCTACTTTTTGGCTGGATGAAGCTTTCAATGCAGGAGATCTTAAAAACAATTCTTATTTTATTATTGGTAAAGGCATTGTTCAGTTTTTTACACCTATTATTTTTTATTTGAGTATTAAATTTTACACCAACCCCAATTACAAATTGAATGAAAAAGGTGGCAGATTTCTAATTCTTCCTATTATTTATCTGTTCATTTTGCTATATAACCTCTCGTCTACTAACGAAATTTTTAAAATAATACTAGTGGTGCTAATGATAGGAAATGCTTTGCTGTATACTGTTTTAGCATATATAAATATTCAAAAGCACCAAAAAAATGTTGAATCTGTTATTTCCAATAAAGAACCTTTTGACCTTCACTGGATAAAAAATATTATTTATGCTAGTGTTGTCGCTACGATTATTGCAACGTTGTATAATGTTTTTACTAATGCCACAGCATTGAATTTGTATATGAATTTGTTCTTTTTGGCAGTGGTGTATATGATTGCTTATTTCTCTATCAAACAAAGAGAAATATATCCACAGGATTTGGATATTGATGAAATAGTAAATACGGATAATATTGAAAATGAACAGCAAAAAAGCAAAGAGCTTCTTAGTAATTCCGAATTAGAAACATTAAAGGAAAAATTATTGTACCTCATTGAAACCGAAAAACCATATCTTGACAGTGAGCTGAACTTAGTAAAACTGGCAGACAAATTATCGCTCTCCACGCATCAACTTTCCTATGTTATCAATAATGGGTTTAATGAAAATTTCTTTCAATTCATTAATAAATATAAGGTTCAAAAAGCAAAAGAATTATTGAATAATCCTAAATACGACAACTATACTATTGTAGCCATTGGTTTTGAATCGGGATTTAACTCCAAGACTGCTTTTAATACTACTTTCAAAAAAATGACTTCATATACCCCAACTGAATATAGAAAACTTTGTTCGGATTTATAAAACAGAACCATCAAGCTGCTGAATATCAACCAATAACACCAAATACATCCTATTTGTTCCATCTTATCCAATGGAGCATCAAAAAGCATCCGTTCTGATACTTTTGTTCCAAAATAATCAAATTAAGATAATGGGATATTCGTATGCAGTAGTAACAGGAGCAAGTCAGGGATTAGGGAAATCTTTTGCACAGGAATTGGCAAAAAAAGGGTTTAATTTAATATTGATAAGTTTACCCAACCAGAATTTACCAGCATTAAGTTTCAACTTGCAACAACAATTTGGGGTGCAGGTAGTTTACAAAGAAACTGATTTAAGCATTAAAGAAAACGTACTTGCAGTTTGCAATTGGATAAATGAGCATTACAATGTACATTTTTTGGTAAATAATGCAGGAATTGGAGGAACAAAAAAGTTTGAAGACGCCACCGCTTTTTATATAGAAAAAATAATTCAGCTCAATGTATTAGCCACTTCATTACTGACTCATCAATTGCTATCAAACCTAAAAAAACAGAAAAAATCCTATATCCTCAACGTTTCCAGCTTAGCTGCATTTTCTCCAATCGGTTACAAAACTGTTTATCCTGCATCTAAAGCCTTTATCCATTCTTTTTCAAGAGGTTTGTATCAAGAATTAAAAGAAACCAATGTTTTCGTAAGCGTGGTAAATCCCGGAGCAATGGCAACCAATGCCGAAGTGTCAGAAAGAATCAAAAATCAAGGCTTTATCGGTAAACTAACATTACTGAATCCTGATAAAGTTGCAGAAAAGTGCATAAAACAAATCATAAAAAGAGATACCGTAATTATGGTAAACCCAATGAGCTGGTTAATGCTTCGGTTATTACCGATTTGGGTACGACTTCCGTTAATGACAAAAGCTATAAAAAGAGAAATTTACTGATGAAAAACATATTTGTAACAGGAATTACAGGTTTGTTGGGAACCAACTTGGTTATTGATTTGTTAGACAAAAATTACCAAGTAAAAGCATTATTGCGAAATGCAAACAGCTATATAGATATCAGCCACCCAAATTTGCAACTTATTCAAGGCAGTCTTTTTGACAATATTGAAAAACATTTAGAAGGCATTGATGTCTTCATACATATCGCCGCAGAAACCAAACAGAACATTACAAAATATCACCATTACAAAAAGGTAAATTGTGAAGCCACAAAGCATTTGTATCAAAATTGCGTAAAATGCGGATTAAAGAAATTTATTTTTATAAGCACTGCAAATACGCTTGGCTATGGTTCTTTTGTAAAACCCGGCAACGAAACCCACCCGATACGGAAACCTTTTACAAAATCAATGTATGCCCAAAGCAAGCTGGACGCAGAAAATTTTTTATTGTCCCAAACCGAAAAAACAGAAACCATCATTCTCAATCCTACTTTTATGTTAGGTGCTTATGACAGAAAACCAAGTTCAGGAAAGATAATTTTGATGGGCTGGAAGAAGAAAATCATTTTTTATCCACCTGGAGGAAAAAATTTTGTAAATGTAAAAGACATTTCACAAGGAATTATCAATAGCATTCGACACGGAAAAAATGGTGAGAAATATCTCTTAGGCAATGAAAACCTCACTTACAAAGAATTTTTTGAACGACTGAACAAAATCACAAACCAAAATCCGATAATGCTCAAAATTCCAAAAACAGTATTGATCGTTATTGGATATTTAGGCGACTTGTGTAGGAAACTGGGCATAAAAACAAGCATTAGTTCCACAAATATGAAGATACTCTGTATCAATAATTATTTCAACAATGCGAAATCCACCACAGAACTGAAAATAAACTATAAAAATATCGACTCCGGAATATGGGAAGCTATTGATTATTTCGAAAAGTATGAAAATTAGGAACTACCGCTAACATCGCATTGGCAAAATGGCGGGGAAACGGCTAAGTTGAAAGTTTATGCACATTTAGCCGCCGAATGTGTTCCACATTCAGCTTTTTTTTAATAATTTAGCTTCTGTGGAAACACATCGGCTACGTTACTGCCAAATTGAACTTTCCGTCCAATTTATCCGCCACTTCGCCAATGCGTTTTCCGTTAGCAAACAGCTTAAAAAGACGCACATAAAAATATAACCTAAAACCCGTTGTGCATTATGAATTATAAATAAAAAGTTGTCCATTTGATTGAAAATCAGTAAATTGTTTTAACCACAAAACATTTACAATGAACAACTTAAATGCAAATTACGAAAGAATTTTGGAAGTTTTAAGAAAAATATCAAATGATAATCTTCTGTCTTATCAGAGACGAACTCCCAAATTGAAGGATTTAGAATTGATAAGCCTTGCATTAACTGCTGAATTTATGGGTATTGACAGCGAAAATCATCTTTTTAGACAAGTACCCAAAGCAATAAAATGTAAGATAGATCGAAGTGTTTATAATCGTCGCAAACGCAGACTGGCTAACAACATAAACGATTTACGAATGAAACTAGCAAGAAGTTTTAATGAGTTTGAAAAGTTTTTCATTATTGATAGTATGCCTATGGAAGTCTGTAAACTTTCCAGAAGTGGTACTTCAAAAATCTGTAAAGATGTTGATTATTGCTATCCAAACAGAGGTTTTTGTGCTTCTCAACAAATGCATTTTTATGGCTATAAACTTCATGCGGTTTGTTCTGTAAGCGGTGTCTTTCAAAGTATAGATTTGAGTCCTGCTTCTGTTCACGACATTCATTATTTAAAGGACATCAGAGAACAATTATCGGACTGTACATTGCTTGGGGACAAAGGATATTTGTCGTCTGAAATTCAGATAGACTTGTTCAATTATGCAAACATTGAACTGGAAACTCCTAAAAGAAGTAATCAAAAGGATTATAAACCTCAGTTTTATTTATTCAAAAAACAGCGAAAAAGGATTGAAACTTTGTTCTCACAATTGTGTGACCAGTTTATGATTAGAAGAAATTATGCCAAGACTTTTGAAGGGTTCAAAACTCGATTATTAGCTAAAATAACAGCTTTAACCGTTGTGCAATATATTAACAAAACATATTTCAATCGAAATATCAATAATTTAAAAGTTAGTATTATTTAAAATGCACAACGGGTAACCTAAAGTTTTATTGTAACTTTGGAACAAATAAATGAATAACATCAAATGACTGATATAAAAAAGGAATTTTTAGATAAACTTCAAGACTTTTCAAAAGAGCTAACTGAGTATGTTTCGGACAAAGTTGGTGATTGGAAAGTTAAGGGTTTTATAGATATAGAAAAGAGCGTTTACACCATTTCTTCTGACACAAAAATAATTTCAAAAATTCTTGAAATTCAACTTTTTCCAAAGTTTCAAGAATTTGCTGACCAAAACGGATACGAAATAGTTCTTGCAGAAATGCAAAATTGGTATCCAGATTTATCATTTGTTAACAAAAAGAATCCAAAAATAAAATTCGCAGTTGATATAAAAACAACTTACCGATTAGATGACTATGATGGATTTTGTAATGGATTTACGTTAGGTTCGCACGGAGAATATTTCAGAAAAAGGACAAGCACAAAAAACATTCAGTTCCCATACGCTGAATACACTTCACACATTTGCTTAGGAATTTTATATACAAGAGCATTATCTATTGACATAGATGAAACTAAAATACTTCAATTAAATGAGTTAGATAAAATCACTTCAGTAATCAAAAACCTTGTTTTTTTCGCTGAAGAAAAGTGGAAGATTTCGAGTGACAAAGGCGGTAGCGGAAATACTGCTAATATAGGTAGTATTCAATACATAGATGATATTCTTAAAGGAAACGGTGTATTCAAAAATCTTGGGGAAAAAGTATTTGATGAATATTGGATAAATCAAGGTGTTTTAAAAGTTCCTGACCCCAAAAAAGCAGGTAATTTTAAAAAGCTAACCAAATTGACAGAATTTCTTGAATTTAAGGGAATGAGTTCGGATAAAATCAATCCAATGAAACCTAAACGAAAAAACAAGAAAAAATGAAAATATTTGTCCCACCAATAAAATCTCAAGGTATCAAAACCAAACTTGTCGAATGGATTTCTTCAAACGTAAAAGAAATATCTTATGACCGTTGGGTTGAACCATTTATGGGAACAGGTGTTGTTGCATTCAATGTTCGTCCTAAAAAAGCGTTACTTTGTGATAGCAATCCACACCTTATTAATTTTTATAAGGCAATACAAAACAAGGAAATAACAAGTGTAATAGTAAAGAACTTTCTAAACCAAGAAGGTCAAAAACTTTTAGAAACGGAAGGAAAACATTACTATGCTGTAAGAGAAAGATTTAACGAATTTGGGAATCCCTTAGATTTTCTATTTTTAAGTCGTTCTTGTTTTAACGGAATGATGCGTTTTAATAAAAAAGGTGGTTTCAATGTTCCTTTTTGTAAAAAACCAAATCGCTTTGCACAAGCCTTAGTTACTAAAATAACTAATCAAGTAGAGAACATTTCTCAAATTATTGAACAAGGCGATTATGAATTTAAACATCAAGATTTTAATCGGACTTTATTAGAATTAAAAAGTTCTGATTTTGTTTATTCAGACCCACCATATATTGGAAGACACGTTGACTATTTTGACAGTTGGTCAGAAGAAGAAGAAATAGTATTAAACAAAGGATTGGTAGATTCTAACTGCAAATTTATTTTATCAACTTGGCTAAGTAATAAATACAGAACTAACGATTATGTTTTTTCAGTTTGGAAAGATTGTTTTGTAGCGACTAAAGAACATTTTTATCACGTTGGTGGCAAGGAAACAAATAGAAATGCTGTTTATGAAGCTCTTTTATCAAATATTGAACTTAAAGACAGTATAACAAATTCTGAAATGAAATCTCGAATTAAAAATGACAAATCACAGTTGACATCTAAACCAAAGAGTTATAATTTACCAAAACAATTAACATTAACGCTTGAAGAAAGCCGATTTGCTAACAATGTGTATAAGCAATAGCGGTTTTAGTGCTAAATTGAAAGGGAGCGAAAATTAATAAAGGTAAGTGTTTAACCGAAAAGTAAGTGGTTTTTAATCCGCTACTGCTCATACACTAGACCGTCAAACTGTCTAAAAACCTCTGTTTTTAATAGGATAAAGATGTTCATAAAC
>CAZWAF010000085.1:0-6447 GCA_964631795.1 uncultured Flavobacterium sp. | reverse complement strand
CAGACTTTCAGTCTGCCAATCAAACCTATGGACTTTAAGTCCATAGTGGTTTAGTACAAAGCACATAAATTTGCGAATTAGTGGCAAATACAACAAGTTAGTAACTCTTTGTCAAAGTAAAAGCCCCAAACGGCACTTTCTTAAAATTTGTGTTAATTCGTGATCCCGAAATTTCGGTATGTGTTCTAAAAAAAATCTGCTAAAAACAGAATATAAATTTTACATTTGCTCCTCAATAAAAAATAAGGATTATGGTTTATAAATTCAGAGTGATTCTCGACACAGAAGACGATGTTTTTAGAGATATTGCAATACTTGAAGACGATACATTAGAAGATTTGCACAACGCAATTGTGAATGCCTTTGGTTTTGACGGATTGGAAATAGCGTCTTTCTATACTTGTGACGATCAATGGACTCAAGACGAGGAAATTTCGCTTTTTGATACCGGAGATGTACCGGGAGAACAAAAAATCATGAGTGATTATCAGTTGTCGGAACTATTGAATGAAGATCAAACTAAAATCATTTATGTTTATGATTTTATCAATATGTGGACTTTCTTGGTAGAACTTGCAGCGGTTGAAGAACAAACTGTAGGAGCAACTTACCCTGAAACTCTTTTCTCTCACGGAGAAATGCCGGCTGAAGCTATTGAGAAAAACTTTGAAGCCGAAAATGCAGATGATTATTTCGACGAATTTGAAGACGATTTGGATCAAGATGATTTAGATATGTTTGACGGAGATGACAGTTTTGGCGGTGGTTATGAAGACGATTATAACTGGAATTAAAAAAAGAGAATAGAATAAAGACGCAAGAAAAAAGAGAAAAGAAGAATGTGTATTAGATCATGAAATCTAATGCTAAACAATCTTTTCTCTATTTTCTTTGTTCTTTCTTCTCAAAACAAAAACGATGATCAACTTATACAACACACATATCGATTCGCTTTCCATTCATAGAGTTGGAAACAAAAGCCGCAATGAAGCTATTTTTCTTTCGGAACAACCTTATTCTTTGAATGACGAAATTACACCTTTGATAAAGGAGTTTTTCTTTAAACCATTCCGTGAAAAAGAAGAAAATTACTATCAATTTGCTCATGAAGTAGATTTGGATTACAATGAAATGTTCAAATTTGCTACCGAAATTTTTGAAACTCCAACTAAGGTTCACGAAGTATCTAAACAAATTACAAAACATCTTTTTGAGCAATCAAATCATCCGCACATTAAGAACGGAGAGGTTTATGTAACTTATTTAACCAATTTGAGTATTGATAACAATGTGGTAGATGCAATTGGAATTTTCAAAAGTGAACTTCAGGCAGATTTTCTTCAGTTTGAAGAAAAAGAATCTCATTTGGAAATGATTTTACAACAAGGAATCAATCTGAATAAATTGGATAAAGGTTGTTTGATTTTCAATTACAAAAAAGAAGAAGGATATAAAATTCTTACAA
Source organism: uncultured Flavobacterium sp. (assembly GCA_964631795.1). Classification (GTDB taxonomy): domain Bacteria; phylum Bacteroidota; class Bacteroidia; order Flavobacteriales; family Flavobacteriaceae; genus Flavobacterium. The sequence continues at coordinate 4,982 of CAZWAF010000085.1, read as the reverse complement.
TTGACAGCAACCGTTATGATGCTCGTTACTGGTTAGAACATTTTCTTTCGGTAGATGCTTTTCAGGATGAGAATTTCATCACTAAAAAGTATTTGAAATTCTGTCAGGATTTTGCCAAAGAAGTAGTACTTCCGGCCGAAGACAAGAAAGAAGAAGTAATGTTTATGAATCGTGCGGTAAATCACTTTGCGAAAAATGACAGTTTTGAAGAAACCAATTTCCTGAACGAAGTTATTGATAATCCTGATTTGATTTCGGAATTCAAAAATTACAAAGTTGATAAAGGAGAGAAATACAGTATTGAAGATATTACTTCATTCCCTATTGCAAATGCAGCCGTTTCTGATGCGCGTAAGAAGATTAAAAATGTAATTAATCTGGATACTAATATTCAGATAAAAATGGATTTTATCAATCCTGAAAGTGCCGAGAAGTTTGTTGAAAAAGGTTGGGACGAAGAAAAACAAATGTATTACTACTTGGTTTATTTCAACAAAGAACAAAAATCATAAAGAGATTTTTTCTTAAAAGATAAAAATCCCCAAGCAGAAATGTTTGGGGATTTTTGTTTTGTATTATTCTTTTATTGCATTTTTGTAACGTTCTTCTACTTTTTTCCAATTGATTTTTTTGAAAAAAGCATCAATATACTTTCTTTTTTTATGTTGATAATTCAAAAAGTAAGCATGTTCCCAAAGGTCTATTCCTAAAAGTGGAGTTCCTTTTATTATTGCATTTGCCATCAAAGGATTGTCCTGATTGGCAGTGCTGGTTATTTGTAATTTTCCTGATTTGTCAACCACAAGCCAGGTCCAGGCCGAACCAAACTGCTGATTGGCTTCTTCCTTAAAACGTAATTCGAATCTTTGAAAAGAACCAAAATCCCTGTCAATTGCTAACGACAGAGTATCATTGGCCAAGGGTTCTTCTTTCTGATAAATACTTTCCAGATAAAATTCGTGGTTGTAATAACCTCCTGCGTTGTTTCTTAAATCAGCATTTTTCAGATCCAGTTTTGGCAGGATTTCCTCGATTGATAATTGGTCTAAATTTGTTCCGGAGATAGCTTTGTTCAAAGCGTTGGTATGTCCTAAATAATATTTTGAGTAATGAATATCCATCGTCATTGCATCAAATTCAGGAGCCAAAGCATCGTATGAATAAGGAAGTTTAATCAGTTTAAAAGCTCCTTCATCTGCCTTAACATCTTCAGGATGTCCAATTGAAATTTTTTCTTCGGCTTGCGGAAGCGGAACTTCTACCACTTCGGTAAGTTTTTTCTTTTGACAGGATTGCAGTGTAATTATTAATGAAAAACACAGTAAAAAGAAACTTGTCTTTTTCATGGGGATTTTTATTTTTTAAGGATTGAGTTTATGATTTCTATATACATTTCTTTAGATTCGTCAATAGACAAATGCCTGATTTGCATCCAGGCATTCATCTTGAAAGCATTTCTTAAATCGAAATTAGAGTTAAAATTTGGATTTGCAGTTCCCGAAGTTGCCTGTTTGTAATAGGCATACAAACGCAATTGCACGTCTTGCGGCAAGGAAGCTTGCTTCATTTTTGAAGCTTCTTTTACAGCTTCCTGAAATCTAAAATCTAAATCTCTGGAAGTCATTTTTATGCTTTTGTTGCAATAATTGTTCTGTTACCCACTGCTTTTTGACCTAATTTCACGTTGATTTCAGTTCCAAGAGGAAGATACAAATCGACTCTTGAACCAAATTTGATGAAACCGGCATCTTGGCCTTGCACAACCTGCATTCCGGGTTTTGCATAATTTACGATGCGTTTTGCCAAAGCTCCGGCAATTTGACGGTATAAAATTTCGCCGAAAACAGGAGTATCAATAACCACAGTTGTTCTTTCGTTTTCTTCACTTGCTTTTGGATGCCATGCAACCAAAAATTTTCCCGGATGATATTTACTGAAATTGATTTTTCCGCTGGCAGCATATCTTGTAACGTGTACGTTGATTGGCGACATAAAGATAGAAACCATCAAACGTTTGTCTTTGAAATATTCAGATTCAAAAACTTCTTCAATAACTACTACTTTTCCGTCAACAGGCGCAGTAATTTGGTTGTTGTTTACTACTAAATCTCTTTTTGGATTTCTGAAAAATTGCAGAATCATTATCAAAATAAATAATCCGAAAATCTGGATTAATTTCTTAAGCCAAAAAATATCGATAAATGCATCGGCAAGTAAAATGATAGCTGTAGTAACGAAACAGGTTACTAAAATGATTTTTGCTCCTTCTTTATGAAAGTGTAACATAGTTTAAAATTTGATGGAATAAATAAATATATGGTGCTACAAATATAACACTGTCTAGTCGATCTAAAATACCTCCGTGGCCGGGCATAATGTTTCCGCTGTCTTTTACATTGGCAACACGTTTAAATTTGGATTCAACCAAATCGCCAATGGTTCCGAAAATACCCACAATAATGGCGGTAATAATCCATTTTACAAGAGATTCTTCGGTATAAAATTGCGAAATAATAATTCCGGCAATAACAGCAAAAATAACGCCGCCAATGAAGCCTTCAATTGTTTTTTTAGGTGATATTTTTTCAAACAATTTTGTTTTTCCTATTGATTTTCCTACCAAATAGGCAAAAGTATCATTAGTCCAAATCAGGATAAAAACGCCAATTATAATTTTTGGATTGTATCCTTCAATTCCGAAAGGGATTTTGGTAATGATGATAAATGGCAAAATGACATAACCTATTAAATAAGTGATTTTTGAAATTTTGTCAGTTCTAATCTTATTGTCGTCAAATAAATATAAAATACATTTTATTGAAATGATCAAAGCAACCGCCAATAAAATTAAATCATTGTTTTTACTGAATTGGAATTTATAAAACAAAAAATAAAGCAAACCGGAACTTATTAACGGAACTGCTTTTTTAATTTGGATTAAATTGCAAAATTCTGAAACAGCAATCAGTAAAAAAATACCAAATAAAAGGACAAAACTTTTCGGTGAATAGAGAATAGAAAGTAGTAGTAAAAGTATGTAAACCGCACCAGAGAGCGACCTTTTAAGTGTTTCGTTCATATTACAGATCCTCTAGCAGTAATAAATAAAGGTTTTTGGCAACACTTCCGTAGTGCAGAAAATCGTCTTCTTTAAGCTGTTTGAAATATTTAATTTCCTTAATGTTTGTTGGATAAACCTTAGTAGGTTCGTATCTTTTTTTGATGTCTTTCATTGCGAAATCCCTTTTTGGAACAAGCTGACTTGTTTTGGCCAAAACAATGATATTATAAGGAAGTTCTTCTGTTTTATTTTGTCTGATTTGGTTAGAAGAAAAAATGATAGAACCATCTTCGGCATTCAGGTTTTCGCAAGTACAGAACAAAAATTCAGGATTTACGGGAGTTTTATAGTTTACCCTGTTTTCGTCTAAAAGACTGAATAAATTACTTTCAAAACACAAAGCATTACTTTCAAACCAATCGTTTTCGGCTAATATATCTTCAAAATGAGTTTTTACCTCCGATAAATTTTCGCAATACAAGAATTTACCTCCGTTTTTTTTGAAGTTCATAGTGAATAATTCATCAACAGGAGTTAAATTATTGTCCGGAAAAAGATCAGAGTCTTTCTCGTTTTCTTCTTTATGAGAAGAATCGGTGAGTGAGTTAAACAAATTTTTAAAAAGATTCATATTGTTTATTGAAATGCTGAGTTGCTAATTTTTGTAAAAGTCCAAAGATAAAAAAAACTTAATTCAAAAGTTTTTTTGAATTAAGTTTTTTGTTAAAAGCGTTAATTTTTTGTTAAACGATTGTTTCTGTTTGTTCTTCGGTTTTGTCAAAAGGTCTTTTTCCGAATATATTTTCTAAATCGTCTCTAAAAATAACTTCTTTTTCAATCAAAATATCGGCCAGTTGAGTCAGTTTGTCTTTGTTTTCTTGTAATAACTCAATAGCTCTTTTGTATTGACTTTCGATTAAATCAGAGATTTCTTTGTCAATTATTTTGGCTGTTTCTTCAGAATAAGGTTTCGAAAAATTGTATTCGCTTTGACCTGAAGAATCATAATAGGTAACATTTCCTATTTTGTCGTTCAGACCGTAAACAGTAATCATAGCACGAGCTTGTTTGGTTACTTTTTCAAGATCGCTCAAAGCACCGGTAGAAATTTTATTGAATGTAACTTTCTCGGCAGCTCTTCCGCCCATAGTAGCACACATTTCGTCAAGCATTTGTTCCGGCCTTACAATTTGTCTTTCTTCTGGTAAATACCAAGCTGCACCTAAACTTTGACCACGAGGGACAATAGTTACTTTTACTAACGGAGCGGCATGTTCCAGCATCCAACTTACGGTTGCGTGACCGGCTTCGTGTATAGCAATAGCTCTTTTTTCTTCGGGAGTAATGATTTTGTTTTTCTTTTCCAATCCTCCGATAATTCGGTCAACAGCATCAAGAAAATCTTGTTTGTCAACAGCAGTTTTGTTGTTTCTGGCAGCAATTAATGCCGCTTCGTTACATACATTGGCAATGTCGGCACCTGAGAAACCGGGAGTTTGTTTGGCTAAGAAATCGGTATCAAGGCCTTCTACTTTTTTAAGAGGAGCAAGGTGTACTTCAAAAATTTCTTTTCTTTCTCTGATGTCCGGAAGATCCACAAAAATTTGTCTGTCAAAACGTCCGGCACGCATAAGTGCTTTGTCTAAAACATCGGCTCTGTTGGTTGCGGCCAAAACAATTACGTTTGAATTGGTTCCAAAGCCGTCCATTTCTGTCAGTAATTGATTCAGTGTATTTTCACGTTCATCGTTTCCACCCGACATATTACTTTTTCCACGAGCTCTACCCACGGCATCAATTTCGTCAATGAAAATGATAGAAGGCGATTTTTCTTTGGCTTGTTTAAACAAATCTCTTACACGAGAAGCTCCAACTCCTACAAACATTTCAACAAAATCTGAACCCGATAATGAGAAAAACG
>CAZWAF010000084.1:0-6585 GCA_964631795.1 uncultured Flavobacterium sp. | reverse complement strand
GCATCTGACTGTTAATCAGAGGGTCCTTGGTTCGAGCCCAAGAGGGGGAGCAAAAAGTCCAACAGAAATGTTGGACTTTTTTTGTTTTATACAATTTCGAAATTGAATTACCTGACTCAATACCAAATCTAAAAAGCTCCCTCAAACCTAAATTAGGCGTTAAAGATTTAGTTCTGGCTTTTTGCTCGCTCCCGAAGCATCGGGATTCGCTGATTTTTTATGATGCTCATATGTGAAAATTCCCCAGATTAATCGATTTTAAATTGTGTCTTCTAAAGAATTTAATCACCGTAAGTTATTTGAAATCTGCGAAACGAAGTTCGATGCAGTCAATCTGCGGTTATTCTGTAAGCCAATGCGCAATTTGGGATAAACCGATATTATTCCATAATTTAAAGATCAAACGGATTTTCACAAATTAGAATCCATATTGAACTTTGAGAATCTTCGTACTTTCTTTGCGTTTCTCTGTGAAATAATTTTCTAATGTGATTTAAGATTAATTCTTTTACCAAAAAAATTACTCCAATTTAAAAACCGATTTTTGTACCTTTATAAGAAAATAGAATCATTATGTTATCAAAAAACCTAGACACCGCACTGAATAATCAGGTTCGCATTGAAGCCGAATCATCACAAATTTATCTTTCTATGGCCTCGTGGGCTGAAACCCACGGTTTTGAAGGAATTGCAAAGTTTCTGTATGCACAATCAGACGAAGAACGGATTCACATGCTAAAATTAATGAAGTTTATAAACGATCGCGGAGGCCATGCCACAGTAAGCGATTTAAAGGCTCCAAAATCCAATTACAAAACTTTTAAAGAAATGTTTGAGGAACTGTACAAACACGAAATTTTTGTATCGGAATCAATCAATAAGATTGTTCACGTTGCTTTTTCTGAACAGGATTATGCCACACATAACTTCCTACAATGGTATGTATCTGAACAGATAGAAGAAGAAAGCCAGGCAAAATTGATTTTAGACAAAATAAATATGATAGGCGATGACAAAGGCGGACTATATCTTTTTGACAGAGACATTTTACAGCTTATACCAAACAACTCCGCAAAATAAACCCGACTCTAATTTTTTTCAAATTGAGTAAAAAGAAAAAAAATAAGGACAAGAAAAAAGATTCTAAAAAAAAGGATTCTCCGGAACACCTAAAGTCTGAATGTTGTGAAAAATACAAAAAAGGCGAAAAAAAAAGATGTAAAAGATGTCCTCGTTTTGATTTAGATAAATAAAGAATTAGTTAGGTTGTAAATCTCCGTTTAACGGTTTTTATTCCGTAAACGGAGATTTGCTTTTTTTACTATTTCCCTAACAACAGAACTTCGTTTACCAATACTTCTGTAATATAACGTTTTTCGCCGTTTTTATCGTCATAACTTCTGTGAGTCAGTTTACCCTCAATGGCAATTTCTTTGCCTTTCATTACATATTTCTCAATAATATCGGCAGTTTTGCCCCAGGCGGCCAATCGATGCCATTGGGTTTCCTCCACTTTTTCGCCTTTGTCATTTTTATAAAACTCATTGGTAGCCATTGTAAAATTGGCCAACTTTCTCCCGCCTTCAAAATTTTTGATTTCAGGATCATTTCCTACGTGTCCGATTAACTGAACTGTGTTTCTTAGAGCATTCATGGCGTATAAATTTAAATTAGAAAATATTTTGTCGTTCATCCCTTTCGACATTACAAAGTTGCAACCGATTGAAAAAAACAGTCGGTTGCTAACTGCTTACTTTCGGTTGTAACTATTTGTAATCGTTTGTAAATGGATTTTTTGTTATATTTGAGAGTTGGCAGACATTTTCAGAAAACAGAACGAAATCAATATGAGAAAACCATTAATAATCGGAGATAGAACATTCAAATTCAAAAAAGATGCAATCCTTCATTATAGAAAAATATTAAACTCTTATAATTTTGGCCAATCGTTAAATAGTGATGATTTTGATGATCTTATAAATTTATTATTATTTGAACACGACAAAACTGAAAATAATTCTGAAATTCAAGAAATAGAAAACTTTCAAGTGATTGATGAAGAAATTAAAACTGAAAATAATGAAGAATTAGAAATTTTAGACATAAAAGTTAGTAAAGTTCAATTCAATACAAAATGTTTTGAAATATTTTGGAATGACTTAACAAGCGAATATATTTCTTACATAATGTTGGTTAATAATACAAAATACAATCCTGATAGTTTATTTAGTATTGCGTGCCGAAATTCCATCCAAAATGATATGATTTCAGTAAAACAAAAATACTTCAGTGAAAATTCTATTAAAGGTTTTGTAAAATGTCAAGAAACAAATGAATTGTCAAAATGGGAAGATTTAGCAGTTGACCATAGACAACCAAATACTTTTTCAGTCATTGTAGACAGATTTAAAGAAGTAAACAAAATCGAAGTTGATAAAATTGAGTACGAAACTAATGAAGTAAACTTAATTCTATTTAAAAATTTGAATTTAATTGAAGATTTTAGGGATTATCATAAAGAAAAAGCAAATTTAAGAATAGTAAGAAAAGAATGTAATTTAAGCCGAACAGGAATGGCAAGATTAAAAAGAAGTGCAAAAGATTTATCAATTGAATAATTCAAAATCCCATGACAAAATCCTGTTTAGAATGCGGAGAAAAAATTGTAGGTCGCGAGGACAAAAAGTTCTGCAGCGACAGTTGTCGCAATGCCTACAACAACAAAATCAACAAAGACAGCACTAACTATATGCGCAACATAAACAACAAATTGCGCAAAAATTACAGGATTCTACTCAAACTAAACACCGAAGGAAAAACCAAAACCACTCGTGCAAAATTACTGAGCAAAGGCTTTGACTTTGAATTCATCACCAATATTTTGCACACCAAAACCGGAAATACTTATTATTTTCTCTACGATCAAGGTTATTTGCCACTGGAAAACGATTATTTCATGCTCGTCAAAAAAGAGATTTAAATTTTGCACCACATTCCGATTTCAAAAACATAAACACACAATCCCATGATAAAAAAATATTCAACTCTGCTGTCTACATTGTTCATTTTGGGAATACTTTCATTTATATATTACAGCATTTTGCCGAGAGAAAAATCCGAAGACAACAAACCTCTTTCAGAGTTTTCAACCGAAAGAGCTTTGACACACATAAAAACAATAACACAAAAACCACATTACATAGGTTCTGAAAATCATGAAACGGTAGCCAATTACCTGATTTCGGAATTAGAAAAAATGGGATTGGAAGCAAAAACAGAAGAAGGTTACACTCTTTCGGACTGGGGAAATTTGGTGAACTCAAAAAACATAATCGCTCGCATAAAAGGTTCAGACAATTCAAAAGCTTTATTATTACTATCTCATTATGACAGCGCTCCACACTCCTACTCACACGGAGCCAGCGACGACGCTTCAGGAATTGCAACTATTCTGGAAGGCATTCGTACTTTTCTACACAACAAAACACCTCACAAAAACGACATTGTCATTCTCTTCACGGATGCAGAAGAATTGGGTTTAAACGGAGCCGCATTGTTTGCCACAAAAAATCATTGGGCAAAAGAAATTGGTTTGGCACTCAATTTTGAAGCCCGAGGAACTTCTGGACCATCTTATATGCTAATGGAAGTTCCAGAAGGAAATTCGTCTATGGTGGAAGAATTCGGGAAAGCAAACGTAAAATTTCCGGTAACCAATTCGCTTATGTACAGCGTTTACAAAATGCTGCCCAACGACACCGATTTGACTGTTTTAAAACAACAAAGTAATATTCCGGGATTCAATTTTGCTTTTATAGACGATCATTTCAATTATCATACAGTTCAGGACGATGTAGCACATTTAGATATAAACAGTCTGAATCATCAAAGAGATTATCTAATGCCTTTACTTCATCATTTTGCAAACAGCGATTTGCAAAACATAAAATCTGCCAATGATTACGTTTATTTCAGCATTCCGTATTTATTTATAAACTATTCTTTCAATTGGATTTTTCCGTTATTACTTGTAGCAATTACACTTTTTACCGGATTTATAATCATCGGACTGGCAAACAAAATGCTTGTTTGGCCTGAAATAAAAAGAGGATTCCGAAAATTTCTTGGCGCATTACTACTGAGTGGTGCAGTAACATTTTTAATATGGAAAATCCTCCTTTTAATTAATCCCGAATACAACGAAATTCTTCAAGGATTTACCTACAACGGTCACGATTATATTGCCGCATTTATATTTTTGAGTTTAGGAATTGCCTTTTTTATGTACCGAAAAATCAATTTCGAAACCAAATCGGTTAATTATTTTGTAGCACCGATTTTTATTTGGATAATTCTAAACGGAATTTTAGCATTCATTTTGCCCGGAGCCGGATTTTTCATCATTCCGGTATATTTTGGATTAATCCTTTTTGGAATTTCAATTCTGAAACAAAAAAACAATTTGTATTACAATCTGTTATTGAGCATTCCGGCTTTGCTGATTTACGCTCCATTTGTAGTCATGTTTCCAATAGGTTTAGGACTAAAAATTCTTGCGGGAAGTTCAATTCTAACAATATTAATATTTGGTTTACTATTGCCGATTTTAGGAGCATTCCAAAGGAAAAAACTTTGGACATCGGTGATGATGACATTTTTCATCTTATTCTTAATTAAGGCGCAATTGCATGCCGATTTCGAAAAAGGAGAAGCAAAACCAAACAGTTTGGTTTATATCTTAGACAAAGACCTGAACAAAGCATTTTGGACCACCTACGACAACAATTTGGATTCATGGACTAATTCTTATATCGGAAACGAAGAAAAACCGGCAGAAAGCCTGAATTTGCTTCCGCTTTTCAGCAAATACAACTCTGTTTTTACTTTTATGAACGATGCTCCGTTAAAAAATATTTCGGAACCTACAATCGAAATCAAAAAAGATAGTATTTCAGAAATGTGGAGGCATATTGAAATTGCAATCAAACCCAACCGAAATGTAAATCGATACGATATTTTCGCAAATGAAAATATGGTTTTTTATAATCTGAAAGCCAACGGAGCAACAGCATTAGAACAGAAAACTGCAGTTTATGAAAGAAAAGGCAAAAGGATTCTGAGTTATTATGTGGTAAATAACGAACCGCTGAATTTGAAATTCTCTATCAGAGCGAACCAGAAAATCGATATGGATTTAATGGAAAGTTCTTTTGATTTAATGACTCACAAAGATTTCAATCTTAAGAAAAGAGAAGAATATATGATTCCTAAACCTTTTGTCTTGAATGATGCGGTGGTTATTAAACAGCACATAGATTATCAATAACAAAAAAACCTGCAAAACCATTTCTGATTTTGCAGGTTTTTTTAAATATCTGAAACTTGTCTTTTATAAATCGAAACCTAAATTCACACCCAATTTGGTAGCGATAATTTTAGTGATTCTTTGTTTTAATTCAGGCAATTTTATGTTTTCAATAACCGAATTAGAAAAAGCATACATCAATAATGCTTTCGCCTCTTTTTTCGGAATACCGCGTTGTTGCATATAGAACAAAGCTGTTTCGTCAAGCTGTCCTACGGTGCAACCGTGAGAACATTTTACGTCATCGGCAAAAATTTCCAATTGCGGTTTTGCGTTTATCGTTGCTTTGTCGCTCAACAAAATATTATTGCTTTTTTGGAAAGCATTTGTTTTTTGAGCTTCTTTTTCAACATAAACTTTTCCGTTGAAAACTCCTGTAGAACGGTCTGAAAAAATCCCTTTATAATCCTGGAAACTCTCGCAATTTGGCTGCGCATGGTTTACCAAAGTATAATGATCTACGTGTTGTTTTTCGCCAATAATCGTGATTCCGTTCAAAGTACTCGTCAATCTTTCGCCGAAATGGTAGAAATTAAGATTGTTTCTGGTCAGATTTCCTCCAAAAGAGAAAGTATGAACCGAAACGTGACTTTCTTGTTTTTGAGAAACATACGTATTGTCAATTAAATTCGCTTCAAGATTATCGTTTTGAATTTTATAATAATCAACAATCGCACGTTTTTGGGCGAAAATCTCAGTTACCGAATTTGTAAGAACCGGATTTTCATTCAAACTCTGATGACGCTCAATAATTTGTACGTGTGAATTTTCACCAACAATGATAAGATTTCTTGGTTGTGTCAAAAGTGAAACTTCACTTCCGGTTGAGAAATACATGATTTCAATTGGCTTATCAGCCACTTTGCTTTTCGGAATATTGATATAGGCTCCTTCATTTGCAAAAGCAGTATTCAAAGAAGTCAAACTCTCGTCTTTACTCGCAATTTGGTTAAAGTAAGTATCAATAACCATTTTGTATTTAGGCTTGTTCAATGCCGATGACATCAAACAAACATCAATTCCGTCGTGAGTTGTAGAAGACAAATGCGAACTGAAAACACCATCAACAAACACCACTTTGTAAGTATCTATTTCGTGTAAAAAGTATTTTTTTACATCTTTAAACTCAACATTAGTTTCATTTTTAGGAAATACGCTAAAGTCGTTTTTCAAAACAGCGTTTAGAGAAGTATATTTCCAGGCTTCTTCTTTTTTGTTTT
>CAZWAF010000083.1:0-6984 GCA_964631795.1 uncultured Flavobacterium sp. | reverse complement strand
TCAACTCAAAAACAACATTAATTAAACCCAAATTATGCGTTTAGAGATTTTAGTTTTGGTTTTTTGCTCGCTCCCGAAATATCCTATCGTATGGACACAAATCCCGAAGTGTCGGAACTGGTTAAATTTAGCCACAGATAATGGATTTTCACTGATTAATCGTGGCTTAACGATGATTATTCTCCACAGTCCGAAGCATCAGGACTGCCGAATCTGCGTAATCAGCGGGAGAATTTTGCCCGCAGATTTGGCAGATTTAAATTAACCTGATACTTGTGTCCACACGATAGGAAATATCGGGATCATCTATCGTTTATTAGGATGTAAAAAAAATATTAATACAAAAAGTTTACAGAGACTAATAAAAACTTGTTATTATAGCGGAATTTTTTCGATAATGATACTGTTGTTCTTCACATCAAAATAGGTGCAGGTCATTTCCAGAATATTTACTCTCCATCGTGCAATTCCGCATTGTGCTGCGTGATTACAAAAAGTAAGATAATCCGTTTGCCCGTCCTGATGCATTAATAAAAACTCAAGGAAACGTTCTTTATTAGGATTTTCAGCAACTAAAATAGCCGCATATTTATCAGTAGCGGTAGCTCTAAAATTATTATTGCCATAATATTCCACATGTCCGTCATTGACAAAAGTATCATATCCTTTTACACCTAATGTTATTAAATCCCGGATATAAGCCGGAAAATCAGCTCCCGATTTTACTTTGGAATGAGCGTCATTTATTTGTTCAATTGTAAACATAAATTGTTTTATTTTTTGCAGTTAATAATCATTAAAAAGTACTAAAATCATCTGTTTTTGGAAAAGTCCCGAATGCATCGATGATAATCCGGGGAGTAGGATTAACCAATTTTCGGATTTTGGTATTCATCCAGGCTCCATCAACCGTAATTATGGCACACAACTCATCTTCTCTGTACAATTCGTGTGCGATAGACCAGCGAGAAGCGTCCGGTTTCATTTTTGCCAATTTGGTTTGTATGGTAATAACATCCGAAATTTTGATTTCTTTTTTAAAAATACACTCCTCCCGAAACAAGACCGGTCCAAAATGCTGAGATTGCATCACTTTTAAAGTCAATCCCAATTGTTCCAGAATTTCAATACGGTGTTGAGCTCCAAAATCGTAATAAGCACTATGTCTGACGTGAAAATTAGGATCTAAATCCGACCAGCGAAAAGACAATTGTTTGCTGAATATAGCCATACAGGTTTTGATTTAGATATGTTTTTAGTTGATCAAAAATACGAATTTCATCTAACTTTTCTTCATTAAGAGATTATTTCACAGAGCTACGCAAAGATAACACAGAGAAAACATACTCTTTTTTTTTTACAGTATTACACAGAAAAAACTTTGTGTTGCTCTGTGCATTCTCTGCGTAGCTCTGTGTAATATCTTCTAACGGATTTTGAGATAAACGAAAAGAGGCTGCCTTTATGGGCAGCCTCTTTCAGTAAAAAACCAATAATCAATTTATTCTTTTACAGCTTTAATTGTTCTTGATTGATTTCCTGCGATAACTTTTACTAAATAAGTTCCTTTAGACAATTCAGACATATTGATCTTAGCCTGATTTGCATTTACCGTCCCGATGCTTCGGGAGGTAATTATTTTTTGTCCTAACAAGTTCATAACAACAACTTCCGAAATTTCCTGATCAAAAGATATATTCAAAATATCTTTTACAGGGTTAGGATAGTATCTGAAATTAACTGTATCAAAAGAATCCGTTCCAAGTGTAGCGCTTTCGTAAGCCGAAACTGAGAAGTCGCCATAAGCATCTCCTCCATTTTCCCACACTCTAAAGTAAAGAGTTTCACCAGCAGTTCTTACCAGATTGATTCTAGGGTGATCGTCTCCCATTGTACTACTTGAATCGTTACAATCAACTAAAGTCAAAGCATCCGGAATACCACTGTAAACAGCTGCTGCCGTATTTGTAAGTCCGTTTGTAACGCTGTTAATTTCAAAAGTTATTTTTCCTGAAGCAGGAACAACAGCTTTGTACCAAACATCGGCACCATTATATCCTCCGCATCCAGGCATCGTCTCTACCAGAGAACCCGTTGCATTAACATTAGAACCAGTTACTGAATACTCAGTAAACGTTTGTCCCACAGTTAAAGCTACCGCTGCTGAAGGAACATCGTTAGCAGCCAAAGCAGTTGCCGACATCAGATTTACTTTTAAATCAAGTGTCACCGCATTTGAACCATTATAACAAGGATTTACATCCTCCTCAGACAAATGTCCTGCTACTATTCTCACTGTATGCAATCTTAAAGCAGCATCTGTAGGTATATCGAATGAAGCATCCAAAACAACCGGACCATCATTGGTTATACCCGAAGTCTCTTTATAAACAAGTTCTGTAGAGTCGAAATTGAAATCATTATTAAAATCAACCCATACTTTAGTATAATAAAAAGGCCCATTTCCATCTAATTGACGGGTATCGAATGTTAATTTTAAATTGGCTTTCTCAGCTTTATTTAAATTCACCGGTTTTGTAGTGTAATTACTGTAGGTTTCATTAGCCGGAACAAAATTAGTTCCTCCCAGCAATACATTTGAAATACCTTTACCAGTCTTACTTGAAGGTACCGAAACACAGTAACAACCATTAACACTGGTAGTAAAATCTTTTGTTCCACATTCTCCTGCAGTACCAATAATATTGAATGGTTTTACGGTATAGAAATACTTTTGGCCTGCCAGACCCAAAAACGAATAATTTAATTTATATACCGCTTGATTAAGCACATCATCTCCTCCCTGAGTGGTACCAATAGTCAAATAATAACCATCGGCATCGGCAACTGAAGACCAGGAAATCTCGGTTGCAAAATTCCCACAGTTTGCATTTGTTACCGCAGTTACATTTGTTGCACATTCAGGTGCAGCCGTAGGTGCAGGCTCCCAAGATACATCATCAAGATACACAAATATAGGAGTAGTACTACCATTTCTAAAAGCTAATATATTGGCAAGAGGATTATTTACTCTAACAACCGCTTTTTGAAGAACCTCTTTTTCATCAATCTCTATTCTTCCGTTTTCAATAAGTGTAAATGAATTTGGTTCTAAAATATTTGTAACATAACCAACTTCTATAGCCGCATTATCCATGGCAGCAGCATACATGAATTTCAACACATAATCTTCTGCATCCGGGTTACTTATTGGAGGCATTGCAACAATTATTGGATTATCAATTATATAATTACCGCCTATTTGCGTAGGTCCCATAGCAATTGCCTTACTTCCGGCTACAGTGTAATTTTGTAAATTATATGTTCCTCCGGTACCAACTCTGGTCCAGCAAACAGGCAATTGACCATTATCTATATCATTAAATGTTTGGGAAATTCCGTTTACAGGTGTACAGGTAGTCTTAAATTCAATAGGAGCACTCCAGGAACCTACACCATTTTCACCACATTTAGGACGAACCCAAACTTTATAATTGGTATTTGGTGCCAAATCATCAACTGTTACTTCTGAAACTACCAAAACATCTGTAGCAGAAAGCCCTGTAGGACTGGTAACTAAAGAGTTCCCAACAGCATACTGCCATGCTTCTTGTCCATCTGCATTATCCCAGTCAAGACTTACTGTACTACTTGTTACCTCTACTGATTTCAGATTAGAAATATCATCACAAAGTGGTATTTGTTCCACAGTTACATCATCAACAAATCCGATTGTAATACCGGCACTGGTTCCACTATATCTAAAAGCCAGAGTCTCAGAACCGCTAAACTCTCCCAACTCAACTATTATAGGATCCTGTGAGAAAGTGGTATGTGTACCTGTCAAAGCCTTGATTGGGCTAAATGTATCAGGATCTGATGCATTTGTCATATAACCTAACTCAACCGGCGCATTATTAGTAGGTGCCGAAAACCTATACTTGAATTTTATTCTATAGTTTCCTACACCTATATTGCTTACCGGAGGCAACGCACAAATACCCGGAACAATCCCCAGAGTTTTACCTCCATAAAGAGCCAATGTGCTACTTGAAATACTAACGGTTCCTGAAGCTTTATACCAACAAGCCGGTATGGCAGCAGAAGCGTTAAAATCTTGTGTAAAACCATCACCCGACACACAAGGAGTGGTAAATTCTATTGGTCCTATCCAGGCTCCGGGACCACTAGTACATTTTGAACGTATCCAAACCCTGTAAGAAGTTCCCGGCGTTAATTCATTTATTATTACAGAAAGAGGTGTTACAGTAGAAGTAATTCCTTTTGGAGTCAAGGTAAATGGATTTTGCAAAGCAGCACTGCCTATGGCATATTCCCATAATTCGCCTGTTCCTCCACCTGCATTCCAGGTCAAACCTACAGAATTGCTTGATAACGAAATTGTCTTAAAATTAGAAACATCAGGACAACTGATAGTACTATCTGCCTCCCAAGACACATTGTCTATATAAACATGCCCACCTATAATATTCCCTGGATTTCTAATAGCCAAATTTACTGATGTAGTAGTAAGTGCCGCTAAACCAATCGGTCCAACTTCTACATACGCATAAGTCAAAGGAGCTACAACAGAGGTAAGAGTTGTCCAACTTTTTGCGTCAGCAATATCAGTCAAATAACCAACATCCACACTTGAATTAGATACAAACCCTCTTATTTTGAAGCGTAATCTGTGAGTTCCGGCAGCTAGATTAGTTACCGGCGGCAAAGCCACCATTGAAAATGCGGCTGTACTGGCACCTGTAAGCTGTAAAAAATTTGGAGCCGTAGGAAGAGGGAAATTACCTCCACTACCAATAGTTACACCTCCGGTAGTACCAACTTTAGACCAACCTAATGGCAAAGTTGTACCAACTGGAACGGCATCAAAATTTTCCATGAATTGAGTTACAGGAACCGGGGTTGTTGAAAAAACAACAGGTCCCATCCATGCTCCATTTGTACATTTTGCACGAACCCAAATTTTATAAGACGTTGCAGAAGACAAACCGCTTATGGTAGTTGTTACAGTTGTACCGTTTACTGTAGCAGTAACATCTGAAATTGTTTGCTCATTGGGATTTAAAGCGCTTACAGAACCATAAGCGTATTCCCAATTTGTTTCAGAACCTCCTTTTTTCCATGACAAATTCACTGAATTATGAGTAAAGCCTTTACCTTCCAAAGACGATATATCTGTACAGGCAGGAACCGGCTCCCAAACCACATCATCAATATAGATTGTTAAACTCGCTCCTGTTGTATTATTTCCTCTATTTTTGAAAACTAAATTTGTAGCGTTTGCAGGAATATCTTTTGGACTGACAACAAATTGTGCCGAAGTTGCTATGCTTGTTAAAGTAATTCCCTCTATCAATACAAAAGTTGCCTCATTATTGCGATCAGTCATGTACCCAACATCTAAAGTAGTATTTGCAACCGATGCATAAGCTTTAAATCTCAATCTGTGTGTTGGGGTAACTCCCACCTGAAGATTAGATAAGGTAGGCATAACAACATAAATAGGAGTAGCCGCAGTACCACCAGACATATTCAGTCTATTAGGCGCAGAATAAGCAGCCGGAGGAGAAGAATTAGTTATATACGCATCAGCGGAACCTGACACTATTTTTGACCAACAATCAGGAAGAGCTTTTGTGAAAAAAATTCCCGAATAATTATCAAAATCCTCATAAATCGAAACATTAGTTGGCTGACATACCGGAGAAACCCAGGTATATACCAACCCGGTTGAAGGCACAATAGTACCGTTAATTGTCACGCCAGAAGCAGCAGCAGTACCCAGTGTAGTATTTGCCCAATCTGTTGTCGATAACCTGTTAACCAGATTTGATGCTATGGTTGCCGGATCAGCACGTAATCCTACCTGAGCAGTCGGAACCGGTGTTCCTAAATTAGATACAAATGTTCCGTAAGCAACAGACACCTTATTGGTGGTTTCTTCTAATCTAATCTGAAAATTAAAATTATCACCGTCTCCTATTGAACCTCCTTTTTTAAATCCTTTCCATTGCACTACCAAAACTCGGTTTGGAGAAGCCCCAATGGTCTGATATCTAATACTTGAACCAGTTTGCGCCATTAAATCCATTCCAAGAGCAGCAATCTTAGCAGACAAATTTGTTGTAGTTGCCGCTGTAGATGACAATGGGTCTTTAGAGTTGGTAACGGTACAATCTACAGCTGGTGACAAGGCAGAAGCCCCAAGAGAAATCCAACCATCGGCACTAACAGCAAATCTGTTGTAAACATAATCGTTAAAAGTGAAATTAAAGCCTATAGGCAATCCTAGACCGGTTCTTGTTAAACCGCCTAAAGGAACCGCAGCATCAACAAAATACTGAGCATCGGAAGATTCATTCCCCAAAAGAGTTCCTCCGGTTATCTCGGTGTAAACACCTGTTGCTTGCGAGAACTTGTAGTTCCTGACTTGTGAGTAACCCCACAAAGTCGACAAAAACAAGATCAACAATGTAATTTTTTTCATAAAAGTTAATTATTCGTTAATATGCGACGAATATAACAATTAATTTAAAAAGATAAGAAATCTTAACATTAAAACGGGTCAGAAACAATAAATTGCATTTAAAAGAGAGTAACAATAGGGTAAAATGAATTTAACCCAGAACATTTCACAGTCCTATTGTATGAATACAATTTAAAATCAGCCACGTCCCGAAATTTCGGGATCACGAATTGGCACGAATTTCAAGAAGATTTTACTCTTTAAAAATTATTGAATATCAATGACAAAATTTCAAGAAAATGCCGTTTGAGGCTTTGATACATGAGAGAAGCGAATTGACGAAGTAAAGAATTGCTAACTAAGCTGTATTTGCCGCAGATGCGCTGATTTTTTTTACCACATCCCGAAATTTCGGGATCACTAATTTATACACTTTGTATTGAAATAATTTCGCTGATTTCCGGCTAAAGCCGGTTGCGAATTGCACGAATTCTTAC
>CAZWAF010000082.1:0-7531 GCA_964631795.1 uncultured Flavobacterium sp. | reverse complement strand
CCAGATGGTTGGTAGGCTCATCAAGCAACAAAACATCCGGTTGTTGCAACAACAAACGACATAAAGCCACACGACGACGCTCTCCTCCAGAAAGGTTTTTGATAGGCGTATCTCCGTCCGGAGTACGCAAAGCATCCATTGCAATTTCTAATTTGGTATCAATTTCCCAAGCACCGAGAGCATCGATTTTGTCCTGTAAATCAGCCTGACGATCCATCAGTTGCTGCATTTTGTCGGCATCTTCATACACCTCAGGTAAACCAAACATATCGTTGATTTTGTTGAACTCGTCCAACACAGTCATCGTTTCGGCTACACCTTCGCGAACAATTTCGATTACGGTTTTAGAATCGTCCAGTTGTGGTTCTTGTTCTAAATAACCAACGGTATATCCCGGAGCAAAAACAATATCTCCCTGGTAATTTTTGTCAACTCCGGCAATGATTCTCAATAATGAAGATTTACCGGAACCATTAAGACCCAAAATACCAATTTTAGCTCCGTAAAAGAAACTCAAATAAATGTTTTTCAACACTTGTTTGTCACTTCCCTGATAAGTTTTACTCAATTTCTGCATTGAGAAGATAACTTTCTTATCGTCACTCATAATTTTATTTATTTTTTTAAATGTTTTTTGATTGTTGAATAATAATTAAAATATTCAAGTGGCAAATATATTACATTTTGTGCATAAAGATTATTTAATATGAATTGCAAAAGATTTGAAATCTGTTAAAATCAGGTACATTATTTTTACTTAGGCATCTACGCATACTAGATTTGAAATCACAAATTCACTGCCCGAATTGGTTAAATTATTTATTTTAATCTCAACGTCATTTCTTTCAATAAGTTTTTTTACCAAACTTAGTCCAATGCCGGTACTGCTTTCTCCATTTGATTGATGACCTAATGTTTTAAACATTTCAAAAACTTTGTTATGGTATTTTTCTTCTATACCCGGACCATTGTCTTTTATTGATAAAAGACCTTTATGATGATCAAAGCTAATTTCGATTTCTGTGATTTCTTTGTCATTATATTTTATAGCGTTCGACAAAAGATTGGATATAATTTGACTAATGGCTGTAGGTTGAAATAAAACAAAATGATTTAAATTCTCTTTTTTAATCACAACGTTTAAAGCCGGATTTATCAGTTTTAATACTTCGTTTAAAGTTGACTGAATATTGACTTTTTCTTTTCCTTCATTATTTTGAACATTTTTGGCATAATAAAGTAAATCTTCAATAAGTACAGACATCTTAACGGTTGATGTTTTTACCATTTGAAATAATTTGGCAGAATCATCTTCTTTGTTCGAAAAATATTCTTCTTCAATTATTTCCAATAAAGATTTAACATTGGATAAAGGCGTTTTTAAATCGTGAGCCAATATGTTGGCAAATTGTTCTAATTCCTGATTTTTTTCAAGAAGTTTTTCGTTAAGGTATATTAATTTTTGTTCATTGTCCCAAATACGTAAAAAGGAATCTACTTTTTTACGGGTTCCTTCAACATTCAAAGGTTTGAACAAAAAATCAATAGCTCCCAAATCATAAGCTCTATTCATGAATTCGGGATTATTGCTGATAGCTGTTACAAAAATAGTAGGAATAGAAGCCGTTGCCGGATGACTTTTTACAATTTTCACAAACTCATATCCGTCCATTTCGGGCATTTGAACATCAACCAGAATTAATGATACCTTTTGTTTAAGCAATATTTGTAATGCTTCATTTCCGGACAAACAGGTAATTATTTCTCTGTTTGGTTGATCCAAAATACTTTTCAGAGCTATTAAATTCTGAGGCAAATCATCAACCAATAATATGGTATGTTTTTTATTAGAATTCATCATTTAGCCACTTAATTATTTTATCTATTGTCAAAATAGTATGCTTATTATAAATTTCAATTGCCGATTTTGGCATTACATCAAATTTAGCTTCATTACAATCTTCAATAATTGTAAAACCTCCATTTTCTGCAATTTCTTTTAAACCTTTGGCTCCATCGTGACTAAAACCCGAAAGTAATATTCCGCAACAATTTTCTTTTAAAACCTGTGAAAAAGATTCAAACGACACATCTATCGACGGCCTGCTGAAATTTACCAATTCTGATGATTCTAATGATATGGTCAAATCTTCTTCTAACAGTAAATGATAATCGGCAGGAGCAGTATAAAGATAACCGTTTTTGATCTTTTCTTTGTCTTCGGCTTCCTTTACTTTATAATGTGTATGCAATTGAATATGAGTTTCAAGCAAAGAATCTACATTCTTCAATCGATGAAAAATGAATATTATCGGGACTTGTATTTTTTTATCCAATCCTTTTAAAATAGATAAAAGAACCTGAAATGAACCGGCTGAGCCTCCAATAAGTATCATTTTCATAATTTTATCTTACTTTTTTGTAAATTCTTTGAATCTTATCTATTTCTTCAAATTTATTATATACACTGCTAAAACGCAGAGATTCTTTATTTCCTAAAGCTAAAAAGCCATGCATTGGCAAACTTTCATAGAATAAATTCAATACTTTATCCTGCAAATCTTCATTGAAATAAATAAGAACATTACGACACAAGATAAGCTGGCATTCCTGAAAAACACCATCGGCAACCAAATTGTGTTTTGTAAACAGTATATTTTTTTTCAATTCTGAATCAATGATAAAATCATTCTTATCGGATACAAAATATTTATTTAATGTTTCTTTACCTCCGCCGGCAAAATAATTATCGGAATATTCTTTGAAATTTTTGTTCGAATAAATTCCAGTTTTTGATTTTTCTATTGCATTAGAACTTATATCGGTTGCATACAATCTTGATTTATGAAGCAATCCGAATTCTTTTAAAAGAATAGCCAATGAATAGGTTTCTTCTCCAAAAGAGCAACCGGCACTCCACACATTTATTCTTGGATAACTTTCTAAATACGGAAAAACATTGGTTGTTAATGATTTAAAAAAATGAGGATCTCTAAAAAAATCACTCACATTAACAACTATCTCGTCGATAAATTTATCAAAATTATTATAATTGTTTATTAATTCATATTTTAATTCAAAAAACGTATTAATTTTTGAATTTGCCATAAACCGATTTATACGCCTGAGCAAAGAAGCTCTGGAATAATCAAAAAAATCATATCCGTAGATTTTTTGTATTAAAAATACAATTTCATCCAGATCTTTAAATTCAATCATTCGCTAGTTATAAATCCAAATACTGATTAATGAGATTAATTTTTGAATATCAATTGGCTTAGACATATAATCTGAAGCTCCTGCATTTAAAATTTCTTCTCTGTCTCCTTTCATCGCCTTTGCTGTCAAGGCAATAATAGGAAGGTTTTTCCAAATATAATTTTCTCTGATTTTTCGGGTAGCTTCAAAACCATCCATTTCGGGCATCATTATATCCATTAATACCAGATCAATATGTTTATTAGTTGCCAAAATATCGAGAGCTTCTATTCCGTTGAAAGCCGTTAAGATTGAAGCTCCTTTGGTTGTTAATACGCTTGACAGGGAATAAATATTTCTAATATCATCGTCAACAATCAAAATCTTTTTATCTTTTAGAATTTCATTTCCTAATACATCTTCATTTTGAACAAGTTCGCTACTCTTATGTGTTTTTACTTTGTTTAAAAAAAGTGTCAATTCATCTTTCAGTCTTTCGATAACATTATCTGTTTTAATTACAATACTGCCAACGTTGTTTTGAAGTTCTAATTCTTCATCTTCGGTCAAAGAACGTCCTGTATTAATAATGATATTAATGTTATTGTTTTTTGAAACTTTTCTGAGTTTTGAAATATTCTGAATATCATTAGAATCGCCCAATCCTATATCCATTATAGCACAATCAATATCTTCGGCTTTCAGAATATTTTCGGCTTCTTCAAAAGTATATGACTGAATACAAACAATGTTTTTATCGACATTATGAATCAATTCTTTTATGGAATGATTCAGATCTAAATTATCTTCTAAAATCAGTATCTTTTTAAATACTTTATTTATTTGATTCTCGATAGATGTAAAAGCTTTTTTGAGCTGATCTACAGAAATTGGCTTAACCAAAAAGTCGAAAGCTCCCATTTCTTCGGCCAATTTTTCTCTTTCCATACCCGACATAATATGTACCGGTATGTGTTTTAAATCTTTATCTTCTTTAAACCATTTCAGCACCGTCCAGCCGTCAATTCCCGGTAATTTCATGTCAAGGATAATTGCTTTTGGCTTGTATTTTTTAGCATATTCAAACCCGGTTTCACCCTGAGAAGCAATTATAGCTTTAAATCCATGCTCGTGAGCAACCTGCATCAATACTTCGGCAAAAGAAATATCATCTTCAATAATTAATATAGTTTTATCGTCAACCGACACTTTATTCCGATCATCGTCAAAGTTTTCTGTTAAATCAATAGTTTGATTCAAATTTGGAGGCATTACTACAATTTCTTCTGTCTTTTTATAATCTATAACTGTGGTATTTTGATTTTCTGCATCAAGCTGAAAAGTTACCGGAATATGTACACTAAAAATACTTCCTTTATTCAACTCGCTTTCAAAATCAACTTCTCCTCCTAAAATTGCAGCAATTTCTTTCGAAATATAAAGACCTAATCCTGTTCCGCCATATTTTCTGCTGGTAGAACTGTCGGCCTGTTGAAAGGATTGGAACATTTTGGATTTATTTTCTTCCGAAATTCCAATTCCATTATCTTCTATATAAACAGAAAGAATTTCGTTTGAATCTAATTTAGATAAAGATGCTGTTTTAAAATTTTTCTTCTCTTTTCCTGATGCAAAACTCAATTTTACCTTTCCGTTTTCGGGAGTAAATTTCAATGCATTTGATAAGAAATTTTTGACAACTTGCTCTAATTTTCCAATATCGGTATTGAGTGTTTTAGGACAATCGTCAGAAATAGCAATATTGAATTCAATATTCTTTTTATTCATTTGAGCACTAAACTGCGCTTTCATTTCTGATGAAACCTTTTCTATGCTTGAAATTTCAGGATGTATCTCGGTTTTTCCGGCCTCTATTTTCGAAATATCTAAAATATCAGTAATCAGGTTCAGTAAATCTTTTCCTGAATCATTAATAACCGAAAGGTTCTCAATTTGGGAAATACTCAAATTGCCCATACTGTTTTCTTTCATTAAATCAGATAAAATCAAAATACTGTTCAAAGGTGTTCTCAATTCATGAGACATATTTGCCAGGAACTCCGATTTATATTTGCTGGCTTGTTCAATAACTTTGGCTTTATTGCTTAATTCTTCCTGAACAATAAGAAGTTCATCGTTTTTAAGTCCTATTTCATAATTTTTATTCTCTAATTCTGTTCTTTGCTCTTCAAGATAAGCATTGGTTTGCTCCATTTCGGCGGCCTGATTTCTAAGTTCTTCTTCCGATTGTTGCAATAATAATGTTTGTCTGTTTAGTTCTTCATTACTTTGTCTCAATTCTGCTTCCTGAGATTCAAGAATAGTGTTTTTTAGGTTTATTTCTTCTAATGACATTTTTAATTCTTCATTTCGAATAAAAACTTCCAAAGCATTTCCTACAGTATTAGAAACCGAATTAAGTAATTTTTGATCATTCTCAGTAAAATTCTCTAATGAACCTATTTCAATTATTCCTATAACCTGGTTTTTATAAGTTACAGGAGTAATCAATACATTATAATAGTCTGAATTGCCCAAAGAAGAAGAAATGTAGGAATAACTGTTTGACAAATTATTTAAACATATTTGTTTATTCATTTTGGCAGCCTCACCTACCATTCCCTGACCAATGGCAATACTGTTTGGAGTATTTTCATTCGAAGCATATCCGCCAATTCTATTCAATAAATTTGAATTTTCGCCAGAATTCAGAATATAAAAATTAGCCTGGCATCCTTCGGTTTGATAAACAATTGTTTGAGCTATTTTAGTTCCAAATTCATCCAAATCTTTCGATTCTACAATTGATTTATTAATTTCAATTATATTTCGTTCCATTTGGCTTATTTCTTCAGATTCCGTATGTAATCGGCTTAATTCTAAAGACATATTATTAAGCGATTTATTCAAAATATCTTGCTCACTTCTCAAACGAATTGTATTTCCAAATTCACCCGAACTTATTTTCAGACATAATTCAATATGTTCTCTTTTGGCTCTCAACAAATCATTAAATGATTTGCTGATTTGAATAAACTCGGCACTACCCGAAATGTATTGATCCTGCATAATCTCTCCAAGAGATAATCTTTCTATCGATGAAGATATTGATTTGAATGAGTTTGATAATTTCTTAATCAGAATATAAATAAGAATAATGGACAATAATGAAAATAAGAACAAAATAGAGACCGAAAATAGTATTGATTTTACAACAGATTCCTTTTGATCTTGAGCATAATTCAAGATTTGGGCTAAATTCTTTTTTTCTAATTCTCTAATTTTTGAAATTACTAAATCGGATTCTTTCCACCATAATTCGGCATCTTTATTCATTTTATCCTGAATAATTAATTCGGCTTCTGAATCTAAAGACAAGACAATATCCGATTTTCTAAATTTGACCAAATCTTTATTTACATCTCCAAGACGGGAATTATCTAACTTAAAATCAACGATATTTTCGTAATCTTTGGCTTTAAAATACAATTCAAGTAACGAACTATCGAATTTTATTTTTGCAGAATTGGCCAGTAATTTTTGCAAAACAGTTCCCCGTTTCAAAAAAACGGCTTCCCTTAATGTTACATAATTATAATAATTGCCTGCTAATCGGGTTAAATTTTCATTATTACAATTAGTTATTTCTCTTTCAATTAAATTATATAAAACTTTATTAAGAGATGTATATTGCATAAAGGTATTTGTACCCGAATCTTTTCTTTTCTCAATGTCTGATTGGAGTTTTAATAACGAAGCCTTGAGAGATAAAATATTCTTAGAAATAACAGTATCGTTGAATTTTGTATTAAAAAACCAATCTACAGTTATTTGTTTCTCTATGCCAAATCTGTCTAGTTTTGAAGAATCATATAATGAATAAACATAATAGCCTCTTTCAATACTAATTTCGTCAATACCTCTCGAAAGATTAGAAATATTGTGTATATTCTCTAAAGCGTGATCAATTGTATTATACTCATCAAAAGATGATTTTATATTTGAAATAGTTATGTAAACCAATCCTGTAATTGGGATTAACATAACTAACATTAATTGGGTTTTTATTGATAAAGATTTCTTCATAAAATTGAACTATTTCGGCTATAAAAATAATGTTAAAAATTAATACTTTAAACCCATTGGGTGAAATTAATTTTCGGCAGTTCGAGTGATTTTCGCAGAAAATCACTCCTGAACTGACGATTCGGGGAATTTTACCCAACGGGGTACTTTATTATTTAAAGTACATTTGGGCTGATAAAATAGTAAGTTTTTAATCTAAATAATTCCTCGATCCCGAACACTCCTATCGTGTGGACACAAATATATT
>CAZWAF010000081.1:0-7566 GCA_964631795.1 uncultured Flavobacterium sp. | reverse complement strand
CATTTTGAGGTGTACTTACCACAACCGCTCCGGTAATAGGCAAAGATTGCATAATTGAAAGGTGAATATCTCCGGTTCCCGGAGGCAAATCGATCAATAAGAAATCTAATTCTCCCCAAGCTGCATCAAAAATCATTTGATTTAATGCTTTTCCGGCCATTGGTCCTCTCCAGATAACCGCCTGACTTGGAGATGTAAAAAATCCGATAGAAAGCAATTTTATTTCATAACTCTCAACAGGTTTCATTTTTGATTTCCCGTCCACATCAATAGAAAGTGGTTTTGCATTTTCTACATCAAACATAATCGGCATAGAGGGTCCATAAATATCAGCATCCAAAACTCCAACACTGAAACCCATTTTAGCCAAAGTTACTGCCAAATTTGCCGTAACAGTAGATTTTCCCACTCCACCTTTTCCGGAAGCAACAGCAATTATATTTTTGATTCCGGGAATAGCTTTCCCTTTGATTTCATTTTTCTCAGGAGCTTCTACTTTTATATTCACTTTCACTACTGCTTCAGGTGAAAATTTCTCATGAATCAATTTTTTAATATCGTCTTCAGCACGTTTTTTAATATGCATAGCCGGAGTTGTTAAAACTAAATCGACTACTACTTCTTCTCCAAAAGTAACTACGTTTTTTACCGCACCACTCTCAACCATATTCTTTCCTTCACCTGCAACAGTGATAGTTTCTAATGCTTTTAGTATCTCTTTTCTATCTAATTTCATGTTTCTGTTTTTTATACTGAAGATCAGCTAAGATATAATCCTTATTTAAATTCATTTTAGATTGCAAATATAACAGGAAATGTATTATCAATACATATTAAACTGTACTAATTAATACTTAAAATATGTAATCAATGCACTTTAATGTAGAAAAACATTCAATGTAAATCATTTGGAATGTATTGAAAAACACAACTAAATTTTAGGATTCCAAAAATGTTTTTCAAAATCCACAATCTGATTATTGACCACTTTTATCCCTTCGCTTTCCAATAATTGTTGCATCAGATTACTTCCTTCAAAATGATGTTTTCCGGTAAGCAAACCTTTTCTGTTTACAACTCTATGCGCAGGAACATCTTCTTTAATATGTGAAGCATTCATTGCCCAACCCACCATTCGAGCCGAGCGAGTCATTCCAAGAACCTTGGCAATTGCACCATAAGAAGTAACTTTTCCGTAAGGAATTTGACGAACAACAGTATAAACTCTTTCAAAGAAATTATCGTTTTCGCTTTTCATCCGGAATTATTTCAGAAGTTTGAACAAAGTCATTACAGAAACAAATGCAGTAATTGCTGCCACTATATAATTTCCGTTATCAGAAAGAAAATTGGACTTTTTTTCTGATTTTTTGAAGAACAAAATATACAGATAAAAAATCAGGAAAGAGCCGCCAAAAACTCCCGAAACAAACGAAGAACCGTTGATTTTATTGAATAAAAAATAACCGTAAGAAGAAACGGTAATCCCAACAAAAACATAATAAGGAATCGGAAATAAATTCAGACCGGAAAGCAACATTCCCCAAAAAAACCGATTGGATTTATTCTTTGTTTTATGTCCTTTTTTTACTTTTTTAGATTTTTTAGCCGTCGCAAAAAAGAAAATCGACAGACTGACAAAAATAAAAAAACCAACTATTTCTAAATTGACAACAACATCTGGTCTCGAATTGATATAATTGGCAAAAAACAACGCTATAATAGCCTGCAAAAGAACAATTATACTTGCTCCCATTGCAAAAGAAACTGCCTGAGCTTTACTTTCTTTCACACCAATTTTGGCCGCCGTAATATTGAGCAAGCCCGGAGGCAAAATACCAATAACCGCTGCAAAAAAACCGGAAAGAAAAGGAATAAAAACACTCATAATGAAGTCGAAAGTCTTAAAGTCAAAAGTCATAAAGTCACAAACATGACATTCGACATTCGACTTTTATGACTTATTTAATTTTAAAACGAATGTAAGTAATCGCTTTATTGATTTCCAGATATTGTTTCTCGTAGAAAGTTTGAATTGAAGTAACCTCTTCCGGACTTCCTTCGTTTTTGTAAATGTTGTGATTAGCATACAAAACTTCGTGACCTTCACCATGAAGCAATCCAAGAGTGTAACCGTGCATAAATTCGCTGTCTGTTTTCAGGTTCATCACTCCGTCCGGTCTCAGGATTTTTTTGTACAATTTCAAAAATTCCGTACCTGTCATTCTGTGTTTGGTACGCTTGTATTTGATTTGAGGATCCGGAAAAGTAATCCAGATTTCGCTTACTTCATTTTCTGCAAAAATATGATTGATCAATTCTATTTGAGTACGAACAAAAGCTACATTCTTCAAACCGGTTTCAACAGCTGTTTTAGCACCTCGCCAAAAACGGGCACCTTTCACATCAATTCCAATGAAGTTTTTGTTTGGATATTTCTCGGCAAGACCAACAGAATATTCTCCTTTTCCACAACCCAATTCCAATATAATTGGATTGTCATTCTTGAAAAACTCAGTATTCCATTTTCCTTTCAAAGGAAATGAACCGCTAACTACTTCTTCTCTTGTTGGTTGAAAAACATTTCCGAATGTTTCGTTTTCCCTGAATCTCTTTAATTTATTTTTACTTCCCACGACTTTGCTAAAATTTCGGCAAAATTAAGGAAATAGAATTGATTTGGAATGTTTTTATTTGCAATGTGAAACAAGCACCGAAAACCATTGAAAAACCACAGAACCCTTTCAGTACTAAAAACACTGAAAGGGTTGCTAAAAAAAACATCCTTATTGCTCCGCTTAATTGGGGATTGGGTCATGCTACGCGTTGCATTCCTATTATAAAAGCTTTGGAAGAAAATGGTTTTAATCCGATTCTTGCCAGTGACGGAAATGCCTTGGCTTTGCTCAAAAAAGAATTTCCACATTTAACATCTCTTGAACTTCCCTCCTACCATATTGAATATTCCAAAGGAAAAAACCTGAAATGGAAACTTCTTAAAAACAGTCCGAAAACACTGAAAGCTGTTTGGAGAGAAAAACAAATCGTCAGAAAATGGATTTCTAAATATAATCTCGTTGGAATTATTTCGGACAACCGATTGGGAGTTTACAATAAAAAAGTGCCTTCTATCTATATCACTCATCAATTGACTGTTTTATCAGGAAAAACGACTTGGTTTTCGAGCAAAATTCATCGGTTTTTCATCCGGAAATTTAATGAATGTTGGATTCCGGATATGAAAGAAAACCCAAACTTTTCCGGAAAATTAGGTCATTTAAACAAAACTAATCTCAAACTGAAACATATCGGAATCCTGAGCCGAATGGAGAAAAAAGAACTCCCTATAAAATACCAACTCATGGTGTTGCTTTCCGGTCCGGAACCTCAACGGACTTATCTGGAAGACAAATTAATTCATGAATTAAAGAATTATAAAAGCAACGTTGTTTTTATAAAAGGTAAAATTGAAACCCAACAAAAAATTGAACAAATAGGCAATATTACGTTTTACAATTTTATGCAAACTCAGGAATTGGAACAAACTTTTAACGAAAGTGAACTTGTACTTTGCCGATCGGGCTACACATCAATTATGGATTTGGCACAATTAGAAAAAAAAGCATTCTTCATCCCAACTCCCGGACAATATGAACAGGAATATCTGGCCAAAAAAATGAAATCCGAAAATCTGGCTCCTTTTTCGGAACAGGGAAAATTCAGAATCAATGATTTATATGAAATAGCATCTTACAAAGGATTATTCACTTATACTTCTGAAAAGAATTGGATTGAATTATTTGATGTTTTTGAACGTAAACAATCTAAAACGCTTTAATTTTTCGCTTTGTTATTATGCAATAAACTATATATTTGTACGCATGAAATTTGTTGCAAAAATACTATTAATCATTTTCGTTGCTTTTCTTTCAACTCCAACTATTGTGAGTCTGATTGAGAAAAAAACAGATACATCCTATTTTTACAGCATGTCGGAAGAAGAAAAGGAATCACATAAAGATTTCAAAACGGAATTCATTTTTCACTCTCCTTTTGAATTGACAGTCTTTTCAAATCCGGTTTCAAACCTTATTCTTTCAAAGAATTTATTGAAACACAACACTGTTTCTACTACCATTTTCATACCGCCTCCTGAACAATCTTAATACAAATTCGGATTTATTTCCTTACTTTCACAACCGCACATTTTACTGTGGTTCAATTTTTTGTATTAATTTTTAATAAGGCAATATGTCAAAAAAAATCAATCTTTTTGCCAATCTTAAATCTGACTTTGCAGCAGGTTTGGTGGTATTTTTGGTAGCACTTCCATTGTGTTTAGGAATAGCAATGGCCTCGGGGGCTCCTTTATTTTCAGGAATTATTTCAGGTATAGTTGGCGGAATCGTTGTAGGATATTTAAGTCAATCCCATTTAAGCGTTTCCGGTCCGGCCGCAGGTTTAACGGCAATTGTATTAACAGCAATTACAGACTTTGGAGCTTTCGACATCTTTTTAATGGCTGTTTTTATCGCCGGTTTAATCCAATTAGTTTTAGGTTTCATTAAAGCCGGAAGTATTTCAAACTATTTTCCAAATAATGTAATCGAAGGAATGCTGGCGGGTATAGGAATCATTATCATAATGAAACAATTACCGCACGCTTTTGGTTACGACAGTGATTTTGAAGGTGATCTTGCCTTTGTCCAACCCGATGGAAACAATATGATTTCTGCTGTTTCAGGAATTTTCAATCATGTACAACTGGGAGCCATAATCATAACCGTAATTTCTTTACTAATTCTGATTTCGTGGGACAAAGTATCTTTTCTTAAAAAACTGAAACTGATTCCCGGTGCGCTTATAGCCGTAATAATTGGGGTAATCCTCAATGAATTATTCATCACATCCGGAAGTTCACTGGCTATTTCCAAAGAACATTTGGTATCGTTGCCGGTTCCGTCAACTTTTGAAGATTTCAAATCAATAATTGTTATACCTGATTTTACAGCTGTAACAAATCCAAAGGTTTGGATGACCGGACTTACAATTGCCATTGTAGCTTCAATCGAAACTTTATTATGCATCGAGGCAGCCGACAGAATGGATGCTCACAAACGATTTACAGACACTAATATAGAATTAAAAGCCCAGGGATTTGGTAATATAATAAGCTCCCTTCTAGGCGGATTACCAATGACTTCGGTAGTTGTTCGTACTTCTGCCAATAACAATGCGGGAGCCAAATCAAAAATGTCGGCCATTATTCACGGGATTTTATTATTAATCAGTGTTCTCACAATTCCGTTTATTCTTAACAAAATTCCTTTGGCAACCTTAGCGGCAATTTTGCTGTTAGTAGGATACAAATTGGCAAAACCTTCAACGGTTATGCATTTCTGGGAAAAAGGAAAATACCAATTTTTGCCTTTTATCTTCACACTTACTGCGGTAGTATTTTTAGATCTTTTAAAAGGAGTTGCATTAGGAATTGTAATCAGCATCATTTTTATTTTGAGAGGAAACATGAAAAGAGCCTATACCTTTAGTAAAGAAGCCTACAAAGACGGAGATATCATCAACATAGATTTGGCTCAAGAAGTTTCGTTTTTGAATAAAGCCGCAATCAAAACAACCTTAAATGATATACCCGAAAACTCAAGGGTAATTATTGACGCCAGCGACACTGTTTATATTGCACACGATATTCTGGATTTAATCCATGAATTTAAAAACATAAGATCTGTTGACGACAATATAGACGTAAAACTCAAAGGTTTTAAAGATGCTTATCAACTAGAAAATGACGTAGACAACCATGTGACCATTGAGCAATATTATGATTTTGTTAAAAGAGAAATGGTCAAAAAATAAATTCCTGTCGGAGGAATTTCCTTAAATAGAAAAAAAACATTCAAATTACTTTATATCATGAGCGATTTTTATAAAAAAATATTAGAAAACAATAAGATTTGGGTCGAAGAACAATTGGCACTCGACAAAGAATATTTTAAAGATTTAGCAAAAGGTCAAACACCACCTCTGCTTTGGATAGGATGTTCAGACAGCCGTGTACCGGCAAATGAAATCATTGGCGCCAAGCCGGGAGAAGTGTTTGTTCACAGAAACATTGCCAATATGGTGGTTCATACCGATATGAATATGTTGAGTGTTTTGGATTATGCAGTGAATGTTCTTAAAGTAAAACACGTTATTGTTTGCGGTCATTATGGTTGCGGAGGAATTAAAGCCGCAATGGGAAATGATTCAATCGGAATTATAGACAACTGGATCCGCCATATCAAAGATATATACCGTTTGCACGACAAATATCTTAATTCTATTGAAGACGAAACCACCCGTTTTAACACTTTTGTAGAACTGAATGTAAAAGAACAGGTATTTGATGTGGCTAAAACATCTATTGTACAGGCTGCCTGGAAAAACGGTCAGGATTTAACCATTCATGGTTGGGTTTACGGATTGAATTCCGGTTATGTAACCGACCTTGATGTAAATCTTAGTTCTGATGTTAATTTAGATCAGGTTTACCAATTAAAGTTTTAGAAAAAACCACCTTCGGGTGGTTTTTTTAATTTCTCTGTTTATGAATAAAACAGAAAAATTAAAACCCGGCCATTTTTCCAAATAGACATAAATAGTTTTTTTGGGCTCAATGTTAAAATTTGCTCAATAACTCTCCGTAGTTGTTAATTTTTTTACCATATTTACGCAACCAAAATTTAAAAAAATGAAAAAATTATTAGTTATCGCATTTATGGTTGTTGGTACAACAACTTTTGCACAAGCCAAAGATGGTTCGGAAAATAATATCATGACTCTGAATAATACAAAATTAATAGAAGGGCAGAGTCAAAAAATGAAAAACACTTTGGGATTAAGTGATGATCAGACCGCTCAGATCAAAGCATGGATCACTAAACAAGATAAAGATCGGGAGGCAATAATGGCAGAGGCAAGGGCTTTAAAAGCAGAAGGGCAACAGTTTACGGAGGCACAAAAAAATGAAATTAAAAGTAAAATGGATGCTCAGAAAACAGCCACAGATACCCAACTGAAAAGCATTCTTACTCCAAAACAATACACTAAATGGCAAGAGCACAAAGAGACAAGAAAGAAAGAAATTGAAGCCAGAGCTATAAAGCCTAATCCTGCAGGATAATTCAAAACCAGAATACCTTATAAAAACATAAAAACCACCGTTTGAAAAGTGCTTTCAGGCGGTGGTTTTTTTTCGCTCCGCATTCTATGATAAAAAACGATTTCTTTTTCACAAATGTGCCCGCGATACATTGATACATCAGAACCAACTGAAAACCATAGTCCTCAATCATGTTATTCCCGACCGCGCGGATATACACAAGGATTAGCGCGATCCCGAAATTTCGGGATTCCGTGCCCACAAACAAAATCAACAAAGCTCCATAATTAATCAAATAACCAAGCTTGCCTTCTATTTTGAAAAAATCCTTTTTTACGGGCACGGAAAAAATTTCCGCGCTAGCTTTCCGCTAACATATCCGGCACGTCGGGTTTGTAATCCTA
>CAZWAF010000080.1:0-7710 GCA_964631795.1 uncultured Flavobacterium sp. | reverse complement strand
TTTCTTTTTAACAAAATTAAGTTCGACTGGAGGTTTTTAGACGAACTGACGTTAGTAGCCATTATAAATAACCAATAGATAAAAAATATGAAATGTCCTCATTGCTTAGTAGAATTTCACCATAAAAAAGAGATTAGTTATCTTGGAAAAGATATTGATGGACAGTGGGCAATCGAAAAATTTGAATGCCCAAACCCAGAATGTAAAAAATTTAGCTTTTTTTTAATAAATGCTGAATTAACCCAAAATCCTCACAGTTTTTATTACTCCATTAAAGAAACCAGTGGGACAGAGTTGGTTAAGAAAAGAGAACTCGTTAGACCTAAAGGTTCAAGTAGACCACCAGTTCCATCGGAAGTTCCAATAGACATTGCTGATGATTATTCTGAAGCTTGTTTGGTTCTTCCCGATAGTCCTAAAGCAAGCGCTGCTTTAAGTAGAAGAGCTCTACAACATCTACTACGCCAAGCTGCAAATGTTAAAAAAGGCGACCTAGCAAATGAGATTCAACAAGTATTGAATAGTAATCAATTGCCAAGTTATTTAGCCGATAGTATAGATGCGATTAGAAATATTGGGAATTTTGCTGCACATCCTTCAAAAAGTACTTCATTAGGTGAAATCATAGATGTAGAAGCAGGAGAAGCAGAATGGAATTTGGAAGTTTTAGAAATGTTGTTTGATTTTTATTTCGTGCAACCTGAAAAGACTAAACAAAGACGTGAGGCACTCAATAAAAAATTGGGTGATATGGGAAAACCAAATATGAAATAACGGCTACTAGCAACTACAACGGATTTGGGTAATTGGCTTAATGGAAAAATGGTTTAATAGACTAAAAAAATAGTGATATTATGCTTATAATAAATTTAGTTGCACAACTCAACAGACATATGAACTTGAAAAAAAGACAGTAATTATTTAGACGGAAACTAAATAATATAAAACGAACTAATTTCAATGATTGGACAATGCGAATTAATTTTAAACACACAGACTAATGAATTTTAATCTTTTTAAAATAGACACTTGGTGGAAAGCAGTTTTTATTCTCGGTATTATCGCTTGTGTTGGTGCCGCAAATATTAATATTGAATTTATTGAGCGAAAACATCTTTTCGGATTTGGAATTGGGATGATACTTATTGGATTATCTCATTGGATTGCTTGGAAAACTGTAAACTCTTTTGAGCTAGGCGGTATATTAAGTTGGCAGATAATAAAGCACAACTTTTTTACAGTAATTCTTTTACTTGCTGGAATTGGATTAATAGGTCTTTTTGGATTTTTTATCATTAAAGGTTTGATATAAATGATATGAAGAAAACGAAAACCTGATAGCGGATTTGCAATCCGTGCCCATTCCAATTGTCTATTATTTAAGTTAAAATAGGAATAATCGCGACTTCGAGAGAATTATAAAAAATTACAAATCCGCATGACAACTACAATTGACTTGGATATTTTAGAATAAATAAAGATGAAATTTACAAAATAGAAAATAATTGGCAGAATGGGCAACATTGCAACTAGCGTAGACGAGCAAATAAAAAAGCTGGAAGACAGAGGAATGATTTTCGATTTGGGAATCGAAAAAGCAAAAGAAATCCTCTTAGATATTGGTTATTACAGATTGGGTTTTTATTGGAATCCTTTTGAAATTGACAGAAGTCATAATTTCAAAAAAGATACCGTTTTTTCAGATGTCGTGGCATTGTATTATTTAGATGTCGATTTAAGAAATATATTATTGAGGAGTCTGAATCGAATTGAAATTAACTTCAGAACAAAAATTGTTTACTATGTTTCCAATAAGCACAAGCACTCATCGACCTGGTTTGTGGATAAAAAAGTGATGCACAAAGAATTTATAGAAGCCTTTCATAAACATTACAACGCTAAGTTTGTAGAAAACAACAAAACCATAAAATTGCATCACAAGAAGTATATCAATGACAAGTATGCTCCGGCTTGGAAAACATTAGAGTTTTTTACTTTTGGTACCATTTTCAAAATATATACCTCTTTAGTAGAGGAGGACTTGAAAATTGATATTTCAAAAAACTATGGTATAAAAAAGACTAAGATTTTTTCCAACTATATGAATACCATTATTTTTATTCGAAATACTTGTGCGCACGGCGGATTGTTATTCGATTTGAACACACCCAAGGAAATTGCTGTCACGCCCTTAATTACATTCAATAACAACAATAGACACTCTGTAGATTCCTCGATTAAGGTCATTTTGTACTTCTTAAATACTATTTCCAAAGACCGAAAAGAAGAAGTGGAGCTCCAAATCGAACAATTGTTTTCAAAACATGAAACCAACAAGGTTTTGAATGACATTATTACGAAAAATATTGGTTATGTAAAAAAAGTTAGGTGAGAGCCTCTGTAAATGCTCTGTTAATTTTATTTGCATAAGTAAATAAGTGTTGTACATTTGTACCCAAGTGCCCAGTTAGTCATTTGCATTAATGCTGCACTCTAAAAAAATAAGATAAACCCAGACTTGCTCTGGGTTTTTTATTTTTTATAGTAACGTAATTCTGTTTAACCACCTCGTGCCCAAAGCTTCATAGTATTACAAACGACACAGTAAAAACGATTTTTTGTTAAATTCCATCTACAAAATTCCATCTTACACAACTTTGTCAGATGCAACATAAAAAACTTCATAACTCAGAGATCCTCGAATTATATTCCGGATTGTTACACCGAAAGGGAACTACTTTTTTAGAAATCTATGTCATGTTGTTCACCATTTTTTACATCAAAATAACGTAATAACACATCATCTTGTGGAATACCAAGGGTATTTATAACAATTGATAAGCACTCTTCTTTCGAATCTAATGCAGAACAAATATCATTGTTAAACTTTTCTGCCATGGCAAATAGCCCTTCTTTTATCAAAGCCTCTTTAGCCATTTCCTTCACCTGAATGTCAGTAACAAGATTTGATGCTGAAAGCCAGCTAAAAAGAAGATTTTTCTTTCGTGCCCAGGAATCTAGCATATCAGGAAATGGATACTTCTCCCAGTTTGCTTTAGCAGTAGCATTCCAGTATTCATAAGGCTCAAAACCATAATTTACCTCTTGATGTACAATTACCAAATGTTCTAAAGCATTATCAATAAAGCCTGTTATTTTATAATTTTCTTTACTCCCATCTGCCGGAACAATTTGAGGAATTCTATCCATCAAATAACGTTTAATATGTAATAACTCATGTAGAAATCCTTGCTCAGAAATTTCATCAAGATTTCTTAAATAAATCACGGCTCCATCGCCTGAAACACTTGCGGCAGGAGCCGTAGGATTGGGGTCATTGGGACTTAAAGGATTTGGATTTATTTTAACTAATATTTCTTTTCCTGTATATTGCTCTATTTGATCAACTAGAGTTAGAACCGGTTTTGAAAGTTGTGAACTATATTTTAAATCCATATTGAGTAATTATAATGAAGATTAATAATCTCTGACTTTTGAATGCCCTACCTATCAGTGTCAGCTACTTATTTTGGGTGTTTCAAAAATAAACAAATATCTCTCCTTACTTGTTTCAAAAACGCTTTGTTTTTTTGGGGATTATCGATTTTGTTTAATGGTTTTAAAAAAAACACGAAGACATCGAAAGAGAAGCTATGGAATATGAAAAAGCATCCAAGGAGGTAAAAGCAACTTCATTTCCACAAGAAAGATTCGAATAAACAGGGGAGCAATAAAGCGGTCTCACTCCGGTCGTTCGCTTTGTTCCGCTCGGCTGCTCCAGTCGGGCAGGCTGTTTTTTGGTAAAATAGATTTAGTTGCCTGCCCTCCGTTCCGCAGTCCGCTCGTCAGCATAGCGTCAGCCAGCCCCGAAAAAGGGGCAGGCAGCCACTACGCTTCCTCGCCCTCGTCTCCACACGCTCTCTTCCTACGTTCGGCGGGGCTACTGCATCCGCATACAGCCTCATTCATTTCGCTTCACTCCACGTGCCGGCTTCGCCCCGAAAAAGGGGCTACGCCGTCACACTCCGTTGCGCTCCATTCATTCCGGCAGTATTTGCGTCTGCCGCCCCTTAGTTTTTCGGCGGTTGCTCGGTAGCCAGCCGGTGCGCGTGCCTTCCTCGTCGCTTGGTGGCGGCTCGGAGCGGCCATCTTCAGCGGTACGCTCGGCGGTCAGATGTCCTTCTTTATCCGGAAAGCACAGTATTCATTTAAAATTTATAATTCAAAATTCATCATTTCCACCGCCTCGCTGATTTTATAGTTCACTTCCGTTACACGCTCTGTGTCCTTCGCCTTGTTCCGCTTCGCTACACATAGCTACCAGTCCACAGGCGGCTGGCTACGGCCGCAACACCGCCGTGGCGCTCCTCGAAAAAAACTCCGCTACGCTCCGTTTTTTCTGCGGTGCTGCGGGGTGTTTATCACACGTCCTTCCGATCCCAATTCACAATAACGATTCAACTTTGAAACTCTGCAACTTTGTTACTTTCCAACTCTGAACAAAAAAATAAAAAAAAGACAGCAAAGTTAAGCGGAAGGTTCTCAAAAAAGCTCAGTTCAAGCCCTACGGGTTTTTGAAAAAATCTCCACCCTTTATATTTCCATAACAACTTTTCATTTACAATTCACAATTCATCATTCACAATTAAGTTATGGGGTAGTATTTTTTCAAAAAAACTGCTTTTTTGAACCTTCCACTTGAAGAAATGACTTTCTTTTTTTCTTTTTTCTTTGTCAGAATTTTAGAAAAGGAATCTTTGGCTTAACGTCGAATGTTGTTCGAAATATTATAAAAAAAACCAATAATCCTAATGTTTATTGGGAATTGTGAGGGGGGCTATAACCCCTTTTATATTTTGCACACATATTTCATTATTTTTATCCGACAGACCGAAAAAAAAAAAACAATCATATAAATAAATTGCCGTAAATTTTTTACGGACATTCTTTTTTTGTTATTTTTACCGAAAAATAGAGCAAAATGCTTAGAAAATTTAAAATTTCAAACTTCAAAAGTTTTGAAAAAGACTTTGAAATAGATTTGACCAATGTAAAGGGTTATGAATTTAACAAAAGTTCTATCAAAGATGGAATTGTCAACAATGCAATTATCTATGGTCATAATGGTGTTGGTAAATCAAATTTAGCACTTGCAATTTTT
Organism: uncultured Flavobacterium sp.; assembly: GCA_964631795.1. GTDB lineage: Bacteria > Bacteroidota > Bacteroidia > Flavobacteriales > Flavobacteriaceae > Flavobacterium. The sequence continues at coordinate 2,549 of CAZWAF010000080.1, read as the reverse complement.
GACATCATTGAACACTTAACGGACAAGCAAAGAAACGAGGCAGTATATAAAAACTATCTAAACGCTTACTGTAAGTCTGATATAGCTTCCTTTTATTACGAATTTTTGATTAACTCGAAGATTGTAATCTACGAATACAAAAAATATGATTATAAAACTATAGCATATGAACGTTTTATAATAGACAATGAAGAACTTGTTTTATTTGACAGGACTAAAAAATCTAGTGCAACAATACTACTCAAAGGAGCCGAAACATTGAAAACGGAAATAGACAATTCTGAATTATCTATTTTGAAGTATATAAAAAACAATACGGCGCTTGAACACAATGATATAAACAACACCTTTGCATCGTTATTTACATTTATAGATCAGATGTTATACTTCCGTTCTTTAAATGATAGGATTTTCCTTGGTTTTGATGTTGGCGGTAAACATATTTTAGAAGACATTGTAAAAAAGAAAAACGTAGAAGACTTTGAAACTTTTTTGAATACGGCAGGAATAGAGTGTAAATTATCTATTGTTGAGGAACTCGGTAAAAACTCAATTGCATTCAATTTCAATGGCAAACAACTTTCATTTAATGAAGTTGCTTCGACTGGAACATCTGCTCTTGCTCTTTTTTATTTTTGGTTTCAAAATATTAAAGATAATGAGAAAGTTTCATTTGTTTTTATTGATGAGTTTGATGCTTTTTATCATCATACATTGTCAGCTTTGATAGTTGAAAAACTAAAAGAGACAGGGGTTCAATTTATCCTTACAACTCACAATACTTCAATTATGACAAATGATTACTTGAGACCAGACTGTTATTTTGAAATGACAAAAAAACATATCCGTTCTTTGTCAAGAAGCACACAAAAAGAGTTGAGAGAAGCACACAATATCGAAAAAATGTATAAAGCAGGTTCATTCGATGTCGAGTAAAGTTTTATTTATTTTTGAAGGTCCACAGTTAGAAAAATCAATTACAGATAATTTAACTAAATTCTTTGTAAATGAAAACACTATTATAACTTGTGCATATTGCACAACGATTTATAAAATGTATACTGAAATTTCTAAAGATGAAGATTTGGACACCTTCAATTTAGTTAAAGACATTGAAATCAACAGAGATAAATTGAAAGATTTCAAAAGATCTGATTTTGCTCAAATTTATATGTTTTTCGACTATGATGGTCATGCCACAAATGCTAGTGATAAAAAAATTAAAGAATTATTAGATTTTTTCAATGAAGAAACAGAAAAAGGGAAGTTGTATATAAGTTACCCAATGGTTGAAGCGTTGAAACATATTGAGAACTTTGATACATTTAAAGAGTTGAAAGTTCTTTGTAAAGAAAATGTTGAGTATAAAAAAATAGTCCGAAAAAATGGTTTAGTAAGCCTAAAGCAAATTATTCATTACGATTTTGAAAAATGGAAGGAACTTATTGATGCTCACCTTAAAAAAATGAATATAATAGTAAACAATTTAGATGTATTTCCAAATGATGTCATTGATCAGTTAACCATTTTTAATAATCAGTTGACAAAATATATAAACATAGACAAAACCGTTGCTATCCTTAGCGCTTTTCCTGTTTTTCTTCACGATTATTATGGTAATGAAGAAATAAAAAAGCGAATAGAATAATGTTTGCTATTGCAACACACGTTAAATACAAAAAAAAACCTGATCGCGAGATCAGGTTTTTTAATTCTCCGGAAAAGGTTACCAATCAAAATCGGATTTAAACTGAATTTATTTCAGTTTCTATTTTTAAATTTCATCAACCACTTTAAAAGAAGCGATACCGTAAAACTTACTATCGCTCCCACAACCGCTAAGATAATTGTTTTTAAAATATCTTCAGAAAGAATGTTGGGCACTATACTCAACAAGGTTCCTGATGCGGTTCCTGTTCTAAGGGCAGTATCAGTTTCCATTTTATGCTGAATTTATTTCAGAGTCCTCTTTGTCATCCTGAGCGGAGCGAAGGATCACCCCCTGTTTATCCATCGTTGAGGTGTCAACCGTCATTTGGCTCACTGCAGAAATAACCCCACCAGCAACTGCCATATATCCTGCAATACTTACCACTACAGCCGGCAATACTACCGGAGAAGCAATCACACTCCCGCTGATACCCAACAAAACCAATCCCACACTTCTCAAAACCTTAAAAAAATTAGGCGTTGGAGCCTTTACTCGCTTAATCACATTCATAATATACCTCCTTCTTTTTTATTTTCCGTCTCTTAACTCTTTTGCACTATTGCCTTTTGGCTAGTGGCCATTGCCTGCTAATCACTAATCACTATCTCGACACTTTCGTTTTTGTCAAGAACTTTGTAAACCAAGTCCTTTAAACTTGTAAAAGCCTTTCTCGACATCAACCCCAGTCCTGGACCCGAAAGCTTCGTCACGGGGGCTATACAGCCATTCAATTCCAAAAGTGCATTATTGGCCGGATGAAACAGAATCAAACTTCTGTTGGCTACATCCATAATTTCCAAATGCCATTTAAATTTTTGGCTGTAGCGTTTTCTGATAA
>CAZWAF010000079.1:0-7718 GCA_964631795.1 uncultured Flavobacterium sp. | reverse complement strand
GGCTTTCTTTTTTTCTTTTTTTTCTTTTGAAAAATTTTAAAGAAAATATATCCCTAAAAAAGGAATACTTAGTAAAACTACTGATTCAAATCAACATCTTAATCCTTTTACTGTAAGACATCTCCAGCTCTTGTTTCTTGTCTTTTTTTGGCCAATCCCTATTTTGGTATCATAGTATCATGGTATCAAAATATATAGGGGTTTGATACCAGTGATACCATTTCCGAAAAAAGTTAAAAAAACAATCTAACATGAGCGTAAGGAACAATTACAGCATAATTTATTATATTGTTTTCGACTTTAATTTTTGACTATAATGACAACCCTGACTGAAGAACAAATAAGAGAAATAGCAGACTCACTCGATTGCGGCTTGCGCAGTTTTTGGCACAAAAACACAGGTGAACTTCTATTCATTCCGGATCTCAATGATAATCCATACGTTGACACTGAATTGTTTGAAGACGACCTTGAAAAATTAAATAATAGTTTTGGAGACTTCATTGAAATTGAGAAACCACAATCCAATGACAGTTTTGAAATAATGGCTGACTTTACGGAACAAGTAGATAACAACAAACTAAAAAATGAATTGATAAATGCTTTAAATAAGAAAAAACCATTCAGAGAATTTAAGTTTGTAATTGACAACTCTGGAATATATAGACAAGAATGGTTCGACTTTAAAAGTGCTAAATTAAAACAATGGGTACTTGACAGATTTCAGGAAGCAACTCATTATAATGAAAGAGAAAACAACAGCTTGTAACAAAAAAAGCCTGATCTCTAATGACCAGGCTTACTCATGTTCCAAAAAATTACTTTTTGAATTTCGTTATTCGTTTCAGTAGAAGTGAAACCGAAAAACTAACTATAGCTCCAACAACCGCCAAGATAACCGTCTTGGTAATATCTTCAGAAAGAATGTTAGGGGCTATACTCAACAAAGTCCCTGATGCGGTACTTACTCTAAGGGAAGTTTCTGTATCCATGACTATCCGGAATTTAATTCTGAATTTTCATTTACCGTCTGTTGAGGTTCATTCTCGGCCCCTGAGCTTGTCGAAGGGACAGAAGGATCAACACCAACCGTCATTTGACTAACAGCCGACAAAACTCCACCAGCTACTGCCATATAACCTGCGACACTTACCACAACTGCAGGCAAAGCTACTGGAGCTGCAATTACACTCCCGCTGATTCCTAACAATGCTAATCCCAAACTTCTCAAAACCTTAAAAAACTTTGGTGTTGGTGCCTTTACTCTTTTAATCACATTCATAACTAATTCATTTAGGATTCAACAATCAATTCAACACTTTCATTTGCGTCAAGTGCTTTATAAACCAAGTCTTTCAAACTGGTAAAAGCTTTACGAGACATCAGGCCTAATCCAGGGCCCGAAAGCTTCGTCACCGGTGCTACACAGCCGTTTAATTCCTGTAGCGCATTATTGGCAGGATGAAAAAGAATCAAATCCCTATTGGGAACTCCCATAATTTCCAAATGCCATTGAAACTTTTGGCTATACCGTTTTCTGATAAAATATTTCCCCTCCGGAATACAGGAAACCCTCCTTTCATTGTTCTTCCAAGGCAATTCAATCGTGTTACAAATTGTTTTACCCTCACATACGAGTTTGCCGTTTGTCCCATCGGGGAAATAAGTTCTTGTTAAAAAGAGTACCATTACACGCCGCTGTCAACTTTCACAATCGCCAATGGGTTGTAAGCTCCATTTTTCAAAGAATACATCTGCCCGTTAACCTCTTGATAGAATTCCATACCCACAATCAAAAACATTGGTTTGGTACTGTTAGGAGTTAGCTCATTGATCTGAGGAAGCGCAGGAATTGACGTAAAATCCCATGGTATAATATCCGAGGAAGAGTTGTCTGTTACATAGGTTTCATTTTCAAAATCAATCTCAGCACCGGCAGAAATGATTTTAAAATGTGTAGTTCCCGAAGGAGCAGCAATCAAGTTCCCTGGGACAAAGGCATCAAAATTCACACTTATTTCTCCTGATATACGGTCAATAGCTACTGTATACGGTACAAATAAACTCGTTCCCAGTTTCCCTCCAATATTAAATTCAAAACCAGTCAGCAATTCTGCTTCTCCGTCAATCACATTTCGCAATCCTCTTTCACTTACGGAATCGGCCTGAATAACTTTCATCATTGCCTGAGTCAATCGACTCACCATTCTACTGTCGGATGAATTCATCAGCATAGTTCTAAATGCAGTACGCAACACTTTACCTGCCTTTCCGGCTCTCCCAAACTCAGAACCATTTTCACGTGTTCTCTGAAACGCAGGGTCATTCTTGATTCTACTAGCGTCAATCCCGCCCTTTTCTCTCGCCAAATGACCATCCTGCGTTTTGTAAAAAGTAATATCCCCAATAGTACCTTTCAACTTAATAATCCCTTTCTGTCTTGCCATGATTCCTTTACATTTTAATTACTAATCTTTTTCAAAAAACTTCAATCACCATCCTGTTGCAACATTTTCCGATTGATTTCAATTCAAATTTCCCACTTAAAAAAAGAATTTTAATGGATACACCTTGTGTTATGACCTTAGATGGAACAAATGACCATTAAAGTCATAGATGGAACTCTAAAAAGGCACAATCAAACCCAAACAGATATTTTATATTAAGAGTTTTCTTTAGGCCTTGCTGATTGTAGTTAATTAGTAGCATAACCATAGTAAAGCCGTATCAAAGGCATATATAGTGTATGAGAACAGAGATGAAAAGATTGTGTATCTACCCGAAGGATATACAACGTATAACAGGAAAGAGTTATCGCCAAAGCACCAGGTTGCTGCAGAAAATCAGAACACATCTAAACAAACTTCAAAACGAATTTGTTTCTATCGATGAATTCTGTCAATACACAAGTCTGGATAAGGAACAAGTGCTTACTCTAATTATTGGTTGAAATACTTGAAGATTTTCGTTATTCCTTTTTCCAATGAAATAGGGGGATTCAAAAAAATAAAATTGTGGGGATAATGTGGGGATATTTGGAAAACAAAAAACCCTAACTCCTTTGTTTACAAGGGTTAGGGTTTTAAACCTGCGGAGAAAGAGGGATTCGAACCCCCGGACCTGTTACAGTCAACAGTTTTCAAGACTGCCGCATTCGACCGCTCTGCCATTTCTCCAGTATCTGTAACCGTTTATTGATTACGGGTGCAAATATAGATATTCTTTTTGTTTTACAAAATATTAAGAATTCTATTTTTTAATATTTTTCGAAACGCGTTTATATCCAAGTATTTATCAAAATAAAAAATCTGTTTTTAACTCCTCCTAAAAGGGGCAAAACAAATTTAAACCTAATAAAAAATCATTTTATCAAATAATTCAGGGTTAATAACATCCTCTATCAATACTTATCAAATAGCTTAAAAAAATCACTTTTATCAAAATTTTAATACACATAATATTTTAATCATTATATTTGCCCCGTTAAAAGTTCACAAACATATTGAAATGTTATAAAGAAAGGCGGAGGGATTAGACCCAATGAAGCCTTAGCAACCCTTCGATCCTGTCGAAGAAGGTGCTGCATTCTACCTTTATCCTGAAATAAATTCAGAACAAGGAAAGATAACAACAAGAATTCCCCTAAGTTTACTTCTGGCTTTCTTTCTAATATTTCCAAGTATAAATCAAACAATTCAAAAAGATTTAAAATTGGAAAATAAACCAACCCATATATTAATTGAAAATTTCACTACCGAAAGTGGTGCATTATATTCTGGCATAAACTTAAGTTTTGAGGTCTTTGGCCCTACCCTACACTCTGCTCCCATTGTTTTGGTGAATCATGCACTGACCGGAAATTCAACTGTTACCGGAACAAACGGTTGGTGGAATGATTTAATTGGAGATAACAAAACCATCGACACTCAAAAATATACCGTATTGGCTTTTAATGTTCCCGGAAATGGTTACGATGAAACCCTGTTGGATAATTACTCTGATTTTACAGCTCGGGATATTGCTCGTTTATTTTTGGAAGGAATTCGTTTTCTGGGAATCAATAAACTATTTGCTATCATCGGAGGTTCTGTGGGCGGAGGAATTGCCTGGGAAATGCTGGCTATAAAACCAGAAATTACACAACATTTAATTCCGATTGCGACTGACTGGAAATCTACCGACTGGCTCATTGCTAATTGTTTTGTTCAGGAACAAATATTAAACAATTCTTCAAAACCTATCGAAGACGCCCGTTCTCATGCCATGCTTTGTTATCGAACTCCGGAATCTTTCAAAGAAAAATTCAACAGAACGGTAAACAAAGAAAAAAACATTTTCAATATAGAAAGTTGGCTTATTCATCACGGTGACAAATTACAAAGCCGATTCCAATTGTCTTCTTATAAATTAATGAATCAATTGCTTCGTACCATCGACATTACCAGAAACCGAATGTGCTCTTTTGAAGATTTAATTTCAAAAACAGAAGCTCACGTTCACATTATAGGAATCAATTCCGATTTGTTTTTTACCGTGAACGAAAATCGTGAAACCTACGAGCAATTAAAAAAAATGAATAAAAAAGTATCTTATGGAGAAATTGATTCCATTCACGGACATGATGCTTTTTTGATCGAATACAAACAATTAGACAAACTGCTTGCTGATATTTTTTAGCAACAAAAAATATAATACAAAAATGAAAATACTAAAATTTGGAGGACGATCATTATCCAACGGAGAAGGAATAAAGAAAGTAATTGCTATAATTACTAACAAAATAAATAAAGGTGAAAAAATTGCCGTGGTAGTTTCTGCCCGCGGTAATGCTACCGATGAGTTAGAAACTATTTTAGAAACTGCTTCTAAAAACGGAGATTACAAAACTCTTTTTGAGAATTTTAAAAAATACCAGCAAGCCGAATTTACTGATGTTGATTTTTCGAAAGAATTCGGAACTCTGGAAAAGATTTTTGAAGGAGTTAGTTTAATTGGCGATTACAGCCAAAAAGTAAAAGATCAGGTTCTTTCAAAAGGAGAATTGTTGTCGGCTAAACTGCTGACTTTCATTTTATCAAAAAAAGGAATCAATGCCCGTTTTGCCGATTCGCGCGAATTGATAAAAACCGATTCTAAATTTGGTAATGCACAACCTTTAGACTTGTTATCAAAGCAGAAAGTAATAGACTTTTTTGACCAAAATAACAATGCAACCGTAAATATTATTACCGGTTTTATTGGGTCGAACAATGTAAATGAAACCACAACTTTAGGAAGAAACGGAAGTAATTATACCGCTTCATTGATTGCAAATTATCTTGATGCCGAAGAATTGCAAAGCTACACCCATGTTGACGGAATCTTCACAGCCAATCCTGATTTAGTTGCCGATGCAAAAAAAATCAATCAATTATCTTTTAACGAAGCCAATGAATTAGCCAATTTCGGAACAACCATTCTTCATGCTAAAACAATCATTCCTTTATTAGAAAAAAACATTCCGCTTCGTATTCTAAACACTTTCAATCACGAAAATCAGGGAACACTAATTACCTCAGATTCTGATAAAGAAGGTATAAAGTCTCTTTCTACCTTAGAAAATGTAGCTTTAATTAATCTTGAAGGAAGAGGACTTCTTGGAAAAACAGGTGTAGATGCCCGAATTTTCAGAGTAATGGGAGACAATGATATTAGTGTGAGTATCATTTCTCAGGGTTCTTCCGAAAGAGGAATCGGGATTGTGGTCGATGCCGATAAAGCTTCTAAAGCGGTAATTGAATTGGAAAAAGAATTTGAAAACGATTTTTATTCTAAGGATGTCAACAAAATTTCAATTGTAGATAATGTAGCCGTAATTTCTATTATCGGACAGGATTTAAGCACTTTCCATAAACCCTACACCGCACTTATCAAAAACAAAATCGTTCCTATTTTGTTCAACAATACGGTAACGGGCAAAAACGTGAGTTTGGTGGTAAATAAATCGCAACTTCACAGAGCGCTGAACGTAATTCACGGGGAGATTTTCGGAGTTTCAAAGAAAATTAATATTGCTGTTTTTGGACACGGATTAGTTGGAGGAACTTTAATTGACCAAATCTTGGATTCGGCCGATGAAATCGAAAAAAGAAAAGACATTAAGCTGAATGTTTTTGCCATTGCCAATTCTAAAAATGTGCTTCTGAACAAAAACGGAGTTTCTGCCAATTGGAAAAACGAAATTCAAAACAATGGAATTTCCTACCAAATTGAAGATATTGTCGCTTATGCCAATAAACATCATTTAGAAAATTTAATTGCGATTGATAATACGGCCAGTGCCGAATTTGTAAAAAATTATATTTCATTGGTAGAAAATAGTTTTGATTTAATTTCATCAAACAAAGTTGCTAATACATTGAGTTATGGTTTCTATAAAGAATTGCGAAAAGCATTAGCCGATAATCAAAAAAATTATTTGTACGAAACCAATGTTGGTGCGGGATTACCTTTGATTGACACCATCAAATTATTGCATCTTTCAGGAGAAAATATCACTAAAATAAAAGGAGTTTTTTCCGGAACTTTAAGTTATTTGTTTAATAATTTCTCTGCCAAAGATGCTCCGTTTAGTAAAGTATTACAAGAAGCAATCGACAACGGATATACAGAACCCGATCCTCGCGAAGATTTATGCGGAAATGACGTAGGAAGAAAATTATTGATCTTGGCAAGAGAACTCGATTTACAAAATGAATTTGAAGAAATTGCAATTCAAAACCTCATCCCGGAACATTTACAAGAAGGAAGTGCTTCAGAATTTTTGACCAAACTAAAAGAATTCGATCCTATTTATGAAAAGATAAAAAACGAACAAAAACCAAATCACGTTCTGAGATATATAGGCGAATTATCGGGCGATTTACAACAAGACAAAGGAATTTTGGAAGTTAAATTGGTTTCAGTACCTTCGGACACCGCTTTGGGCGGATTGAAAGGCTCTGATTCTTTCTTCGAAATTTATACCGAATCTTACGGAAACCGTCCTATTGTTATTCAAGGTGCAGGTGCAGGATCGGCAGTAACTGCAAGAGGTGTTTTCGGAGATATTTTAAGATTGTCGGATAAAGGCTAACCCCCGAAGGGGAATTAATAGAATTTAAAAAAAGTAATAATTTTAAAAAGACAATCCCCCGGTCTTGGCTCCCTCTCCTTTGGAGAGGGTTGGGGTGAGGAAAAAAAATGAAGATAACATTAGAAAGAGTCAACGATAACTACCATTTTCAATTGAAAAACGAACGTGGTCATATAATAAATGTGGACAGCCGACCGGAATATGGCGGTGACAATATGGGACCAAGCCCAATGGAATTAGTATTAATGGGAGTTGCCGGTTGCAGTTCTATCGATATGATTTCGATTCTGAAAAAACAACGTCAGGAAATCACTTCATTCAAAGCCGAAGTAGAAGGATATCGTGAACAAGTTGGAGAAGCTAAACCTTTCAAAAAAATAACATTGGTTTTCTATTTAGAAGGACTTGTAAATGAGGAAAAAGCATTAAGAGCAGCACAACTTTCTTTCGACAAATACTGTTCAGTTTCAAAAACATTAGAACCAACAGCAACAATTGATTATAAAGTGGTTGTGAATAACAGCCCCCTAACCCCCGAAGGGGGAACAAAATAGTCTCCGGAAAATTAAAAAAATTATCAATTTAAAAAAAGACCAACCTCCGG
>CAZWAF010000078.1:0-8337 GCA_964631795.1 uncultured Flavobacterium sp. | reverse complement strand
ACAACATCCGGAACGATATAATCCAATAAACGTTGGTAGTGAGTGATTACCAATACTGCATTGTCTTTATTTTTCAGTTTATTAACACCATTCGCAACAATTCTCAAAGCATCGATATCCAATCCTGAATCTGTTTCGTCAAGAATAGCGATTTTTGGTTCCAACATTGCCATTTGGAAAATTTCGTTACGTTTTTTCTCTCCTCCCGAAAAACCTTCGTTTAACGAACGTGACAAGAATTTACGATCCATTTCTAATAACTCTGATTTTTCACGAATCAGTTTCAACATCTCGTTAGCCGGCATTTCTTCTTTACCGTTTGCTTTACGAGTTTCGTTGATAGCCGTTTTCATAAAATTGGTCACAGAAACTCCCGGAATTTCTACCGGATATTGAAACGAAAGAAAAACACCTTTGTGCGCTCTTTCTTCCGGTGCCATTTCAGAAATATCTTCGTTTTCCAGGATTATTTCTCCTTCGGTCATTTCATAATTTTCATTTCCCGCAATTACTGCCGAAAGTGTACTTTTTCCGGCACCGTTTGGTCCCATGATTGCATGGATTTCTCCTGCTTTTATTTCAAGATTAATTCCTTTTAATATTTCTTTGTCGCCAATTGAGGCGTGTAAATTTTTTATACTTAACATTTGTTCTTTTGTTTATTCGTAATGTCCTTTTAAAGAAAGGATATTTAGTATTTCTATATTTTTTTCTTCAGTTATTCTATATATAATCCGATGTTCTTTATCGATTCTTCTTGACCATCTTCCTACTAATTGGTGCTTTAATTGTTCAGGTTTCCCTATTCCAACAAACGGATGAAGTTGAATATCATCGATTAATTGAGCAATCTTTTTGATGATTTTTTTATTACCTGATTTTACCCAAAACTCTAAATCTTGTTTTGCTTTTGGAGTAAATATTATTTCCATAAATCATCAAGCTCTTCCTTAGTAATTTTTATACCTCTTCCTTCAGCAATATCTTTTTCAGCTTCCAAAATTTCTTTTACAAATTCAGGATTATATGTCGTTTCTGTTTTTTCCACAATTTCAAAACCAAGGGCTTTAGCCAATGATTTCAATACGGGAAAATCTTTTTTCTTAACATTTCTTAAAACTAAATCCATGATTTCTAAGTTTTATTATCCTACCGAACCTTCTAATGAAATTTCAAGCAATTTTTGAGCTTCTACGGCAAACTCCATTGGCAATTTGTTCAATACGTCTTTACTGAAACCATTTACAATCAAAGCAATAGCTTTCTCAGTCGGGATTCCACGTTGGTTGCAGTAGAAAACCTGATCTTCTCCAATTTTACTTGTAGTTGCCTCGTGTTCTATTTTAGCCGTTGGATTTTTACTTTCGATATATGGGAAAGTATGCGCACCACAATTGTTACCCATCAACAACGAATCACATTGAGAGAAGTTACGGGCGTTTTCGGCTCTGGCACCAATTTGTACCAAACCTCTATAACTGTTTTGTGATTTTCCGGCAGAAATACCTTTGGAAATAATCGTCGATTTGGTGTTTTTACCCAAATGAATCATCTTAGTTCCTGTATCTGCTTGTTGATAATTATTAGTTACCGCAATTGAATAAAATTCACCCACAGAATTATCTCCTTTCAAAACACAAGAAGGATATTTCCAGGTTACAGCCGATCCTGTTTCTACCTGAGTCCAGGAAATTTTAGCGTTTTTCTCGCACAAACCTCTTTTGGTCACAAAGTTGAAAACTCCACCTTTCCCTTCTTTATTTCCGGGATACCAGTTTTGAACAGTTGAATATTTGATTTCAGCACCGTCCATTGCGATCAATTCAACCACCGCAGCGTGCAATTGGTTTTCATCACGGCTTGGAGCAGTACAACCTTCTAAATAAGAAACATAGCTGTCTTCATCAGCAATTAGCAAAGTTCTCTCAAACTGACCTGTTCCTCCCTGATTTATACGGAAATAAGTAGATAATTCCATCGGGCAACGAACGCCTTTTGGGATATAACAGAAACTTCCGTCAGAGAATACAGCCGAATTCAAAGCCGCATAAAAATTGTCTTTTTGAGGTACAACAGTTCCGATATATTTTTGAACCAATTCAGGATATTCACGAATAGCTTCCGAAATACTCATGAAAATAATTCCTTTTTCGGCCAACGTTTTTTTGAAAGTAGTTGCTACAGAAACAGAATCGACCACAATATCGATTGCAACATTGTTCATTTTTTTCTGTTCGTCTATAGAAATTCCTAACTTTTTGTACATCGCCAAAAGTTCAGGATCTACATCGTCGAGAGTTTTATTCGGATCGGCTTTTTTAGGAGCCGAATAATATGAAATAGCCTGAAAATCGGGCTTTTCATAATGAACATTTGCCCATTCCGGTTCAACCATTTCTTTCCATGCACGAAAAGCTTCTAATCGCCATTCGGTCATCCACTCAGGTTCTTCTTTTTTCAAAGAAATAGCACGAACGATATCTTCGTTCAAACCAATCGGAAAAGTTTCAGATTCTAAGTTAGTATAGAACCCGTACTCATATTCTTTATTTTCGAGTTCGATTTTTAAGTCGTCTTCTGTGTATTTGCTCATTTTGTATATTTATTAACCTTTTCAGGTTTTAATCCCGAAACTTCGGGACTGAAAGGGTTGTTAGTTATAGCGAGAACGATTCCCCGCAACCACAAGTTCTACTGGCATTTGGATTATTAAAAACAAATCCTTTACCATTCAATCCGCCAGAATATTCAAGAATTGTTCCGGCAAGATACAGGAACGATTTCTTTTCAACGGCAATAGTAATTTCATTGTCAACAAAAATCTTATCATCTTCATTTTTGCTTTTGTCAAACTTCAGATCATAAGACAAACCGGAACATCCGCCACTCTTTACTCCTACTCTCACATAGTCGGTAGCGAAATCAAAACCATCGTCACTCATTAATTCGATGATCTTCTTTTTAGCAATATCAGAAACCTGTATCATATTCTTTATGTAGATTTTGTCTAAATTAACCGCAAATATATCACAAAAATGCGACCACTTTCAAATCTAAATACACTTTTATGATTATGTGTTAATAGAAAAAAAATATCTTCATAAATCTAATACAATGGATTTTACTAAATTGCGCTTCATATTTTGATTACACTCTAACATTCGTATTAAAAAACTTAATAAAATGAAATTATATTCTGTAGAAACCGGCAATTTCAAACTGGACGGAGGCGCCATGTTTGGAGTTGTTCCCAAAACAATTTGGAACCAAACCAATCCGGCCGACAATAATAATCTGATAGATTTGGCCGCAAGATGTTTACTTATAGAAGACGGCAACAAACTAATTTTGATTGATACCGGAATGGGAAACAAACAATCAGAGAAATTTTTTGGATATTATTCGCTTTGGGGTTCACATTCTATAGATACTTCTTTGGCAAAACACGGTTTTCACAGAGATGATATTACCGATGTTTTTATGACGCATTTGCATTTTGACCACTGCGGAGGGAGCGTGCAATGGAATAAAGACAAAACCGGTTATGAACCTGCTTTTAAAAATGCCAAATTCTGGACTAATGAAAACCATTGGGAATGGGCAACAAAACCCAATCAAAGAGAAAAAGCTTCTTTTCTTTCAGAAAACATCATTCCTATGCAGGAAAGTGGTCAGTTAAATTTTATTAAAAGACCAGAAAGTGATTTTTCGGCAACTTCTGAACTAGGCTTTGGTATTTTCTATGCCGACGGACATACCGAAAAACAAATGCTCCCGATAATTAAATATCAGGATAAAACTATTTGTTTTATGGCTGATTTATTGCCAACAGCCGGACACATTCCTCTTCCTTATGTAATGGGATATGACACAAGACCGCTTTTGACATTGGACGAAAAAGCAAAATTCATGAAAATGGCAGCAGATAACAATTATTATCTATTCCTGGAACACGATGCTCACAACGAAATCATCACAGTTCAGCATACCGAAAAAGGTGTTCGCCTTAAAGAAATTTTACGTTGTGATGATATTTAAAATAACGTTAATACTTTTATTAAACGTAACATTTCAATCCGATATTGGTCTAAAAGAGAAACCGCATTAAGAAACAAAATAAGGAAATGAAAAAAATCAAATTAACACATTTAGCCCTTTTCGCAACTTTGACTATGGCATTAACGGCCAATGCTCAAAATTCTGTACAATTTCATGCTAAAAAAAGTGCCCTTACAGAAACTGAACTCAAAAGATGGAGTCATCTTGATTTAGCAAAAGATAGCATTCCCGGAATGAGTGTAGATAAAGCTTACGCTGAATTACTGAAAAACAAAACAGGTCAAACAGTAATTGTCGCTATTATTGATTCGGGTGTTGATATTGAACACGAAGATTTGAAATCTGTTATCTGGACAAACAAAGAAGAAATTGCCGGAAACGGAATTGACGATGACAAAAACGGATACATAGATGATATTCATGGCTGGAATTTCCTAGGAAACATTACCAAAGAAAACCTTGAAGTATCAAGAATTGTTCAGAACAAAGACTTGGTAGATGAGGCTACTTATACAAAAGCAAAAGCCGAATACGACAAAAAACTGGAAGAAGCTATTCAGGGGAAAAAGCAATTGTCAAATATCATGTTGATGCTTAGCACCGCCAACGGCAAAATTTCACAACATTTAGAAAAAACCGACTATACTCTTGATGAAGTAAATGCAATTGAATCTACTGATCAAAGTATTATCAGAAGTAAAGCTATAATTCAACAAATGCTTTCATACGGATACAGCATTCCCGATTTAAAAAAGAACATCAAAGAAGAATACGACTCTTATGTTAAAACCATTGCAAACAACGAAGTTCCAACAGATTACAGAAAAACATTGGGTGATAATCCAAACGACATAAACGATAAAATCTACGGAAATAATAACGTGATGGGACCCGATAAAAACGAAATTCTTCACGGAACTCACGTTGCAGGAATTGTTGCTCAGATTAGAAATAACAATATAGGCGGTGACGGTGTTACAAACAATGTAGAAATCCTTGCCGTTCGTGCCGTTCCTGATGGAGACGAATACGACAAAGATATTGCTTTAGGAATTCGTTACGCAGTAGATAATGGTGCAAAAGTTATCAATGGAAGTTTCGGAAAAAGTTTCTCTCCTCACAAAGAATGGGTTTATGATGCGATAAAATATGCTGAAAGCAAAGATGTTTTAATAGTTCATGCCGCAGGAAATGATTCAAAAAACATTGATATTGAAGACAATTTTCCAAATGATTCTAAAGACAAGAAAACAGAATTTGCCAACAATATGATTACTGTTGGAGCTTTGAATTATGAATATGGAAACAAAATTGTAGCCGATTTTTCGAACTACGGAAAAATAAATGTCGATGTTTTTGCACCGGGCGTAAAAATCTATGCAACTACTCCAAATAACGAATACAAATATGAACAAGGAACTTCTATGGCTGCGCCAAATGTAGCCGGAGTTGCAGCATTAATTCGTTCTTATTACCCAACACTATCAGCAAAACAAGTGAAACAAATCTTAATGGATTCTGGAACCACAATCACAAACAAAGTTATTACGGGAGCAAACAAGAATGAAATCCCTTTTGCTGACACCTGCAAATCCGGAAAAATTGTAAACGCTTACAATGCCTTAAAAATGGCTGAAAAGCTTACTTCAAAATCTGACAATAAAACCAAAACAACTAAGAAGAAATAATCTTCAAAACTATATTTTTTAAATCAAAAGCTTGTCAGGAATTAATTCCTGACAAGCTTTTTTTATTCATACACCCGATAACAACTTACCTAACCAAGCTAAAATTTCCTTTATATTCTTTTCCGTTGGCTCTTATAACCACAAACCAATAATCATCCGAAGGAATATCATGCTCATTGTATTTTCCATCCCAAGAATCATTTTCAAGATTTAATTGCTTTATAAATTTGCCGTATCGGTCAAAAATTGTCACTTTCAGTTCAGGTTCATGAGAAGAAAATTTAATCTTCCAGGTATCATTAAATCCGTCACCGTTTGGAGTAAAAAACTTAGGATATGTTAAAAGAAAGACTTCATCAGTTACAACACCGCAACCTTTTTTGTCGTTAACATAGATAGTATATTCACCACTCGACAAATCAGAAAAAACAGGACTGTCCTGATAATTAATTCCGTCAATAGAATATTCATAATCTCCGTTTCCGGTAGTTTGAACAGAAATAGTGTTCTGACTGTCTGTCCAGTCCTGAATATTTATTTTGTTAATGGTTGCAATATTCGAATTATAAACCACGAAATCTTTTACAGTTTTACAAATAATGGTTCCATAATCTTTGGTAACGGTCAACGAATAATTTCCTGCTTTTGTCATTGTTGTTGTACTACCTGTAGCTCCATTTGACCAGTTATAGTCTAAAAATCCCATTGGGGCATTAATCGTTACACTTTTATCTTCGCAGATAGAGTAAGAGTCATTCATTATTAATACCGGGTACGGTTTTACTATCAATTGAAAATTGGTAGTGGCAAAACAGGTTGGAGACAATTTGTTTTCGACTCTGGCATAAATGGTCTGTGGATTTGAAGTATTAGTAAAAACAGCACTATCAATAATAGCCTCAGTGTTTGAATCTGCATTTTCCTGAGATAGATGGTAAGTAATATTGAAATCAGATATTGATTGACTTCCTAAAATTACAGGAGTTTGGGCAGTTAAATCAAAGGTTTCTTTTCCATCATTAATAGCATCATCACAAGCAAAAATAGCATTAGCAATATTAGCAACAGGTGTATTATATATTGTTATTTTTTTTGAGGTTGTCACCGTTTTTCCGACTGATGAAGTTGATGTGGCTGTAATAGTATAATTTCCGGCTTTGGTATATTGATGTGTTGGATTCATTTCGTTAGATGTAGTACCATCACCAAAATCCCAAATAACACTGTCGAATGTTTGGAATGTATTTAGCGTGTTTAATGTAAAGGATACAGCATTCCCCAAACAATTATTTTTGAATTCTATCTTAGGATTGGGTCTGAATAGAGTCTGGACAAACTGAGGAAGGCCTGAAGAACAAATACCTGAAGGTAAAGTGACCCCTTTTAACTGAAAATCACATCCGGTACCCAATACATCTGGTTTGTTAATAGTAAAAAGATAATTTTGTTCAGATATACTACCATATATTTTACCGTTAATTCCCATTTGTAAGGCTTTAAGAAATAGGTCTTTTTTAGAATCATATAAAATCACTTCTGAACTTGGAATATTTGAGGCGGTCAAATCATATTGAAATAATTTAAAATATATACCAGTTATATATACGATCTTTTCAGAAGGTGAAAATTCAACTCCATAATTTCTATAGTTTTCACTCACTATTCTTGGATTAGTAATCTGTCCTGAAGAAGTGTCAAAGTCATATAATTCAGTATTATTTAACGCCGTATTACACGAAATCAATTTCATACCACTTGGAGAAAATTTCATATAACCCATTGCATTTTGTCCAGAAATATCAACAGAGACAACTTTTCCTATATTACTAATTACAGGTTGCGGATTTACTCCCACTGCTGTTAAGCTGTATGCTAAGAAACTATTATTGCCATATCCGTGTGCAACGACCCAATACCCATCTTCAGTGGCATTTTTTACGGCACATATTTTTTCACACACAGGTGTGGTCAGCAGTATATTTTTGTTTGATGTTACTCTTCCAAGTCCGTTATTATAACTCATATCAACTTCTGAATAACGAAGACCTCTCGGATTACCTTGATAATCACAGGTAAAAATATAATATATGCTGATAGAATTAGGTTTAGGGACTATAAGTGTTTGAGTAGTAGATGAATCTCCAGATAATCCGGTTCCGTTTAGCATGATTTGATGTTCTTTATTCCAAACAGTAACACCATTGGTGTAAAACAGTAAATTCCCATCGGTATCAGCAATTGAGCTACATCCTTCAGCGAAATAGAACTTTCCATCAGTAAGAGGGGTAATACTGCCATTGTCTTCAAATTTTAAACCTGCATATTGTCCAAAATACCAGATACTTGCTTCTTTTTGTGAAAAAGCTAGTATTGTCCACAAGAAGAATATTATGCAAAGTGGTATTTTTCTCATTTGCTAATTTTTTATCAAAAACCCAAACATTTAAATATAGGCAATTACAAACTTCTACTCCTATTTAAAACAAATCTAATAAATAATATAAATCAACAAACCCGGCTTTTGGCCGGGTTTATTTATACTTAATTCAGAAAAAATTATTTCACAATAAGGAATTCCGAACGTCTGTTT
>CAZWAF010000077.1:0-8803 GCA_964631795.1 uncultured Flavobacterium sp. | reverse complement strand
ATACATCTGAATTGAGGCAAATAGACGAAAGTTTGTTGCAGGTATAATAAGTTGGCTGCAATTTTTGGTAAATTCACGACAGACACTAACGGATAAAAAACATTAAAAGAACAAAAATGAACAAAAATGAAGAAAATTTTACTCACAGGACTGCTGACATTATTCAGCTTAGCTACATTTGCGAAACAAATTGATGAAAACACCGCAAAACAAGTCGGCCAAACATTTTTGCTGCATTCGACAAGCACCTTAAGGAAATCGGTAAATCTTGATTTAGCTTACAAATCAAGTTCAAGCAATACCAATACCACTTCAAGAACTCAACCAACTACATTTTTTTATGTGTTCAATAACGGAGCAAATGGCTTTGTAATTATAGCAGGAGACGATAATGTAACACCTATTTTAGGTTATTCAGACGAAGGTGCTTTTGACCCTAACAACATACCTCCAACTGTGCAAAAATGGCTTGACGGATATAAAAGTCAAATTCGCTACACGATTGACAACAATATTTCAGCGACAAGAGAAATCCAAGCGGAATGGACTAACTATACTAACGGCACAACTCAAGGTTATGCTAAGACTTCAAGTGTTAGCCCTTTAGTGCAAACGAAATGGAATCAAAATCCATATGAAAATGCGCTTTGTCCTTATGATAACACCTACAAGGAACGAACTGTTACTGGGTGTCCTGCGACTGCAATGGCTCAAATTATGAAATATTGGAATTATCCCGCCACAGGTAATGGATTTCATTCTTACAATCATTCAACATATGGTACTCTTTCAGCAAACTTTGGTAGCACAACCTATCAATGGAATTCTATGCCTAATACGATTAACAGTGTAAATAGTTCTGTTGCTACATTAATGTATCATTGTGGTGTTGCTGTTGAAATGAATTATGGAGTTGAATCATCAGGTGGAAGTGGATCGTACGTAATTATTGCTGCAGCACCTTCACCGCAACAAACTTCTGAAAATGCATACAAAACATACTTTGGCTATAATGCAAGTACTTTACAAGGATTAATACGTTCAAACTATACAGATAATGCTTGGATAACTCTACTCAAAAATGAATTAGACCAAGGCAGACCGATACAATATGCAGGATTTGGTTCAAAAGGAGGGCATACTTGGGTTTGCGATGGATATGACAACAACAATTATTTTCATATGAATTGGGGTTGGGCTGGCAATTCTGATGGTTATTTTCAAATAAATGCATTAAACCCACCAGCGCTTGGAACAGGAGGTGGTTCAGGAGGCTTTAATAGTAATCAACAGGCTCTTATAGGTATTCAACCACCAAGTGGAGTAGCGTCACAAAATTATAGCTTGCAATTGTATTCTAATATCAATATGCCATCTACCCAGATTTGGTTTACAAATGCTTTTACTTTAACAGTAGACATTGCCAATTTAGGAACAGGTAGTTTCTCTGGACAATATGGAGCAGCTATATTTGACCATAATTACAATTTCGTGGATTTTATGGAAACAAAATCAAATATGACTTTGAATTCAAATTCACATTACACAAGCGGTATTACATTCAGTAATTCAGGCTCTGCGGCTTTTGTTCCTGGAACTTATTACGTTGCTATGTTCTATAAAACAACGATGAAAGACTGGACTATTATTGGAAATGGCAGCTATACTAATTTGAAACAATTTGAAATCGACTATTCTTCCGAAATTGAAACAAATTCAGCTTTTACGGTAACTACAAATGGAGGAAAGCTTATACAAGGTAGTTCTGCAACGATAAATGTTGATCTAAAAACACAAATAGCACTTCTTTTTACGGGCAATATCGTGTAAATCTCGCAAACTTGGACGGTAGTTGGGCACAAGACATTCAAATTCTAAATGAAAACAATGGTTTACTATACAACTACCATTATACAGGCGGCAATAACTTCACAGGTTCAATTACCGTTGCACCGGGTACGTACTTACTTGAAGTCGCTTATAAAGCACAAGGTTCTTCAAGTTGGTACTATGCAGGAAGTTCCAACTATTCAAATCCTATTTATGTTATTGTAGAAGCTCCGTCTATATTGCCTGACCAATATGAAAACAATAATTTAGCAAGTCAGGCTTACACATTACCAATTTCCTTTTCAAGCAACACTGTAAACAAAAATACAGTAGGCTCAAATCTTCACATAGGCACAGACGACGATTATTACAAAATCAATTTACCGTCAGGATATAATTACACTATAACTGCAAGACTTCACGACTCATTCAATAGTGGTAATGGAAACACCTATTCCGCTGATGGCTTATTTTCTTACTCAACAGACGGCGGGTCAAGTTGGTCAGATGCTTACGATGATATTATGACCGGCAATATCGTTATCCAAAATGGAGGAACAGTTTATTTTCATACAGCACCTTACTTTGCGGGTGAAACAGGAACATATTTGCTTGATATGACAATAAACAGAACACAAACGTTAGGTGTTGATGAAACAACATTTTCTAATTTAATAAAAGTTTATCCAAACCCCACCAAAGATTTTGTAATCATTGACCTAAACGAACTTTCAGACGAAGTGAATTCAATTAATATTCTTAACATTCAAGGACAGCAAATCAGTTCTGTAAAAATTACTGGTAACGAAAAGTCCTCTAAACTTTCATTACAAGGACTTTCAGACGGAGTTTACTTTATTCAAATACAATCAGCACAAGAAATATTAACTAAGAAGATTATCAAAGGCCAATGAGAATAATAACACTTTTTATATTCTTTACTTTTGTTGGCTGTAAATCAAGCAACAAAATGACACAAACAAATAATGAAGAAGGAACACAGTTTGTTCCTCAATATATACCGGGACCGCAGGCCTTGATTTATAAAACAAAAAACGATTATAGTAATCTTGTCCCTATTCTGCTTTCAGCTGACAAAACTGAGATTATTTCATACCCTCACCCAAATGATTTGAAGGTAGGGAGCGGATACCCGCTCCCTACCTTTTTGAACGATGGTTATTTGCTTGATAATAGAGGGATTGGTAAAAATGTAGCTTTTCTGAAACTTACATATCAGGAGTATTCAGAACTTAAAAACCCTCCGTCATTGACGGAACTTTATAGTTACATCATAGATAAAGACCCGCTAACAGAACTTTGCGACTGTGGCAACAAAACAGCATTTACAGATATTAAGAAACAACTTAACATCCTTATTGACAAAAAGAAATTGCGGACGACTTGTAAGCCGATTAAGTAGAAAAACAGCAGCCAACCGCCGTTTTGAGCTAGTGTGTGATTTAGTGGAATTACCGTAATCAAGAACGTTTCCGTAAAGCAGAAAATACTCTATTACGAAATCCCCACCATCTCAAAGCGCGAGAACGTTATCAGTATACGAATCGTCAGTTCTCGTGTTTTTTGTGTAGTGAAACGAAACAATCCCGAATATTCGGGAGTATCGAGAACCATTTTGAAAGATAAATTCTCTTGTTCTCGATACAATTTTCAGAAAATGCTGTTCGCTTTTTCTGAAAATTTACTCGAACTGACGAGAATTTATCTTCGGCAACTAATTACACCCAACGGGTTTACATAGCTTATTATTTTACTTAAAATTTCAACTTCGTCATATTCCAGTTTAATGTATTGAAAATGATCAATTCATTTTCCAATGTAGGCAATCCGATGACCAATTTCAGGGTTTCATGAGCCATTATGTTGCCAATAATTCCCGGGAGTGTACCCATCACGCCGTTTAAACTGCAATTAGGGACATCTTCCGGGTTTGGCGGTTCGGGAAATAGATCACGCAGATTTTTATTCCCGTTGTGATTGAAAACCGCTGCCTGTCCTTCAAATCTCAGGATGCTTCCATAAACCAATGATTTGCCCAGTTTAACACAGGTATCGTTGACCAAATAGCGGGTTGCAAAATTATCGCAACCATCTATAATCACATCAAAATCCTGCATGATTGTCTCCGCATTTTCCATGGTAAGCTTTTCTTCAAAAGCAATGTAATTAATTGAAGGGTTTAATTTCTCTAAAACCGATTTAGCGGTTGTCGCCTTAGGCAGATCGATTTGTTCTTCGGCATATAAAATTTGCCGATGCAGATTGTGGAGTTCGATTTTGTCAAAATCAGCGATCCCGATAGTGCCCACACCAGCGGTAGCCAAGTATTGTAAAATAGGACAGCCCAATCCGCCGGCACCAATGACCAGAACTTTGGCATTTTTTAGTTTTTCCTGCCCGGTTTCTCCTATTTCGGGCAGCATCATCTGGCGGTTGTAACGCAAAAAATCGTTTACGGTTATCATTTGTTTAGTTTAAAAGTTAGTAAGTCGAAAGTAAGCTTCGTGTCGCTCTCGACTTTCAACCTTGCACTTTCGACTTTATGACTTTAAGACATTTGACTATATGTCCTATCCCAATCTTTCCAGACAGGTTCGTAACCTCGGTCCGAAATGACCTGGGCAATTGTCGAGGCCGAACGTTCGTCGCTGGTTTCAAATTGTTCCAACGATTGCGGGTCAACGACGTAGCCCCCAGGATTGGTTTTAGATCCGGCACTCATGCTGGTAACTCCAATCGGAATGATATTGTTTCGGAATTTCTCGTTTTCGCGTGTGGATATCGAAATTTCCAAATCTTCATTCCACAGTCGGTAAGCGCAGATGAGCTGGGCAAGGTCTTTATCGTCCATTATGAAGTTCGGTTCGATGATGCCTTCAGCAGGGCGGAGCCTTGGGAACGAAACCGAATATTTGCTTCGCCAATAAGTCTTTTGCAGATAATCCAAATGGAGAGCGTTGAAAAAACTGTCGGTGCGCCAGTCTTCCAGTCCTAATAAAACGCCTAAACCTATTTTATGAATTCCGGCTTTGCCAATTCTGTCGGGTGTTTCAAGTCGGAAATCAAAATTGGATTTCTTTCCCTTCGGATGATACTGCTTGTAAACATCCCGATGGTAGGTTTCCTGATATACCAAAACAGAATAGACTCCTGCCCCGTGCAGTTGTTCGTATTCCTCTTCGGAAAGCGGTTGCACTTCTACAGAAATGGTAGAGAAATGTTGTCTGATTTGAGCTATAGCTTTCAGGAAATAGTTGATGTTTACGGTATAATTTGCTTCTCCCGTAACCAATAAGACATGGTCGAATCCTGCTTTTTTCAACTCGGCGATTTCAAGAGCAATTTCGTTTTCGGTTAGCGTTTTTCGTTTAATCCTATTGTCCAGGCTGAAACCGCAATACGTGCATATGTTTTGGCATTCGTTGCTCAGATACATAGGAGCATACATCTGGATTGTTTTTCCGAAACGTTTCTTTGTCAGCTCGTGGCTTAATTGTGCCATCTGCTCCAAATTCTGTTGCGCAACGGGAGAAATCAGTGTGAGGAAATCGTCTAAATTTCGTTTGGACTTATACAAAGCCCGTTCAACATCCGATGAGGTTGTTTGATGGATCTTTGTTTGGATATCATTCCAACTGTATTGTTCAAAAACCGATTTAAAAGTGTTCATTGTCTTGATTGTTTGGGATCATTCTGGGAGGGAGTTTCTTTGCGGTTCAATTTTTACTCATATAAAAACGCCGTCAACGGGCTCGAAGCTATAGCATGATTTGTCTTCTGTGCCAATTGCGCTTCGTACGCCATTCTTCCCGAGATGACGGCCATTTTAAAAGCTTCGGCCATAAGTTTCGGATTTCCGGCAACGGCGATGGCGGTGTTCACCAAAACAGCATCGGCACCCAGTTCCATGGCTTTTGCGGCATCGGATGGCGCGCCAATTCCCGCATCGACGATCACCGGGACTTTACTTTGCTCGATGATGATTTCCAGAAAGTCGATTGTCTTTAATCCTTTATTGCTCCCGATAGGCGAGCCCAGAGGCATTACTGCCGAAGTTCCGGCCTCTTCCAGATGCTTGCACAGCACAGGGTCGGCATGGATGTAAGGCAAGACGATGAAGCCCAACCTGGCTAATTCTTCCGTAGCCTTTAATGTTTCTATGGCATCGGGCATTAAGTATTTGGGATCCGGATGGATTTCTAGCTTGAGCCAATTGGTTTCCATAGCTTCCCGTGCCAATTGTGCGGCAAAGACGGCTTCTTTGGCATTTCGGGCACCGGAAGTATTGGGCAATAAATGGATATGTGGATGCTGAATGTGTTTCAGAATCGCGTCGGTTTCGGTTTCGAGATCAACTCGTTTCAGGGCAACTGTTACCAATTCGCTTTCCGAAGCCAAGATAGCTTCCTCCATTTGCTGGTTGGAACCGAATTTGCCTGTGCCCAGAAAAAGTCTGGAGTTAAAGGTTCTGTCGGCTATTTTAAATGCTGGCATATAGTTTTTCGTTTAAAGGTGTAATGATTTCAGGTTGTTGTGTAATCAGTCCGGAAACAGCTATTCCGTGAATGCCAATATTCATCAGGTTTTCGATGTCGTCCAATTGGATTCCTCCAATGGCATAAATGGGGATGGCAATGTTTTTCGCCCGCATCTTTTCAATAATGTTCAGGTAGCCTTCCAGTCCCAAAATCGGACTCAAATTACTTTTGGTTTCCGTAAAGCGAAATGGCCCAAGTCCAACATAATCGCATTTTTCCTGAATTCTTTGCAGGACATCTTCGAAAGTGTTGGCCGTTCCGCCGATGATTTTGTCACGGCCCAAAATATCTCGGGCATCGGAGATTTTGGCGTCGTTCAATCCCAGGTGGATGCCGTCCGCATCGATTCGGGAGGCAAGTTCTACATGGTCGTTGATAATCAGGGTGGCCAAATATTCATCGCATAAAAGCCTAATCTTTTCGGCCAGATCATTCAATTCATATTCAGCAGCATCCTTAAATCGCAACTGAACCCATTCGCAACCATTGTCGAGGCTGCGGTAAATATTGTCAAACTGCTCATTGGCAGTTGTCCCTTGCGAAATATATTGGAGTTTAGTATACATGATGATATCCCAGTTGGGTTGAGTTTGATTGCAAAAATGTTTCGATATATCTTTTGGCTTTTTCGCAGCCGTCAACCATGTTTTGTCCCAAAGCCAGTTGAGCTGTAATGGCAGAAGACAGTACGCAGCCCGAACCGTGTTTGGGTGCGAAAGATCCATCCGTCGGCTCGAATTTGTATATTTTATTGTTGTGGAAAAGATGATCTATGCCACGCTTTTCTTTAAGATGCCCTCCTTTGAGCAGAATTGAACAAGGTATGTTTTCAAAAAATGGTTCCGAGAAAAGCATTTTGGCTTCGATGCTGTTCGGCGTTATCAAATCAACAAGGTTCAAAACCTCATTTAAAATCAGCTGATTTTCGATGTCCAGGAAATTGAATTCGGTTGTTGATTTTAAAACCGTATCCCAAACGATCTTGGTTTTGGGAGAAAGTTTTTTTATTTCAAGAACCACTGCTTTCAGATATTCCAAAGACGGAACGATTCCGATTTTTACCGCTTGGATAGGGTAGGCTTCAAATAGCGTTCGGATCGAACGCAGTACAAAATCCAGGTCTGTCCACTGTATTTCAGAAAACACATCTTCGGTCTGTATGGTATTGCCGGTATTGATGGCAAATCCTTGCACCCGATGCTGTTCGAATGTCTTTACATCCGCCAGAATTCCTGCGCCTCCCGAAGGATCCAGGCCGGCTATAGTGAGTATGAAAGGGCGATTTGCTGGCATTGCTTAAAGTTTTCTATAGGATTGCTGCTGTTCCAAATGGTTCCTAAAAGGGCTATATCGTCGAAGCCATTTTCTAAAACTTCCCTGATGTTTTCGTGAGTGATTCCTCCCAAAGCAATGAGCTTCGTAGAGAAATTGCTTCTTTGTTTTACAGATTCGATAAGATTGCTTTTTGAAACGTAATCCGGTTTTGAAATGCTCGGATAAACCGGACTCAAAAAAGCGTAGTCAAAAGCATGTGTCGATTTAAGACTTAAATCATTGAAATAATTGATGCTGTGCACCGATGTCGATTTAATCTTTGCAGGATTCCAAACACTTGCAGGGCTGTTTCTGTCTTTTCTCGAAAAATGAATTCGGCCTATCCCAAAATCTTCCGCCAGTTGGTGGTGCTGGTGCAAAACCAAACGGTTTCTGAATTCCGATTTGATTTTAGACAGGAATTCTTTCATTTCCGCTTCCGTAAAATCGGGTTTGCGGATGTGAAGCAATTCCATTCCTTCTTCAAAGAGGGAATGGATGCAGTTAATTTCGTTTTCGACGGCAATCGGGTTGGTAATTACAATCATGTTTTTTGGTAGGTTAATACTGATAATTCGTCTGTTTATATCGTCATGACGTCATTTCGAGCTTTAATTTTTTTCAGAAAAAAAGCAATATAGATGGTATGAATTTCAGTGTGATTTTTTACACATTTATAAAAACATCATTGATAGCAATAGCGAAAGAATCACATTATAATGAGCTAGTATTATTGATAAGCAAAGTTTGATTGCTTCATTTTATCATTGACGTTTTTGTTGAAATACATAGTGAAAACCACCCCGCCCTACGGGCACCCCTCCAAAGGAGGGGAATTGTTGTCGATGGTAGTTGAGATTATCGAAATCTAGCTGTAAATTTCTTTTCCCTGTTCGATGAATTCTTCCGACTTCTCCTTCATGCCTTTCTCTGCTTCTGCGACATCTCTGATTTCCTGAGAAATCTTCATGGAGCAGAATTTAGGTCCGCACATAGAGCAGAAATGCGCCACTTTCGCGCCATCGGCAGGAAGGGTCTCGTCATGGAATTCGCGCGCCGTATCCGGATCCAAAGCCAAGTTGAACTGGTCTTCCCAACGG
>CAZWAF010000076.1:0-8972 GCA_964631795.1 uncultured Flavobacterium sp. | reverse complement strand
CTTGTCTAAAAAAATCTCGGTTTTTAAATTATGCGAGGTTTTTCAGTACCCTCATTTTTTATAAAGGAGTTTTTTGATTTATATTTTGAAAGTAATTACCGGTCTGTGCAAGTGAGCTGCCAGATCTTCGCTGGTACTTCCGTTGAAGAAATGGGTAATTCCTGTTCTTCCATGAGTAAATACACCTATTAGATCAGCATTTACACTGTTTGCATAATTTGTGATTCCTTTTTCTACATTGGTATCACAATAGAAATTTAAAGTATAGTTCTCAATCGGAAAATCTTTCATAAAATCCTTCATTATTCTTTCAGCAACATGAGTTGGTTTGAAATTGTTAGGAGTATTTATCATTAATAGATTTAAGTTCGAATTGAATAAATTCATGAATCGAAGTAGTTTTTGGAAAGGTTTTTTTGTTTCTTCAGAAAAATCAGTTGCAAAAACAAAGTTTTTAGGATTAAAGTTGTCGATTTCGCCCTTAATAATTAATACAGGTATTTCAGAACGTCTTACTGCCTTTTCTGTATTAGAACCAAGGTAGGTGTCTTTGTGACCCGATGCTCCGTGAGAACCCATTACTATAAGGTCAATCTGGTGTTCTTTGCTGTATTTTGCGATTCCTTCAAAAGCCTTTTCGCTTCGGGCTTCTGATGTTATTTTAATGCCTTGCATGTCAATAGAAGCTTTGATTTCTTCAAAGCGATCATTGGTTTTTTGTAAGAAAAGCATCACCTCAGGAATGTTTACACCACTGCTTACAGCATCGTTCATGTGAGTAGGTAAATCCAGTAAATTAAGGAGAAATAATTCGCAGTCATTTTCCCTGGCGATTTGAGCCGCGACTTTCAATGCATAGTCTGCGTGTATAGAAAAGTCGGTTGGGACTAAAATTCTTTTCATGATGGTGTTAATATTTTTTGAAAAAAAGTTAATACTTGGTTTTAGTTTTTAAAGATAATATATTTTTTACATTTTGCAAGGAATTTTGATTTATAAAAAAAATCACTACATTTGCAAAGTTATTTATTGAGTAATTAAATAATGAGGGGACTAAGGTCCCCTCTTTTTATAAGAATATGACATTCAGAGAAAAAGTTTTAAATTCGTTGGAGGAAGCTTTGAAAGATAAGCCCTCAATTTTTTTGATTGACGTATCAATTAATGATTCGTTCAAAATCACCGTGACTATAGATGGAGATAATGGCGTGGTTTTGCAGGATTGTATTGATATAAGTCGTGCTGTAGAGAATAATTTGGACAGGGAAGAACAGGATTTTTCGCTTGAAGTTGCTTCGGCAGGAGTGTCTTCACCTTTAAAACTTTTAAGACAATATAAAAAAAATATTGGGAGAACTTTGAAAGTAAAGTTGGCTACAGAGACAATCGAAGCGGAACTTGCTGATGCAAATGATGAATTTATTATCTTAGCATGGGAAGCAAGAGAACCAAAAAAAATAGGAAAAGGGAAAGAAACGGTTCAAAAAACACGTGAAATACCTTATACAGAAATAAAAGAAGCAATTGTTACAATAACATTTTAATTTAAAGAGTTGGCATGGAGAATATAGCATTAATCGAATCATTTTCAGAGTTTAAAGACGACAAATCAATTGATCGTGTAACGCTTATGGCGATTTTGGAAGATGTGTTTAGAAATGCATTGAAGAAAAAATTCGGTTCAGATGATAATTTCGATATTATTATCAATCCGGATAAAGGTGATATGGAGATTTGGCAACGTAGAGTTATTGTTGCTGATGACGATTTGGATTTAGATCACCTTGAAATTACTTTGACAGAAGCCCGTAGAATTGAGCCTGATTTTGAAATTGGTGAAGAGGTTTCTCAGGAAGTGAAATTGAAAGATTTAGGAAGAAGAGCTATTTTGGCTTTGCGTCAAAACCTTATTTCAAAAATAAACGAGCACGACAATACTAATCTTTATAAAGATTATAAAAATAAAATTGGTCAAATTTATTCAGCAGAAGTTCATTATGTTCGTCCAAAAGTTGTTATTTTGATGGACGATCAGAACAATGAAATAGTGTTGCCAAAAGAAAAGCAAATTCCATCTGATTTTTTCAGAAAAGGAGATAATGTTCGTGGTATCATTGAAAGTGTTGAATTGAAAGGAAGTAAACCGCAAATTATTATGTCGAGAACTTCTGAGGTTTTCTTAGAAAAATTATTTGAACAAGAAATTCCTGAAGTATTTGACGGTTTAATTACTATCAAAAAAGTAGTAAGAATTCCGGGTGAAAAAGCAAAAGTAGCTGTAGAATCTTATGATGACAGAATTGATCCGGTAGGAGCTTGCGTTGGTATGAAAGGTTCTCGTATTCACGGAATTGTTCGTGAATTAGGAAACGAAAATATCGATGTAATAAATTATACAACAAATACTCAATTGTTTATCACAAGAGCATTGAGTCCGGCCAAAGTTTCGTCAATCAAAATTGATGAAGACACAAAGAGAGCAGATGTTTTCTTGAAATTGGAGGAAGTTTCAAAAGCTATTGGTAGAGGAGGACATAATATTAAATTAGCAGGCTTATTAACAGGATACGAATTGGATGTAATCCGTGAGGGTAATATAGCTGAAGAAGAAGATGATGTTGAATTGACTGAGTTCTCTGATGAAATAGAAGACTGGGTAATCGAAGAGTTTTCAAAAATTGGTTTAGATACAGCAAGAAGTATCCTGAATCAGGATGTGAATGATTTGGTAAGAAGAACTGACCTGGAAGAGGAAACAATTCTGGATGTAATTAGAATTTTAAAAGAAGAATTTAATAACTAATTAATTTCTTCCAGCAACACAACAACAAAAAAGGTAATAATAAAAAGGTTTTATGTCTGAAGAGAGAGTAATAAGAATAAACAAGGTTTTAAGGGAATTAAATATTTCGTTAGAAAGAGCTGTCGATTATCTTAAAGATAAGGGAATTGCTATTGATGCAAATCCAAATGCAAAAATTTCTGACCAGGAATTTAATATTCTGCAAAATCAATTTGCTGGCGACAAGGGGAATAAGGAAGCTTCCAAAGAGGTAAGTGAGGAAAAGAAAAAGGAAAAAGAGGCATTGCGTTTAGAAAGAGAAAAGGAATTAGAGGAAAAACGCAAACAGGAAGAGGAACGTTTGAGACAACAAGAAGTTATAAAAGCAAAAGCTGTTGTAACAGGTCCAAAGCAAGTGGGTACTATTGATTTGAATCCTAAAAAAGCAGCTCCGGCTACTGCAAAAGCGGAAGTTCCTGCAGAATCAAAACCTGTGGAACCGAAAACAGCAAAAACTACTAAGAAGGCAGAACCTGTTGTTGAAAAACCTGAAGTTAAGGAAGTTGTTGAAACTCCTAAAGCGGCGGTTGCTTCTGAAAAGAAAGAACCAAAGACTATTACCGAAAAACCTGTTGTTAAAGAAGAAATAAAATCAGAAACTCCGGCTCCTGTAAAAGAAGAAGTTGCTCCTGCAACTGAAGCGGCTGAAGAGTCTATTACTACTCAATATGTTCAGCTTTCCGGAACTACATTTACAGGTCAAACTATTGACTTGTCTCAGTTCAATAAACCTAAGAAAAAAGCAGAACCAAAAATAACACCTAATAAACCGGGTACTCCTGGTGCTGCGGGTGCAGGGAATGCTGCCAATAAAAACAAAAGAAAAAGAATTGCGCCTAAACCGGGAACTCAAAAACCGGGAACTCCTGGTGCTCCGGGAGCAGCCAATCCAAATAAAATAACTCCTAATACCGGTGGATATAATGCCAACAGAAGTGCAAGGCCTGGTTTTGTAAAAGGAAACAGACCTGCAATTGTTGCTAAAGTTGAGCCAACAGAAGAAGAAGTTAAAAATCAAATTCGTGAAACTTTAGAAAAACTACAAGGAAAAGGTAGTAAATCTAAAGCTGCGAAATATAGAAGAGATAAGAGAGAAACTCACCGTCAGAAATCGGATGACGAACAGAGAGCTATAGAAGAAGGAAGCAAAACTATTAAGGTTACAGAATTCGTAACCGTAGGTGAAATTGCTACTATGATGGATGTGCCTATTACGAAAGTGATTGGTACTTGTATGTCATTAGGAATCATGGTTACCATGAACCAACGTCTGGATGCTGAGACTTTAACAATCGTTGCCGATGAGTTTGGTTACGATGTTGAATTCATCACAACAGAATTAGAAGATTCTATTCAACAAGTTGAAGACAGAGAAGAAGATCTTGTAACAAGAGCGCCTATTGTAACTGTTATGGGACACGTTGACCACGGTAAAACATCTTTATTGGATTACATTCGTAAAGAAAATGTTATCGCAGGTGAGTCTGGAGGAATTACTCAGCACATTGGTGCTTATGGAGTGACTTTAGATAACGGTCAAAAAATCGCATTCCTAGATACTCCTGGTCACGA
The DNA here is from genome assembly GCA_964631795.1 of uncultured Flavobacterium sp. Taxonomy (GTDB): domain Bacteria; phylum Bacteroidota; class Bacteroidia; order Flavobacteriales; family Flavobacteriaceae; genus Flavobacterium. Next base: position 4,558 of record CAZWAF010000076.1, on the reverse strand, counting down.
GGCGTTTACCGCTATGCGTGCTCGTGGAGCTCAGGTTACTGATATTGTAATTGTTGTAATTGCTGCCGATGATGATATTATGCCTCAAACTAAAGAAGCAATTAGTCACGCACAAGCTGCTGGTTGTCCAATTATATTTGCGATCAATAAAATTGATAAACCAAATGCTAATCCGGAAAAAGTAAAAGAAAGATTAGCAGGAATGAATTTGTTGGTTGAAGATTGGGGAGGAAAGATTCAATCTCACGATATTTCTGCAAAAGTAGGTACAGGTGTAAAAGAATTGCTTGAAAAAGTATTACTTGAAGCTGAAATTTTAGAATTGAAAGCTAATCCAAATAAAGTGGCGTCAGGAACTGTGGTTGAAGCATTCTTAGATAAAGGAAAAGGATATGTTTCTACAATTTTGGTTCAAAACGGAACTTTGAAAGTTGGAGATTATATGCTTGCCGGTAAACACCACGGAAAAATTAAAGCAATGCACGATGAAAGAGGACATAGCGTTACAGAAGCAGGTCCTTCAACCCCAGTATCAGTTTTAGGTTTAGATGGTGCTGCAACTGCGGGGGATAAATTCAACGTATTTGAAGACGAAAGAGAAGCAAAACAAATTGCGGCAAAACGTACTCAGTTAATGAGAGAGCAATCTGTTCGTACACAAAGACATATTACTTTGGCTGAAATTGGTCGTCGTATTGCTCTTGGACAATTTAAAGAATTGAACATTATCCTTAAAGGAGACGTGGATGGTTCTGTTGAAGCATTATCTGATTCGTTCTCTAAACTTTCGACAGAAGAAATTCAAATCAATATTATTCATAAAGGAGTTGGAGCAATTACTGAAACCGATGTTATGTTGGCTTCTGCTTCTGATGCAATCATTATCGGATTTAATGTTCGTCCTGCCGGAAATGCAAGACAATTGGCCGATAAAGAAGAAATCGATATCCGTAACTACTCTATTATTTACGATGCTATCGATGACTTGAAAGATGCCATGGAAGGAATGTTGTCTCCGGAAATGAAAGAAGAGATTACAGGTACTGCCGAAATCAGAGAGATATTCAAAATTTCTAAAGTGGGTACTATTGCCGGATGTATGGTTACTGACGGAAAAATATTCAGAAACTCTAAAATCAGAATTATTCGTGAGGGTGTAGTAATTTACACAGGTGAATTGGCTGCTCTGAAACGTTTCAAAGATGATGTGAAAGAAGTTTCAAAAGGATATGATTGCGGTATGCAAATCAAAAACTACAACAACATTGAGGAGCGAGATATTATCGAAGCATTCCAGGAAGTTGCTGTTAAAAAGAAATTGAAATAATAATTAATGTCCCTTATTCGAGGGACATTTTTTTTGATATAAGTTGTAGTTATGAAGATTTTATTAGTAGAAGATAATGATGTAAACGTGTTTTTGGCTCAAAGAATTTTTCAAAAAACAGCTCCGGAATCGGTTGTTTTAGTTGCGAAAAATGGAGAGCAGGTATTATCGTTATTGGAGTTTGAAACTGTCGATTTGGTATTTATGGATATTCACATGCCGGTTATGGATGGTTTTGAGGCGACAATTATACTAAGAGAAAATCCTAAGTTTTCTAATTTGCCAATAATTGCAATGACATCGGGAGTTTTGGAATCTGAGAAAAAGCAAAGTTTTGATGTGGGGATGAATGATTATCTTTCTAAGCCCATTGTTGAAACTGAATTAGCAGATATACTCTCTAAGTGGGGAACAAAAGATTAAGTTTTTTGCGAATAATTGATTACAAAAAAAGACCAATATCGATACGATATTGGTCTTTTTTATTTGTGTTTTGTTTAATCAAACTATTTTGAAGGTTTGATTAAAACAGCGTTTTTATAGGTCTTTTTTATTTCAATAAGGTTTTTTTCAGCTTCAATCCTTGTTTTGAAATTTCCGACCAATACTTTGTATGTTGGTGTTTTAAATATGATAGTTCCATCGTAGTTTGGAAAATCTCTTCTGAAAGAAGTGAGCGTTTTCTTGGCAGTTTCGTTATCTCCGTTAAAAATTTGAACCTGATAATTTTCGTTTATAACTATAGAATTATTGATTTTTCTTTTTTCGTTTAGCAGTTTTTCAAATTTAGGGTTTTGGGTCACTGTTGTTTTTATTTCCTGAGCATTTAAAATTGGAATGAACAATAGAAAAACGGTTAGACTAGGCTTAAATATATTCATTTGATATAGTTTTTTGCTGTTTTTTTGACAAAAGTATCACAATTTGTCTGAAAATAGAAAGGATGACTTATTTAGAATAAATATAAATTATTGTTAAGGTTTATTTAACGTTTTGAGAATACTACTTAAATCGTATTTTTGCCCTAGTTTAAAAGAAAGTATGCTTGATTTTCTGTGGTTTGAAGAAAAAGAGTATGCCGAAATTAGTCGATAATCATTTTAAATTATGAAAAAAGTGGGAGACCATAATTCGATTTTAAGGAAATTAATTGTAAGTGTAGCTTTAATGCTGACTTCTTCCTTTAGTTTATTTGCGCAAGGGACGGGTGATCCCGCAGCAGGAAAAGCATTGTTTAATACCAATTGTGCTGCTTGTCATAAGCTGGACGATAAGATGACCGGACCGGCTCTTCGTGGTATAGCTGAGAAACGTTCGGTTGAATGGATTCATAAGTGGGTTCATGATAGCGGAAAACTTATTGCTTCCGGAGATGCTGATGCGGTAAAGGTTTTTGGGGAATTCAATAAAATTCCAATGCCTGCGTTTCCACAATTGTCTGCTGCTGATATTGATAATATCATAGCGTTTACATCTACTCCAAAAGAAGAAGTAAAGCCTGCTGCAGGTGCTGCTACAGCTACAGCTGCCGGATCTCAGGATGTTTTGTCTAACAATGTTGTATTAGGAGCCTTGTCGCTTATCATGGCAGTGCTTGTGGTAATGTTGTTTATGGTGAGCAATGTGTTGAATAAAGTAGCTAAAGCTCAGGGGCTTGAAGTTAGTGCAAAAGAGCCGGGAATCTCTGTTTGGCAAGCTTTTGTTAAAAACCAATTCTTGGTAATTACTTCTGCGATTTTCTTGTTGCTGGTAGGTGCTTATTGTGTTTATGGTTTCTTTATGCAGGTAGGTGTAGATCAGGATTATGCTCCGATTCAGCCAATTCATTATTCTCACAAAATTCACGCAGGAGATAACGGTATTGATTGTAAATATTGTCACTCTGCTGCAAGAACAAGTAAGAATGCTGGTATTCCTTCATTGAATGTTTGTATGAACTGTCATAAAAATATTTCTGAATTCCAAGGTGATGCTGATTCTACTTATGTTGAGCATACTAAAGAGTTTTATACTGCGGAAATCCAAAAGTTATACAAAGCTGTGGGTTGGGATCAATCAACTCAGTCTTATACCGGAAAAACTCAGCCTGTTAAATGGGTTCGTATTCATAACTTACCAGATTTCGTTTATTTCAACCACTCTCAACACGTAACTGTTGCTGGTATTGAGTGTCAAAAATGTCACGGACCAGTTGAGACTTTTGAAGTGATGAAACAATTCTCTCCATTAACAATGGGATGGTGTGTGAACTGTCACCGCGAAACCGATGTTAAGATGAAAGGTAATGATTATTACGAGAAAATTCATGCTGAACTTGCTAAGAAATATGGTAAAGAAAAACTTACCGCTGCCGAAATGGGAGGTTTAGAGTGTGGTAAATGTCACTACTAATCTGAAGATAAATTTCGGATACCAGAGTAAACAAAAAATAAATTAAGAAGCTAATATTTATATAAGATGTCATCAAACAAAAAATACTGGAAAAGTGTTGAAGAGCTAAACGAAAATAGTTCTATTGTTGAGACGTTAAGAAATAACGAATTTGTTGAAGCAATTCCAACAGATGAGTTTCTTGGAGATGAGGCAACATTGTCTTCTTCTTCAACTACTCGTCGCGATTTCTTAAAGTACGTCGGATTTACTACTGCAGCGGCTTCGCTTGCAGCTTGTGAAGGTCCGGTTATCAAATCGATTCCTTACGTTGTTCAACCAGATCAAATTATCCCGGGTGTTGCTGATTTCTACGCAACTACTGTTTTTGATGGTTTTGATTTTGCTAATGTTTTAGTAAAAACACGTGAAGGTCGTCCTATCAAAATTGAAAACAATACTATAGCGGGAGCTAAGTTTTCTGCAAATGCAAGAGTTCACGCTTCTGTATTGTCTTTATATGACAGCATGCGTTTGAAAGAGTCTAAAGTTGACGGTAAATCGGCAACTTGGAGCGCTGTTGAATCAAAAATCAAATCAAGCTTAGCTGAGGCTAAAGCCAAAGGTGGACAAGTTGTATTATTGACTAATACTTTAGCGAGTCCATCTACTGAAAAATTAATCGCTGAGTTTATTGCTGCTAATCCAACTGCTAAGCATGTTGTTTATGATGCAGTTTCTTCTTCTGAAGCATTGGATGCTTTTGAAATGGTTTACGGAGAAAGAGCTTTGGTTGATTATGATTTCGCAAAAGCCGGTGTAATCGTTTCTGTTGGTGCAGATTTCTTAGGAGATTGGCAA
>CAZWAF010000075.1:0-9153 GCA_964631795.1 uncultured Flavobacterium sp. | reverse complement strand
ATTAAACTCTCAAAAGTGAATTTTAAAGTTTCTATTTAATTTTTAAACAGGCTCTGAATAATCTATAATTCTAATACATATTGTTCCGGCAACAAACGGAAACTCATTCTATGGTATTTTGTTATTCCGTATTTTCTAATGGCTTCCCGATGTTCTTTTGTTGGGTAGCCTTTATTTTTTTTCCAATTATACATTGGAAATTCCTCGTGAATTTGGTTCATGTATTCGTCCCGGTAGGTTTTTGCCAAAATTGAAGCTGCTGCAATACTCAAATATTTTGAATCTCCTTTTATAATACAACTGTGAGGAATGTTCGGGATTGTTTTAAAACGGTTGCCGTCAACAATTAAATATTCGGGCAGAGGATTTAGTTTTAAAACACTTTCCTGCATTGCTTTTATAGAGGCGTTGAGAATATTGATCTCATCTATAATTAATGGTTCCAGATGTGTTACCGAAAAACTAATTGCCTGTTCTTTTATAATTGGAGCCAGCAGATCTCTGTTTTTTTCTGAAAGTTGCTTGGAGTCGTTGAGTAATTCGTTTGCGAAATCCTCCGGCAACAAAACAGCGGCAGCGGTTACAGGGCCTGCAAGACAGCCACGTCCGGCCTCATCGGTTCCGGCTTCTAAAATAATAGAAGAAAAGTTTTTTAACAGCATATATTAGGGAGGTGTTAATCAGGAAAATAATATTATAAAAATGACAAAGTTAAAATATTTTTAAAAAGTGCTACTAATTTAAATTTAATGTTAAATTAGCCGAAAAATTTTTTACACTCTAAATGTTATTATGAGAACAACTATTAATAAAATATTTTTCACTCTATTCCTTTGTGGAGGAGTTTTGGGTGTTTCAGCTCAAAATCAGGATGAAACGAATGGTACTGATTCGGCAATTATAAGTGAGTTGAGTCAGCGATTTACCAGAGAGTACAATGAGCGATACCAGAAAGCGGTAGAAATGGCAAAGCAAAACGGCTGGCCGTTACGAATTGAAAAGCCGGATGGAACCGTTGCTATTTTACAGGATTTGTTTGAAGGACGTTCTCCCTTGTATATAGGAACAACAAATGAAGGCTCGGCGATTACATCCAGAGTAGATAAAATTCGTCCTGGTGGAAGTTTAGGGTTGAATTTGGATGGAGCAGGTATGAATGCGGGTGTATGGGAGATAGATAGGCCATTGGAGACACATCTTGATTTGCAGAGTGCTACCGGTGCTAAAAGACTATTTAAAGCTGATGCCGGTACAGGGGAAGATAAAACTACCGTGCATCCTACGCATGTTTGCGGAACCATTGCTAGTTTAGGAAAGAATAGTGCTGATTTTTCGGGAAGAGGAATGGCTCCAAATACAAACAGGGTTTATTATGCTGATATTAAGAACGATTTGGCAGAAATGGCAGATGTGTATAATAGATTTAAGGTTACAGTTTCAAACCATTCTTATGGACCGGCTGTTCAAAATGGTGAAGCGGCAGGATTTTATAAGTCTATATTTGGTACTTATATGAAAGATTCGAAAGATTTTGATGATATGTGTTTTGCGAGTCCTTATTATCAGCCACTTAGTGCAGCCGGAAATGACAGGTCTTACCAGGGAGGGGATCATCTTAATCCGGGGAAAAACGGACACGATTTGATGTCTAAGTGGTGTACTGCAAAAAATTCATTAGTAGTTGCAGCTGTTTATGAGGCTTTAGATTATACGGGAGCATCAAGTGTAAAAATGTCAAATTTTAGTAACTGGGGTCCAACAGATGATAACAGGATTAAACCGACAATTAGTGCAAAAGGAGTTCATGTGTACTCTACATCCAGTACATCTAATACAGCTTATGAATATTTAGATGGTACTTCTATGGCTACTCCGGGAGTAACCGGAGCGTTATTGTTGTTGCAGCAATACCATACTAATTTATTTGGAGGTACAGTTAATAAGCCGGTGTTTATGCTTTCGGCGACAGTAAGAGGTTTGGTGGCTCATACTGCTGATGAAGCCGGAGATTTTCCGGGACCAGATTCTAAATTTGGATATGGTTTGTTGAATGTAGAAAAGGCTGCAAAAATATTAGGAGATAAAGCAGCGGGAAAAACAGTAGTTGATGAAAGAACTTTGAGTCAGGAAGGTGTTTATACTACAACGGTTTATGCAACAGGTACAGAGCCTTTGATAGCTACTATTTCCTGGACAGAAAAAGGAAGTGCCGCTGTTGCGGAGATTGATTCGTCAACTCCGGTTTTGATAAATGATTTAGATATTAGAGTTACAAAAGACGAAGAGACTTATTTTCCTTGGAGATTGAATTCTACGATTGATGTTGCTTCGGAAAAGGCAGATAATATAGTTGATAATATTGAGAAGGTAGAAATAGAGCTTCCGGAACCGGGTATTTATACTATTACAGTTTCTCATAAAGGACTTTTGACAGGTTCTAATGGGTTGGCAGATCATTCTGCTACTCAAAATTATTCATTGATTGTTTCAGGAACCGATCAGACTTTGAATGTTGAGAAAAATGATTTTAAAGTTTTCAATGTGTGGCCTAATCCTGTAGTTGATGTGATTAATGTTTCTGTGGCTTCTGATTTGAATGAAGATGCTTTTGTGACTTTATATGATATTCAGGGAAAAAGACTGATGAGTCAAAAAATGAGTGAATCAAGTGATAGAATGTCGGGTGTTTTGAATGCAGGTAATTTGATTCCGGGAATCTATCTTGTTAAGGTTACTCAAGGCGAAAAACAGTCGGTTAGAAAAATTGTGAAAAAATAAATAAAAGTTTTTTTACACTATAATAGGTTAAAAAGACCTTAAAAACACTTCTTTAAAGTGTTTTTAAGGTCTTTTGCTTTTAAGTCAATTTATTGTATTTTAAGCATTTGGTTGTTTTTTGGGGTAAATTTTATAACTTTTATAGCTTATATTGTGTTAATGTGAAGTTTAGCTTTGTTAAAAATTTGTTATATTAAAAATAATTGATAGTTTTGCGGGATAACTAACTCAAATTAATTAAATATGAAATCAAAGTTTACTTGGATTTTAACGCTGTGTTTAGCGTTTTTTATTCAATTTTCCTTTGCACAGGAGAAAACAATAACAGGTACGGTTGTTTCTAAGACAGACAAGATGTCTATGCCGGGTGTTAATGTTGTTGTGCAGGGTACTACACGTGGTGTACAGACAGATTTAGATGGTAACTTCTCTATTAAGGCGTCGGCTGGTCAAAAGTTGGTGTTTTCTTTCCTAGGGTCGAAAACTCAAATAGTACCGGTTGGATCTTCAAACGTTATTAAAGTACAATTGGAAGATGAAAATGTACAGCTTGGAGACGTTGTTGTTGAAGGATATAACATTACAAGAACTAAGTCGAAATCAAACGTTTCGTCTGTTACGGTAAGTGCTAAGGCTATGGAAGCGCGTCCAAACGCTTCTTTCGTTCAGTCACTTCAGTCTCAGGTAGCAGGTTTGAATATTTCTACGGGTTCCGGACAACCGGGTGCTAGTAGTACTGTAATCCTTAGGGGGGTTGGATCTTTGACAGGTAAAGTTGAACCTTTATATGTTATTGATGGTGTGCCTTTGAACTCTGATAACTTCCGATCTTTGAATCCGGACGAAATTGAGTCGGTTTCTATACTTAAAGATGCCGGAGCAACATCTGTTTACGGAAGTAGAGCTGCAAGTGGGGTTATTGTTGTGAAAACCAAAAAAGGTGGTTTTGATGCCGGATTGAAAGTTAGATACTCAGCGTCTACCGGTTTTTCAACTATGCAGCAAAATAAATACAATATCATGAATTCTTCTCAGTTGTTGAATTTAGAAAGATTAAAAGGAGTAGGTCAGGGTGCTGGTTTCATGGTAGCTAACGGGCAGTTTAATAAAAACTGGACAGCGGCAGATAACGAAGCTTTGGCAGCTGAGAAAAACACTGATTGGACTAAAGAATTCTTTAGAACAGGTATTACTCAAAGTCATGGTTTGAACTTGACTTCCGGTAGTAAAACGGTTTCTTCATTTACTTCTTTTGGTTATTTTGACCAACAAGGTATTCTTCAAAACACAGATATTAAAAGATTCAGTTTTAGAAGTAATATTGATGGGAAAAGCAAAAATGAAAGATTTAACTATTCAACCAATCTTTCTGTGAACTTCTCCAGAAGTAATTCTCAGACCGGTATTGGTGGAGGAGGTGTGAATCAAAACCCAATTCTTGGGGCTTTTAAATCAGTACCTTATATTTCTCCTTCGGAGTATGTAAATGGTCAGGATGTTTTTGATAAATATAAAGCTAGTGGAACATTGATTTATTCTCCATTAATGTTGATGGATAAAGTAAAAACTTCTACGAATGTATCAGACGAGGTTAAGGCTATTGCAAGTGTAATGGCTAGTTATAAAATAGCTAAAGATTGGACTATTGGTACAAACTTTGGTTTAGATTATACTCAAATAGATGCTTATTCTCATCTTACTCCGGATGCATTTAACTCTATTGCATTCTTCAATCAAAATCAATTTTTGGGTACAGAGGGGCATTCATACAATAGAGACGGAGCTTTCAACTGGAATAACCGTTTGAACTGGAATAAAAAATTTAATCAAAAGCACTCTGTAGATGTGACTTTGTTTACTGAGTATTTCAAAACACAATACAATTCATTCGGATTTACACAAAACGGATTGGATCCTAAAACAACTTCTCCTGGTTCAGGTAAAGGTTATTTGACAACTATTCCTACAAGCGGAGCTGATTTGTATGTTCCTACGGTTGGTGCTGCTACAGCTATGGCTGGATTGTTTTCTTACTTTGTAGTAGGTGATTATGATTTTGATGGTAAATACGGATTTGGTGCTACTGTACGTAGAGATGCTTCTTCCAGATTTGCTGATTCTAATAAATGGGGTACTTTCTTCTCTGTATCGGGAAGATGGAATATTGACAGAGAGAAATTTATGGAAGAATCTGTTTTTGATGTCTTGAAACTAAGAGGTTCTTACGGAACTAATGGTAATCAGGATATTGCTAACGGAACTTACAGTGCTTTGAATGCTACAAAAGAATTATATGTTGCCGGTACCGGATATTTGAGTGCACCAACATATAGAATTTCTCAATTGGCCAATCCTGATTTGAAATGGGAAACTTCTATTCAGTCAAATATTGGTATTGATTTTGAAATGTTGGCAAACAAATTTAGAGGATCTTTTGATATTTATAATAAAACTACAACAGATTTGTATCAACCGGTTCAAATTTCTGCAATCAATGCTACTACTTCTATCTTGGCTAACTACGGAGAAATGTACAACAGAGGGGTTGAGTTAAACCTTGCTTACGATATCTTTAAAAACTACTACGGATTTAACTTTACACTTAAAGGTAACGGATCTTACAACAAAAACAGAATTACCGATATTCCGAACGAAAATGGTTTTGTAGATAACGGTGCTGTTGTAAATGCAGAAGGTCACAGAATTAGTGAGTTCTATTTGGTTAGATACATTGGTGTTAACCCTGCAAATGGTAACTTATTGTTCCTGGATAAAGATGGTAAACCAACTGAAAATCCTGACCAGGATAAAGACAGAGTATTTACAGGAAAATCTGCCATTCCTGCTTACCAGGGAGGTTTCGGATTTGATGCTGATTACAAAGGATTCTTCCTTAATACTCAGTTCTCTTTCGTAGCTGATATTTACAGATTTGATTATGACTTAGCTGGTTATCAAGCGACTGTTGATATTGGTACTTTCAATAAATCGACTGATATGGATAGATCCTGGACTCCTGATAACAGACACACAGACATGCCTTCTCTTTTCTATTCAAATACTGCTGCTGATGCAGGATCTGACAGATACCTGAGAGATGCATCTTATTTGAGATTGAAATTTACTACTTTTGGATATACTTTCTCTAAAAAAGATTTGAAGAAAACTCCTTTTACAGCTGTGAAAACTTATATTAATGCAGAAAACATGTTGACCTGGTCAAAATGGAGAGGAGCAGATGCTGAGAGTACCCGTTCTGCGGATCAAAATGCATATCCAACACCTAAGATTGTGTCTTTTGGATTGAATCTAGAATTTTAAAAATTAAACGAATATGAAAAATATAAAAATTGTTTTAGCTGCATTGATGCTGTCGTTTTTCGCTTCTTGTGATAGCGCTATAGACATCGATCAGCCGGGAGAATTAAGTCCTGAGGCTACTTTTCAAACAGTAGAAGATTTACAAAAAGGAATGTTTGCTGCTTATGGTGCAATGTCAACTATAAGCGAAATCTCTTTCAACTCTATTTTTACTGACGAAGTAAGACTTGGTTTTGCCAATGGAGGTCAAGGTCTTAATGATGGTAAATATGGTTTTATTTTAAATACCAATTCGAATGATGCTTACTCAATCTGGCAGTCAAATTATACTTTGATTAACTTTGCTAACCGTGTTATCGAAGGAGCAAATAATGTTCATGTTACAGGTAGTGGTATTGCGGCTAAGAATGATATTATTGCTCATTGTCGTCTTTTAAGAGCGTATGCGCATTTTAAATTGATCTCTTATTTCTCTACAAACCCTGCTGATATGAATGCTTGGGGAGCTATTTTGGTAGATCACGTTCCTGCAACTAACGAAATGTTGCCTCGTTCTACTAATGAACAGATCTATAAGTTTATTGATCAAGATTTAGCTTTTGCAGTAACTAATATACAGTTTAACAGAGATAATTCTGACAGAAGATTCTTGTCTTTAGATTTTATTGATGCTTTCAAAGCCCGTATGTATGCTTTCAAAGGAGATTATGCTAATGCAAAAACTTATGCTGAGAAAGTTTATAATAAATATCCTCTTACACCGGCTGGTGAGTATAAATATATCTGGACTGATGAGTTAGTAATTGAAGATGAAGTTATTTTTAAATTAGACAGAATCAGAAATGAAGCTAAAATTGGAAGTATCTGGGCATCTGTAGATGCTACAGTTGCAGGTTCTCCTTTCTATGCTGTCAGTACAGATTTATATACTGCATTGCATAATGACGAAGACGTAAGATATACAACATTTATATCTAATACTTCTGATTTCAGTGATCCGGGAAAAATTGTAATTTGTAAATATCCTGGTTCAGGAGGTTTTGCTCTTTTGAATGATGAGAAAGTTTTCAGATCTTCAGAGATGTTATTTATCCTGGCTGAGGCTGCGGTAGAACTTGGATCTCCTGCCGATGTATCTTTCTGGTTGCAACAATTGAATGATGCCCGTTTTACAGCTAATGTTCCTACAGTAGCAACTCCTGCTACTAAACAGGCTGCATTGAAAATGATTCTTGACGAAAGAAGAAAAGAATTGTGTTATGAAGGACACAGATATCTTGACTTAAAACGTTTAGGAAAAAGAGCCGGAATTACCGGTATTGAAAGAAATCCTCAGGATTGTTCTGTAAACGGAGCTTGTTTCTTGGAAATAGACAGTCATAAATTTACAATGCCTATTCCAAACGATGAGATAATGCCAAATACGGCTATTAGAGGTCAGCAAAATCCTGGTTATTAATAATTAAGTTATAAAATTTAGTGTTTTTTTTAGTGATTAGTAACTAGTAATTAGCCTTTTGATGATTTATAATATCCTCTGCTGGAATATGATTTCAAAAACTAATTACTATTCACTAATTACTATTCACTAAATTTTAACTAAAAGCAAATTATACTATGAAAAAATATTTATTACAATTATCGGCACTGATGCTTCTTGCTGTCTCTTTTGTGAGCTGTGATGAGGATCTTGTTTATTATGATGAGGCAAAAGGACCAGCTTTGTCTGCCTTTGTTACCACATCGGGTTTGTTAGGATGTACTCCTACCAATAATGAAAGAATTATTGAGGTTGAAGTTTCAACATTGTCAACTTCTGTAAGAGCAATATCTCTTACTATTGATGCAGGAAACACTACGGCTGTACCTGGTGAATATGTTATAGATCAGGCTACTTTGATTATTCCTGCTAATGAGTACGTAGGAAAAATTAGAATAACTTCTAACTATTATGATCCGGCATTGACCAAAGAAGAGAATCTTGCCAAACCAGAGAAAACCTTAGCTATTAAACTTGTTTCTGTAGAAGGTGCCAGTCTTGAGAAAGGTGACTCAGCTTTTTCTTTGACTATTTTCAATACTTGTGATTATGAAGGTCTTCCTGGAAATTCATACACAGCATCGGTTATAATTAACCCTGCTATTGCTAATGTTGTACCACCTTCTTATGTTCCTGTTATCACTCCTGTTGGTCAACCGGGTGCAGATGGTCTTGTTAGAGAATATTCTATTAATACACTTTGGGGACCTAATTTTGTTTATACTGTTTCGGGAGGTTCAGTGCCGGCAGGTCAATATCCTGCTCCGGCAAGGATCATTATTAATAAAGATTTGTCTTTGACAATTATACCTACTGATGTGTTTATAACTCCGGTTAGTGGGGTTTATGATACATGTAATAATGTATTTAGATATACTTTAAAACAAAATTTGTTTGCAACAGAATTTACTGTTTCAGTAACTTTGAATCCAAACTAGTAATTTAGATTTACTTTATAAGAAACCCGCTTTTTAGCGGGTTTTTTTATGCTCTTGTTTTTTGTATTTACACGGGGTAATTTAAATACCTGAGTTCGATTATTAATCTAACGCTAAGTGATTGTATAACAATTAGTCGTGATTTATATGTTTTCCTGTAAGGTCTTTAGGCATAAAATTTTTAAAATCAGACCTACAAACCTCAGTTCGATTTATAAGTTATTCTATCAGTGATTTTTATAATTTTTAACACATAGATACATAGAAATTTTAACGTTTTAAAAGGGTTTGATAGGTGTTTCACTTTTCACATAGTTTGGCTATGTGAGAAATAATATTATTTCCTAGTCAATTCCTTGACCATAGTTTATTTCTACGTGCCTATGTGTTTAATTTTAAGATTGATTTATAGGTAGTTATTATTAAATATTATTTACATGACCTAATCTGACTATGTCTTTGAATTTCAAAAATCAGTACTAACCCATATAATCCGCCGAATCAGTGGTCTATTCTAGCGTGTTTATTGGTCTCAAAAATAGTTTAAAACTATGCACTTTTAGTGCATCAACTTTA
>CAZWAF010000074.1:225-9779 GCA_964631795.1 uncultured Flavobacterium sp. | reverse complement strand
CAGAAAAAATCAACCTTACAGGTACAAAAATGGATGACAAAATTTACATGCGTCATACAGGCTACCCAGGAGGGCAAAGAACTTTAACTGCTAAAGTATTGCAAAGCAAAAACCCTGCAAGCTTAGTAGAAAAAGCAGTAAAAGGAATGTTACCTAAAAACAAATTAGGGGCTGAACTTTTCCGAAATTTAAATGTTGTTGTAGGTTCAGAGCACAAACACGCAGCTCAAAAACCTAAAACTGTTAACCTAAACGATCTTAAGTAATGGCAGTAATTCACAAAATCGGTAGAAGAAAAACCGCTGTAGCCCGTGTTTACGTTTCTGAAGGAAACGGAACCATCACGGTAAACAAAAAAGAATTCGCAACTTATTTCCCAACAGCTACTTTACAGTACAAAGTTATGCAGCCAATGTCTATGACAGAAAACGCAACAAACTTCGATGTAAAAGTAAACGTTTACGGAGGTGGTGTAACAGGTCAGGCAGAAGCTGTAAGAATGGCTATTGCTAGAGCTATGTGCGAAGTAGGCGAAGGAAACAGAGCGATCCTTAAGCCAGAAGGTTTATTGACAAGAGACCCAAGAATGGTTGAGCGTAAAAAATTCGGACAGAAAAAAGCGCGTAAAAGATTCCAGTTCTCTAAACGTTAATATTACCTTGTCTTGTTCACGCGAACAAGGCAATATCGTTCATTTATTATTAAAAAAACTAAGTTATTGTTACTATTACCTGCTGAGGCAGGAAATTAGTTTAGCATCTAAATGTCTTCAGCCGCATTAGCGCCATCCAGACATTGCTAATTCAACAGAACGTAAACTAAAAATTTAAAATGGCAAACAAAGTAGAAGTTAAAGAATTACTGGAAGCAGGTGTTCACTTCGGACACATGACCAGAAAATGGGATCCAAACATGGCTCCTTACATCTATATGGAGCGTAATGGAATCCACATTATCAATCTATATAAAACTGCAGCTAAAATTGAAGAAGCTAACGAAGCTTTGAAAAAAATCGCTGCATCTGGTAGAAAAATATTATTCGTTGCTACCAAAAAACAAGCTAAAGATATCGTTGCTGAGAAAGCGGCTGCAGCTAACATGCCTTACATCACTGAAAGATGGCCAGGTGGTATGTTGACTAACTTCGTAACTATCAGAAAAGCCGTTAAAAAAATGTCTTCTATCGACAGAATGAAGAAAGACGGTACTTTCATGACTTTATCTAAAAAAGAACGTTTACAGGTTGATCGTCTTCGTGCAAAATTAGAGAAGAACTTAGGTTCTATCGCTGATATGTCAAGACTTCCTGCTGCATTGTTCGTTGTAGATATTAAAGCTGAACACATCGCTGTTAAAGAAGCTCAAAAATTAAACATTCCAGTTTTCGCAATGGTTGACACAAACTCTGATCCTAGAGAAGTTGATTATGTTATCCCTGCAAATGATGATGCTTCTAAATCAATCGACAAAGTTATGTCTTTAGTAACTGCTGCAGTTATCGACGGTCTTTCTAACAGAACTTCTGATTCTAAAGAAGGAGAAGCTACTGAAACTAAAGCTGAAGAGACTACAACTCAAGAATAAATTAACATAATTACGAATTATGAATTGTGAATTATGTTCCTACGTAATTCATAATTTGTAATTCGTAATTCGATTTTAAAAACATTTTAAAAATAAATACTATGTCAACAATCGCAATTACTGCTGCAGACGTAAACAAATTAAGAACAATCACTGGTGCAGGTATGATGGACTGCAAAAAAGCATTGGTTGAAGCTAACGGAGATTTCGATTTAGCTATCGAAAACTTGCGTAAAAAAGGACAAAAAGTAGCTGCTAACCGTTCTGACAGAGAATCTACAGAAGGTGCTGCTATCGCTGTTGTAAACGCTGATAAAACTGAAGGTGTTGTTATCACTCTAAACTGTGAGACTGACTTCGTAGGCAAAAACGAATCTTTCGTGAAATTGGCTCAGGACTTAGCTGCCTTGGCTTTGACTTTCAATACTAAAGAAGAACTATTGGCTGCTGACTTCAACGGAATCACTGTTGCTGAGAAATTGATCGAGCAAACAGGAGTTATCGGTGAGAAAATCGAAATCGCTTCTTTCGAGAGATTGTCTGGAGCTTTCGTAGGATCTTACATCCACGCTGGTAACAAAATCGCTACTTTGGTTGCTCTTTCTGCAAACGTAGAAGGTGCTGAAGAAGCTGCAAGAAACGTTGCTATGCAAGCTGCTGCTATGAACCCAATTGCTTTGAACGAAGCTGGTGTTGATGCTGCTATCATCGAAAAAGAAATCGAAATCGCAAAAGAACAATTGCGTGCTGAAGGTAAACCAGAAGCTATGTTGGAAAACATCTCTAAAGGTAAAATCCAACGTTTCTACAAAGACAACACTTTGGTAAACCAAGATTACATCAAAGACGGTTCTATGAGCGTTGCTAAATACGTACAAACTGTTGACTCTGCTTTGACTGTAACAGGTTTCTCTAGAGTTGCTTTAGGATAATTACATTAGCCTTAAAATACAAAACCTCGTTTCTTTATTTGGAACGAGGTTTTCTTTTTTTAACTACATCAGAATTCTTTTAAATACAATCACTACTTTTATTTTCTTCTATCATCCTGCAATAAATTTTGATAATTAACTCCTATTTTGAATAAAAAATAGAAATATTCTTGGCATATAAATTGTAACTTTACAAAAGTCGAATTTAAAAACCACGAGTATAACCATGTTACAATCCAAATACATTCGAACATCATTCCTTTCATTCTTTCTAATAGCTACAATGATATTTACTTTTTGCGAAAGAAAAGATAAAGTTACTAAAGCAAAGAAATCAATAAGACAAGAAACGCAAAAACTGGCTAAAAGCTATCCTGTTTCAAAAATACCTCCTGAAAACACAACGAGCAGTTCTATACCAACAATTGAAAATAAAGAAAAAGAGAAAGTTAAAACTACTCTGAAACCTATCATCAAAAAAGGGGTTGAAGTTTCAAACGTTGGCACAACAACGGTAGATATTAAAAAAGAGGAATCTAATCCAAAAAATTACAGAATATATGGCAATCTGAAAAAGATTATTGATTTTATTCCAATTGGTCAAACAGTGTCCAGAGAAGAATTGATGGCTGCCAATATTGTACCCGAAGATGCTGCCAAACTGGTAAAAACCATTACCCGAATTTCTAAAGATGAATTAGAAATTAAATGGAAAAACACCTGGATGGTTGAAAAAATTTCGGATGTTCGCTTTAAAGACAGCCGCATGAAAATTTCTTTTTCTAAAGATTTAGTCTATACTTCCGGAGATGCCATCGGAATTGAATATGAAAATAAAATTCACAACAACCTAACTATAAAAGACGACCGGGCTTATATTCCTAATGTAAAAGAATATTGCTGGAGAATTAAACAATAATAATGAATACAGAACCTAAAAGATGCGACTGGTGCTTATCCAGCGATTTATACAAGCAATATCACGATGAAGAATGGGGAGTTCCGGTTTATGATGATTCAAAACTCTTTGAATTCCTTATTTTAGAAACTTTTCAGGCCGGATTGAGTTGGATTACCATTTTGAAGAAAAGAGAAAATTTCAGAAAAGCTTTTAATAATTTCGATTACAACAAAATTGCCAAATACAACGAAGACAAAATCCAGGAATTACTGCAAAACGAAGGCATTATCCGCTATCGATTAAAAATTGAATCGGCAATAAAAAATGCTGTTGCGTTTATGAAAATACAGGAAGAATTTGGAAGTTTCTCTAATTATATCTGGAAATTCACAGACGGCAAGCCAATTGTAAACCACCCTAAAACATTAAAAGAAATTCAGGCAACAACTCCACTTTCTGACACAATCAGCAAAGATTTAAAAAAAAGAGGTTTTAAATTCGTTGGTTCCACCACCATTTATGCTCACATGCAGGCAACCGGAATGGTAAACGATCATTTGGATGATTGTTGGAAAAAGAACAAATCGTAAAACAGAATAAATCAAAAACAACAATTCCACTAATTGAAACCCATAAATCTGTAACAATTAGTGGAATTTGTGTTTAACTTAAAAACGCAGAGATTTTGCTTTTTCAGGATCTTCTTTGTGTTTTCTAAGATCAAAATTGGTATTAAATACCGTATCCCAAATATTGCTGCTCACTCCAAATCCCAAATGTTCATCCCTGTAATGATGCAATTGATGATTTCTCCAAAGTGGCTTCATAAACTTAAACGGAGGATTGAACGCATGAATGGCATAATGCATAGAAGCATAAATCAAATACCCAATCATAAATCCCGGGAAAAACGCCCAATTATATTCTCTTAAAAAAAGATAATAAAGACCGAATAAAGTTGAAGACAAAATTAAACTCGGAACCAAAGGCATAAACAATCGCTGTCTGTCTCTTGGAAATTCGTGATGATTGCCATGCAAAATATAAGCAATTTTCTTAATTTTCAGATTATCACTTACCCAATGAAACAAATAACGATGCGCCATGTATTCGAAAAAAGTCCAAAAGAAAACACCCGCAAAAAACAACAGTATAATTGTTTTAAAAGACATTAAATAAACCGTATTTGCACGATACAAAAGATAAGAAAGAATCGGGATATAAGCTCCCCAAATTACTAAAGGATGCGTTTTAGTCAGCATTTCAAGATAAGGATTTTCGAATAATTGTGCCTGACCTGAATTCTGAATTTTTTTAGGATTCATAAAACTATTTATTTTGACTTATTCAACAGTTTAAAAATAAAAAAAACTTGTAAACAATCAAATTTACAAACCTCAACTTTCTACCTACATTGAAAGTTGTTACACACTAGGATTTAGAATTTAGAATTTAGGATTTGGGATTTAGGATTTTTGAATTAAGATGAACCTGAGGCATAACCTGCAAACTGTGTAGCTGCTATTATCTGCCGGAAGGATTGAAAGAAAATCCGACACTAAAAAAAACTCTGATTTTGTTAATATCATTTACCCAGGAAGTATCAAAATTAATAGGCCCAAGAATTGAACTATAAGAAATTGTGACACCGCCAGACATCAACAAACTTGTTTCGGTACGTTGTTCCCATTCTCCTTTGGGAGTAAAAGCTTTCTTGATATATTGATCAAATTTATTAAAACCTACCGAAGCAATATTGAAATGAGGCGTAAAATAAATATTTTCGAAAGGAAGCGTTTGAAGCCCTACATTAATTTTCATCAATTGACTTACATTCAGTTCATCTTCATGCAAACCTGCAAAAGTGTAAGTATAATTTCGTGGATTTACCAAATATCCGCCTATATTGAATTTTCCGGCATAGCCGTATTTACTAAAAGAAGTTTCATCGGGACGAATTTTATCTTCAAAAATAAAAGCTGTTGTCGCAGTAAAAATCCCCGTAATCTCCCTATTAATATACAACCGCTTATCATAATTAAATCCTATTCTGCTAAAAGCGTTTGTACTTCCTTTTACATTTGGAATAGAAGAATCAGAATAAGTAACATCTACCTCATGCAGTAATGAACGACTCACTTTTGCTCTAAATGAATATCCCTTTTTCGGAAAAAAAACATCACTAAGAGAATTAAAGCAATAATGACCCTCAACCTCAACATTATTAAAATAATAGCTCTCTAATTTAAAAATATTTTCATTTACCTCCGGATTATTTCTGGGTCTCAAATTTGTGTATTGATAAATAGCTCCAATTCCAAAATAGCTTTTCAGAGAATTTAGATTTTGATTAATCTGATTTTCAAATTGTAAGGAATTCTGACGAATATCATCAGCGAGTTCTCCTTCTATATAAACAGATTGCTTTAATCTTTCTCCATAAATATCCGATTTCCACCATCCTCTTTTTTCTTTACCAAAGATTTTCTGATACTGAACTCTGAAACGCGGCTGTTCCGCAATATCGGCCGTTACCAAAAAACGACTGGCTTCTCCCAGAATATTTCTTCCTGTATAATTCAGGATAAGCCCCACTCCTCTGTAAGTATCATAATGCAACGAACTTCTGAGTTGATTTTGAGAATGTTCAAAACCATTGAACTGCAAACCAACTTTATCATTCTCTACAAAATGTGTCCATGTAATCTGACTGAACAAATTGGTTCCCATCGAACGGTTTACTCCCTGAATCAGTTGTTCTATACTGTATTTTTCGTGAGCTTTTATATTAGTTCTCGCTTTCAAAAGCTTCAGATTATCCCTGCTCACATTATTGTAAACAATTGTATCCAAAACAAATTCGTTTTTCACTTTAGGAAGTACAGGTTGCAGTTGATTGAATTTCCTTAATTTCTCAGACAAAACAATCAATTCTTTGTTCTGATCCTGAACTGCAATTTTACCTTGTTCATAAATTTGCAGTCCTCTACTAAAATCACCGGTAGAATATGTCAAATTAGGAATATGATTTACCAAAATGGCACAACGCTTCTGATTCTCCGGATTTTTGATATTACTGGAAAGCATCGCTGTTTGAAAAAGAATTGTGGTAATATTATCAAGTTCTTCCATTGGAGCCATTCCTCCTCCTACATCACTACCAATAATGATATCGGCTCCCATTTTCTGAGCCACATCTGTTGGAAAATTATTCAGAATTCCACCGTCAACCAATAGCGTATTTTCGTAAGGCACCGGCTGAAATATCCCGGGAATAGACATACTGGCACGCATAGCAGTATTTAGTGAACCTTTACTCAAAACAACCTCACTTCCGTTGACTATATCTGTAGCAATAGCTCTGTAAGGAATAGGAAGTTTATCAAAATCATTAATCTTATAAACCGGATAAGTGAGCGTTGACAAAAATTCTCTAAGAGATTGATCATTCAGCAAAGCATTTTTTACCATTGGCTTACCCTTGGCAATATTCAGATCTATCAGATAACTTCCAAATTCACTTTTCTCTTCAACGCTTACATCGGTCAACGCTATTCCGCCTCCCAAAAGATGATTCCAGTCTATTTTGCGGGCAATCTGAGCAATACTGTCTCCGCTGTACCCCATAGCATACAAACCTCCCACAACACTCCCCATACTGTTGCCTATAACCAAATCGGGGACAATTTTCAGGGAATCCAATTTTTGAAGTAATGGAATATGTGCCAATCCTTTTGCTCCTCCTCCACTCAAAACCAAAACTACTTTAGGTTTTTTATTTTGTGAATAACTGTCAGAAATCGAAAAAAAGAAAAAGCACAGAAAAAAAAGAACGACTTTATTTATCTGTTCAAATACTCTAAGAAATTCTTCTTTTTGATTCGTTTCCATATTTAAATAGACTTTATTCTTTCCTGCTAATTTAATAAAATTTTAACAACAAAACCATTATACTATATCAAACAATGTTTTGACTATAAGCAAACTAAAATTTGTAAATTGCAATAAATTTTTCTCCATCTTCTTTAGAATCTCCATTCGATTAACGCTAATATTCATTAATTATGAGCAAAATTCAATTATTCCTGATTATAATTATGTATTTATATACTACAATATTATTTTCACAGAACTTCAATCGGATTGAGAATAATCTGTATGCAGAAAACAATATCACTCATCTTAATTACACAGACACTACAAAAACTCCGAAAAAAGAAAAGAAATTCCCTTTTGTAGCGATTCCGACTCTAACCTACGATCGTTCTCAAGGAGCCGGATTCGGAGCCATCGCAATGGGACTTTTCAAAGCCGATAATTCAAAAAATGCACCTCTATCCAGATTAATGGGAGTAGGTAATTATGCCACAAACGGTTCTTACTATGCCATGCTGGGAACCCGCCTGTATCTTTTCGAAGACACTTGGAGAATACTTGCCGCCACAGGCTATATAAGTTATAATTTTCAGGCATATCAGTATTTTGAAGAAGGAAATATGGAATTTCAGTCAGGAGTATTTGAAACTCCCTATACTACAAAAGGCGGAATGATTGTAACATCTATACAACGAAAAGTATTCGATAATTTTTATTTAGGAGTTGGAGCTTTTATAATGAGATCGGACGTGACTTTTACACTCCCTGACAATACTAAAATAGTAGATCCTAATGATACCAATTCGTTAGCCATGGTATTTAACTACGATACACGCAACAGCATTTACAATCCCTCTTCCGGAATTTTTGTAGATGGAAGAATTTCAACTGTTGTGCCTTGGCTAAATAACGATCAGGATTTCAAAAAAACAATGTTATTGATAAATCACTACAAAAAACTGAGTAGCACAAAGGTTTTAGCAAGCCGTTTTGCAATGAAAGCCAATTTTGGAGAAGTTCCTTTTACAGCTCAGGACTATATCGGGCAAACCGATTTAAGAGGTTATACCCAAGGAGAATACAGAGGAAATCAAACCTACACGGCTCAATCAGAATTCAGACATAATTTCTACAAAAAATTTGGATATGTTGCCTTTGCCGGATTGGGTATAGCCTACCGGAATTCAGAAGAAGGAGCTGCATCCGGCGATTGGTACAATTCCGGAAAATCTTGGAGTAAACCATTACCAAGTTTAGGAACAGGAATTCGTTATCAGGTAATTGAAAAAGAAAATCAGAAAATAAATGCCGGAATTGACATTGCTGTAGGACGAGGTGATTGGGGATTGTATTTCAGGATTACCGAAGCTTTTTAACTTAAAATCACCATTAAAAGTTTAACCGCAAGGTTCGCAAAGCTTTGCGTGCTTAAAACATCAACTTTTAAAAAAACTTGCGAACCTTGCGGTAAAAATCTAAGGCGTAATCCCGGTTTGAAATAGCTGTAAAAACACAAAACCCTGTCAAAGTAACTCTGACAGGGTCTAAATCTGAAATTATAAATCGCTAATCAGCAATCTACAATCATTTAGTATCTGTAATATTCCGGTTTGAATGGACCTTCAACCGCAACACCAATATATTCTGCCTGATCCGGACGTAAAGTTTCCAATTCAACTCCCAATTTAGCCAAGTGAAGCATCGCAACTTTCTCATCTAAATGTTTTGGCAACATATAAACATCATTATTGTAAGCAGCACTGTTATTCCATAACTCAATTTGAGCCAAAGTCTGATTTGTAAATGAGTTAGACATTACAAATGATGGGTGACCTGTAGCACAGCCAAGGTTTACCAAACGACCTTCGGCCAGGATGATAATATCTTTTCCGTTGATAGTGTATTTGTCAACCTGAGGTTTGATTTCGATTTTTGACGCACCGTGGTTTTTGTTCAACCAAGCCATATCAATTTCGTTATCGAAGTGACCAATATTACAAACGATAGTTTTGTCTTTCATTTTCTCGAAATGACTTCCAAGAACAATATCTTTATTTCCTGTAGTTGTAATGATGATGTCAGCATTAGCGATAACAGTGTCTAATTTTTTTACTTCAAAACCATCCATCGCAGCTTGCAATGCACAAATAGGGTCAATTTCAGTAACAGTAACGATAGAACCGGCACCTCTGAAAGAAGCGGCCGTTCCTTTACCTACGTCTCCGTATCCGCAAACTACCACTCTTTTTCCTGCCAGCATA
>CAZWAF010000074.1:0-215 GCA_964631795.1 uncultured Flavobacterium sp. | reverse complement strand
TTATTGTCAAATTTAGATTTAGTAACAGAATCATTCACGTTAATTGCCGGCATTGGCAAAGTTCCTGCTTTTACTCTTTCGTACAATCTGTGAACTCCCGTAGTCGTTTCTTCAGACAATCCTTTGATTCCTGGAACCAATTCCGGGTAACGGTCAATAACCATATTGGTCAAATCTCCGCCGTCATCAAGAATCATGTTCAATGGTTTTCTGTC
>CAZWAF010000073.1:0-10090 GCA_964631795.1 uncultured Flavobacterium sp. | reverse complement strand
TTATATGATTTGTTGTTAAATAAAATAACCGAATTATCAGCCTTAATTTAAAAAGGCGTAGTTTTGCACACCACCAAAAGGTTAATTTATATAGTTTATTGATGTGATGATATTTGGATGTTCTATAGTCGTTTTTCTTTATTCTGAACATGTTTTAGGATCGTAGTATTTATTTGAATTTGTTTTTCCAAAAATCGGATCAAGAATAAAAGGAAATTGCTTGTTTTTCAGGAAGAATTGAATATGATCGTTAAAGAGGATAAAAACAAAAGTACTTCTTCTATCCATACAGTTCTTTTAGTTCTAATTTTTTAATTCTTGATGTTATTGCACCCCTTGTCCGTCCGAAATGTTTAGCCATATCCTTTACATTTACCCCCTCGCAAAACATTACTGTTAGTTCATTGTCAAGTTCTGGTGTCCAAGGTTTATAAGCGTCTTTATGTTTAGTTCTAACTTCGTCAACTGAATACGCCTTTTCTTTATTGTTTTCTTTTTTTTCAGTTATACGTGTTGTTACCGTTGTTCTTTGTTGTTCCTTTTCTTCTTCGCTCACAACTTTCATAACGTGAATTTGTGAAGATTTTGGAAATTCATTAGGCATTAAAGTTTCAGGAATGTGAATACTGTTTTTTGTCCGAGTAACTGCAACATATAACAAATTTATTTCTTCATTTAGTTTAGTTGCGTTTATCTCTTCGGCTTTCTTATCTTCTTTTAATTTCTCTAATTTTTCTTCTGAAATAAAGTCGTTTACAAGTTGAATTGCATCATATTCCATTCCTTTGCAACGATGAACTGTTGAGAAAATCATTTCGGTTTTTTCTTTATCGTCATTTTCAACGTGTTTTTCTTTAATGGCTTTGATGATGTCAGGGATTTTATTTCCATACTCCCTGACTATTTCAACCATCATTGCAAGTTGAACATCTTCGGTTTTTTCGATATAATCTTCTAATTCATCAAGGTCTTTCATTGCCTTGATAAGTTTGTCCCTTATTAAGTGATGTTTTTCATTGTAAAGGTTTAGAACATCATAAAGCGAAGCCCCTTCGTCTGCGTATGTATATGAGTTGATATTTCCTTCAAAATAAATGTGTCTAACCTTTTTCTTTTCTGTAACATATTCAATTGCTTTTAGCAATAGTCCAAGATTTGTTCTTGCAAGAACGGCTTTGGTCTTTATTTTCGTGCTATTTCCTTTGCCTGTGATTGGAATAGTATGATGTTCATCAAGGTGCTTTTTGAATTTCAAAACTTCCATTGCAAGATTTGCAATGTCTTGACTGAACCTAAAACTTGTAGAAAGGTGATAGGTCTTAAAGTCCGCTTTTTCTAATGAGTTTACTGCAAAACGCCAACCGTAAATTTGTTGATGTGTGTCGCCAACAATTACTTTGGTTGCCTTTTGTTTGAAGAATACGTCAAGCATTGCAGATGAAGCGTCTTGTCCTTCGTCAAAAAGTATGTAGTTGAAATTTAGTTTTGGATTTGAAAGTTGAAATTTTTTACGGTAAAAGTCGTGAGTAATTTCAATTTGTCAAAAATGTTCTACTGTTACAGAGGGGTTGTAGTATTATTGAATAATGTTTTATACCTGAATATTTTCAATCATTTTTGTTTTATTTTGATGTTTTAGACAAAAGGTTGTTCTTTTTGTTTTGTATAATTATGTGGGATTAAACAAATTTAATTGTTTTTCTTACATGTCAAATACATCTTTCCATTGAAGTTCTTTTTTGTATTTAAAAAAGAGGAGCATAGTTTTTACCGATTAATATTAAACTAGCAGGATTGAAAAAATCACTTACGAGATTTTAAATAATTTTATTGCTTATTTGAGCTTTTTTTAATACCTATGCATTCCATTTGTTAAAAACAAGTAAATAACCTATATTCTCTACAGTATTGTTTATTCTGAAAGAAGGGAATATTGCCGAATTTTTATCAGAAATTAAATGTTTCAACCTATGAAAAAAATTACTTTTTTATTATTCTTTCTGTACTCTTTTACAGGATACTGTCAATTTCCCGAAGGTTTTGAGAGTTCCAAAACCGACCTTCCAACTAATTGGAATACATATCAAAATAATATTGGAACAACTCAAACCTGGACAATTAGTAGTATATTAACCACACCTCCTACTATTTGTGAGGGTTTGAATTCTGCCTTTATTGATAGAGAAAGTATAGCAGCAGGAACAACCTCTGAAGATTATTTAGTTACCCCTCAATTTGTTGTTCCAACAAATGGGGAACTTCGTTTTTTTTCCAGACAAGGTTTTTCCGGAGATCAGGAAACAAAATATCAGGTAAGAGTATCTACTAATCCGGACAAAAGTTTACTCAGTGCTTATACTTTGTTAAAAGAATGGAAGGAAACAGAAATGAATACTGAATTCAATGTTTGTCAAGAACATACATTAGATATTTCAGACTATAAAGGACAACAAATTTATTTGGCTTTTGTGAGAGTATTTCATAATCAATCAACAACCAATAACACCGGAGACAGATGGTGGTTAGATCAAATAAATGTAGTGTCTAAATGTCTTGAACCTTCACTAGGAACCGTAAGTAATTTGGGAGCAACTACAGCTACCCTAAACTGGACAGATCCGGTTGGTTCTACTTGGGAAATAGAACTCGTTATTGCAGGTAAATTGCCTACAGGAGAACCAACAATTACCGGAGCTACAAAACCATATAACGCTGTAAATTTAGAACCTGATACATCCTATCAATGGTATGTCAGATCTGTTTGCCCTGCCTCGAATAGTAATTGGGCCGGACCATTCGACCTTAAAACGTTTCCTTTGGGAACTTTATGCGAAGGAGCAATTCCTATTTATTCGTTACCATATCAGGCAGCTTCAAATACCGGAAATTTTGCCAATTTATTTAATGACCCACAAAATTCTTCACCGCAGTGTGGAGCGAGTCCTTCATCTACTAATTATCTGGAAGGGAATGATGTTTTTTATAGCTATACTGCTACCGAAACAGGGAATATCAGTATTAAAATGATTCCTACAGGGCCTAATTCTTCTATTTTTATTTATAAATCCTGTCCTATTGGAGGGGTTTGTTTGGCAGGAGTTGCTAACAACAATTCAAATCAAAGAGTAATAAATAATCTTGCCGTAACAGCAAACACAACTTACACAATCGTAATTTCTTCGAGTAAAACGACTCCAACGGTTGGATATACGTTGATTCTTCAAAAAGAAAAATGTATTCCTCCCGGTTCACCTATTGCCAATAATATTACTCCAACCTCTGCCGATTTATCATGGACAAATCCTACGGGAGCTACAGAATGGGAAATTGCCGTTCAGCCATTAGGAACTTCTATCCCGACAACAGCTGGAGAAAAAGTAACCAATAATCCTCATAAAGTAACTGAATTAACTCCGGGAACAAAATACCAATACTTTGTTCGATCAAAATGTGCTACCGGAGAGTTCAGTTCATGGGCTGGGCCATATGTTTTTAATACAAGAATTTGCGATAATATCAATACTTGTGTTTATGTATTCAGAATGACCGATTCAGGCAACAATGGTTGGAATGGAGCAACGATGCAGGTAAGACAAAACGGTATAGTAGTACAAACGATAGGTACGACTTTTAATTCAGGAGGAGGTCCGGTTAATGTACCTGTTCAGTTATGTAATAATGTACCTTTTGATTTATATTGGGACACACCGGGTTCAAGCCCTGCTGAATGTGGTGTGTCAGTTATAAATAAATTCGGGCAAACATTGTATACCAAAGCTGCCGGAACAGGTCAGGCAGGTACAATCATTTATAATAACATTGTAAATTGTGATACACCTATCTGCAACATATTACCTGATGCATTAAAAACTACCTTAGTTACACAAACCGGAGCCACATTGAACTGGTCGGCACCAGCCACAAATACCTGGGATGTATATGTTGTACCGGAAGGTTCTCCAAAACCTACTGCTTTAACTACACCAACATATAGCGGAGTA
The DNA here is from genome assembly GCA_964631795.1 of uncultured Flavobacterium sp. Classification (GTDB taxonomy): domain Bacteria; phylum Bacteroidota; class Bacteroidia; order Flavobacteriales; family Flavobacteriaceae; genus Flavobacterium. The sequence goes on along the minus strand of CAZWAF010000073.1, from coordinate 6,089 downwards.
ACAAATAATCCTTTTGCGATTAATAATCTATCTCCCGATACATCTTATACTTTTTATGTAAGAGTAGTTTGTTCGCCTAATCCTTCTTCTTGGTCTAATGGTTACACTTTTACGACAACCCCTACCTGTGCAAGGCCAGCAAGCTTATCGGTAAGTGGCATTAGTAAAACGGAGGCTACTTTGAACTGGGGTAAAGGAACTCCTACTGATACATCTTGGGAAATATTGTTAGTAAAAGCAATTGGTCCTTTTTATGATGTACCAACACCTCCAACTTTAAATCCGACATTACAATCGGGAGATATTTTTAAGGAAATTGATTCTCCATCTGTCTCTCCATATTTAATAACAGGATTAGAACAGTCAACTATATATTATTATTATATAAGAACAGTCTGTTCGGCTACTGAAAAAAGCAAATGGGCCGGACCTGTAAAATTCAATACATTGACCTGCGATTCGACAGACAAATGCAACTATACTTTCATTTTGACTGATAGTGGAAAAAACGGTTGGGATGGAGCCCGTATTCAGGTAAGACAAAACGGAGTCGTTGTATCTACTTTAGGAACTACCATATTTGACGGAGGTCCTACGTATGTTACTATTCCTATATGTAAAAACATTCCTTTTGACTTATTCTTAAGTGCTGAAGGAACAAAACCAAAAGAAGCAAACATAAAAGTAGTAAGTCCTTTTAATGATTTACTATTTTCAAAATCACTTGAAGAGAACACTTCTCTAAGTGTATTATACTCTGCAATCGGAAATTGTACTGCTCCTACTTGTCCTTTGCCTACTGCAATAACTTTAAAAGATGTTGCCAACACTACTGCAACACTATCATGGACTGAGAATGCTGTACCAGGTGCTACTCAGTGGGAGTATTGTGTACAAGTGAGCGGAATCACACCTCCTTTAAACAACAGTCTTGTAAAAGCTGAGTACACAACAAATACTAACCCGCTTACAATAACAGGCTTAAGCTCTTCGACTTCTTATGATTTTTATGTAAGATCTCTTTGTTCAGATTCAGACAGGAGTACTTGGACTCTTTTGGATCCATTAAAATTTAATACTACAGCAGTAAATGATGAGTGTATTACTTCAATTGATATTCCTATAAATACCGATGAAAACTTTGTGAAAAAAGCTTCCGGTACAACAAAAGGAGCAACCGGTTCTACACCAGGTACTTCACCTATTTGTCAAGGGATAGCCGATGACGATGTATGGTTTTCATTTGTTGCTACTTCTAAGGTTCATATTATCGATTTAAAAAATATTACAGGGAATACTACCGATTTGAATCACACTTTATATTCAGGAACTAACTGCGCAACATTGACACAACTATATTGCAGTAATCCTAATTCGAGTTTAGCAACAAATCTGACTCCCGGAAATACTTATAAAATCAGAGTTTATACAAATGGTAATCTTGCCGATGAATCAGCCAAATTTGATATCTTTATTACTACCCCACCGGTAATTACTAATGACGAGTATCAATCAGCAACGACTCTTACTGTTAATACCGGACTTACCTGTTTCGAATCGAAAGCAGGAACATTGGCAGGAGCCACACCTTCCTCTCTGCCTATAGGTACTTGTATAGGAAGTGCAGATGATGATGTTTGGTATAAATTTGTAGCCACTTCAACATCTCATTATATCTATTTAAATGACATTACAGGTTCTTCAACAGATATCAATCATGCAGTTTATACGGAAGACTCCGGAACTTTAACTTTGAAATATTGTGGAGAAGCTCTTTCAACACAAAGCAATTCAAAAACCTTCGTAATAGGACAAACTTACTATGTGAGAGTATGGTCAAATTCTACTAGTGCTCAAAACATAAACTTTAATATTTGTGTAACTTATGTACCGCCTCCAATTACTGCAAATGCTAGTCAATATAGCACAACTCAATTGATTGAAGATGTGTTGTTAAAGACAAAATGTGCTAATGTTACTAACATAACATCTAGAACAGGAAGCGATGGTTACTTCTCGGCAAATGGTATTGGATATTTTAATAAATCATATTCAAACTTTCCTTTAAAAGACGGAATTGTATTATCCACCGGTGATATATCGAATGTTCCGGGACCTATTGTGCAAGTTCCAAAAGGATCATTCGGTGCTTGGCCGGCAGACGATGATTTGACAAAAATTATAGAAGCTGCTCTTAATCAAAAAGACTTGAAATTTTTTGATGCCAGTATATTAGAATTTGATTTTACAGCTTTAGGAAGCAATATGAGTTTTAATTTCTTGTTTGCCTCAAATGAGTACGGAATTTATCAATGTAGTTTTTCAGACTCCTTTGCTTTTATATTGACCAATAAAAAAACAAACGTTACAACAAACATAGCAGTAGTTCCTAATACCTCTACTCCTATCTCTGTTGTAACTATTAGGGATAGCAAATACAACTATAATTGTGATTCAAAAAACCCTGAATTTTTCGATAAATTTTATGGAAGCTTTGGGGGTTTAAATCCTATTTTATCTCCAATTAACTTTAATGGATATACAGTTCCTATGAAAGCCTCTGCAACAGTAGTACCAGGTGAACAATACCATATAAAAATGGTAATCGCAGACAGAACAGATAATGTTTTAGACTCCGCAATTTTCCTTGAAGGAGGAAGCTTTGATGTTGGACAACCCAATCTGGGACCTGATTTATTGATTTCAACTAAAACGGCTCTTTGCCCTGGAACAACTCATACCATCAATTCCGGGCTGTCGACTACCGATTTTAAAATTCGATGGCTGAAAGACGGAACTCCTATAGAAGGAGAAGAAAATTCTTCTTTAGTAGTTACTGCCGAAGGTGTTTATACATTAGAATATACAATGAACTTTTCAAGCTGTACCGATTCTCAGTCTATCACTATTGAATACTATCAAGATGTTGTTCCGGGAGTCCCATCAGATTTAATCTCTTGTAATCAAACAATTTCAAATACAGTTGATTTGACTCCAAATACAGAAAAAATATTAAGTCCTTATACAAATAATGATCATATAGTAACTTATTTCTCTTCATTAGAAGATGCTAATAAAAATATAAATTTGATACAAGCACAAAGTTCATTTGAATTTACAAGTAACCCACAAACAATTTATGCAAGGGTAGATAATACTGCTACAGGTTGTTATCAAATCGTTAGTTTTAAAGTAGGGCAAAATAAAACTCCGGATATTTCATTTCAATATGGATGCTCAGGAAGCGATTACTTAATTTCTGCCGTTCCTTTGGATAATTCATTCGATTTATTAACTTCTAAATTTGACTGGACAGCTGAAAATTTAAACGACTTTAAAACGACAGTTGAAAATCAGACAATAAAACTAAAAAAAGCAGGAACTTATTCTGTAACGGTAACTGCAACAAATGGCTGTTCCTCAACGAATAACTTAACTGTAGAAAAAACGGACTGTAGCACACAAAAAGGAATTTCTCCGGATGGTGATGGCAAAAATGATAATTTCGATTTAAGTACTCTCAATGTCAAAAAACTGGAAATTTTCAACAGATATGGCAGCGAGGTTTTTAGTCAGGAAAATTATACTAATCAGTGGCATGGACAGTCTAATAGTGGAGGAGAATTACCTGATGCAACTTATTTCTATACAATCCACTTTTTTGATAATAAAACCGCAACGGGTTGGATTTACCTTAATAGAAAATCATAACTAATTTCATTTTATATTTTCTGTAAAGTACTTTAACTAGGATAAAAATCCGGGAATCATAAGGATTCCCGGATTTTTTTATTAAGATCTCAATAATCCGAAAATTTGTTATGCTTATTCCGGAATTTCGGAACAAGTGTCTTTGTAAACCAAATGATTATATAAGGTTTGTGTGTTCTCTGCGATGCTTTATTTTATCAGTTCGCTTCATCTGTGTGTGAACTAATTCTCTAATGTGGATTCTGGGGTTCAATAAAGACAGTAGAGTATTAAACTTATGTTAAACAATCTTAATGTTTTTATAACGAGCTGTATACTTTTATGGTTAAAGTCAGGAAAAGTTGTTTTTCTGAATAAAATAAGAATGAGTGTTAAATTATTGAATCAACAATTTAAAAAGGTTTTTTTGTTGAATTGATAACATGGGTTTTTAAAATTAAGAATTCGTAATTTTTTTGATTTAAACATAAAATTCGTTGCAGTAAATTCAGTAAAATAGAATCTTTATAAATAATAATTCTTTCATAATCCATAATCATTAAGTATTTAAAATATCATTTAGATTGTTTAAATTTGTCCGACTTAAAAAAATATAAACCAGTATAACATAACTTATTCATATTATGGCTTTTGATATCGAAATGATCGAAAAAGTGTATGCGAACATGGCCTCAAGAGTTGATAAAGCTCGCGAATTGGTTGGTCGTCCGTTAACGCTTTCTGAAAAGATTTTATATTCACATCTTTGGGAAGGAACTCCTTCGCAAGCCTTCACAAGAGGAAAAGATTACGTTGATTTTGCTCCGGATCGTGTTGCTTGTCAGGATGCTACGGCTCAGATGGCTTTGTTGCAGTTCATGCACGCCGGGAAAAGCAAGGTAGCGGTTCCTACAACGGTTCACTGCGATCACTTGATTCAGGCTAAAGTTGGTGCTGCAACCGATTTGCAGGTAGCAAACACTCAATCAAAAGAAGTATTTGATTTCCTTTCTTCTGTTTCTAATAAATACGGGATCGGGTTCTGGAAACCGGGTTCAGGGATTATCCACCAAATCGTTTTGGAGAACTATGCATTCCCTGGAGGTATGATGATTGGTACTGACTCTCACACAGTAAACGCCGGTGGTTTGGGTATGTTGGCAATTGGTGTCGGTGGTGCCGATGCTGTTGACGTAATGTCTGGAATGTCCTGGGAGTTGAAATTCCCAAAACTAATCGGAGTTAAATTGACCGGAAAATTAAACGGTTGGACTGCTCCAAAAGACGTGATCCTGAAAGTGGCTGACATTCTTACTGTAAAAGGTGGAACAGGTGCTATTGTAGAATACTTCGGAGAAGGTGCTGAGTCTATGTCTTGTACCGGTAAAGGTACTATCTGTAACATGGGTGCTGAGATTGGAGCTACAACTTCAACTTTCGGTTACGACGATTCAATGAGAAGGTATTTAGCGGCTACAGGTCGTCAGGATGTGGTGAACGCTGCCGATAAAGTGGCTTCTTACCTTACGGCTGATACTGAAGTTTATGCTAACCCGGAACAATATTTCGACCAGTTGATCGAAATCAACTTGTCTGAATTAGAACCACACATCAATGGTCCGTTTACTCCGGATAGAGGTACTCCGGTTTCTAAAATGAAAGCTGAGGCTACAGCGAACGGATGGCCGTTGAAAGTAGAGTGGGGATTAATCGGTTCTTGTACCAACTCTTCTTATGAAGATATGTCGCGTGCGGCTTCTATCGTTGAGCAGGCAGTTGCACATGGAATCACTCCAAAAGCAGAATTTGGTATTAACCCTGGTTCTGAGCAAATCCGTTACACTATTGAAAGAGACGGAATCATCGCTACTTTCGAGAAAATGGGGACTAAAGTGTTTACTAACGCTTGTGGGCCATGTATCGGACAATGGGACAGAGAAGGAGCTTCTAAAGGTGAGAAAAACACTATCGTTCACTCTTTCAACCGCAACTTCTCTAAAAGAGCCGACGGTAATCCAAATACACACGCTTTTGTGACTTCTCCAGAAATGGTTGCTGCTTTGGCAATTTCAGGTCGTTTGGATTTCAACCCGATTACAGATACTTTGTTGAATGACAAAGGAGAAGAAGTAAGATTGATGCCGCCGCATGGTGATGAGTTGCCAAAAAGAGGATTTGATGTAGAAGATGCAGGATTTCAGGCTCCGGCTGCTGACGGTTCTTCTGTTCAGGTTGCGGTTTCTGAAACGTCAGACCGTTTGCAATTATTGGCTCCTTTCCAAGCTTGGGACGGTAAAAATATTACTGGTGCCAAATTGTTGATTAAAGCTTTTGGAAAATGTACTACCGACCATATCTCTATGGCAGGTCCATGGTTGCGTTTCCGTGGTCACTGGGAT
>CAZWAF010000072.1:0-10435 GCA_964631795.1 uncultured Flavobacterium sp. | reverse complement strand
CTTTTGGTTCGGTTTTGAAGAAATACCATGAAACCAAAGAATTCGACAACAACGAAATCTACCCTTACAGAATTGAAGGTTTAGGAAAAAACCTGATTCCTTCGGCTACCGATTTTGATGTTATCGACAAATTCATGAAAGTAACCGATGAAGAAAGTGCTCATTCTGCCAGAGAATTAGCAAAAAAAGAAGGTCTTTTTGTAGGATATACTTCGGGAGCGGTACTTCAGGCTATCAAACAATATGCAGAGGAAGGCGAATTTGACGAAAACAGTAATGTAATTGCTATTTTCCCTGACCACGGTTCAAGATACATGAGCAAAATTTTTAGTGACGACTGGATGAACGAACAAGGTTTTTTTGACAGCATTAATATGGAAGAAATTCAAAAAGTAGAATTCATTAAATAATAAAGTAAGTCAAAAGTGTAATGTCATAAAGTCAAAAGTCTTGTTATAGTGGAAGATTTTTGTAAAAAGAGTGTGATTAATCAAATCAGCACTACTTTTGTCTTATTTATGCGAATCAAGGTTTAAAAAATTAATGTAATAAAGGCAAAAGCAATTCTTCCGGAGCACAGAAGTAACTTTTCGAACAGGTAAAAAATAGTATCAAAAGTTGGTCTAAGATATTGTGGAATTATTGGAGCGGCAGTTTTAGTAGGTGAATTTACTCATTGTATGAAAAATCGCTAATAATTATATTTGATAAAGTTAATTTATGCATCATGAAAGTGAAAAATTTTTTTGGAACTTACGGTTTATTAATTTTTATAGTATTATTTATTTGTGACAAAATTTTAAACCTACCTTATATATTAGACTATTCTATTTTGTTCTTAGCATTAATCTTTTTTATTAATGAGTTAAGAATTTTTATTCTTCTATTTAAAAATAGAAAATCAATTGATTACACCTTCAATAAAATTATATTTTCAATAGTAAAAATATTTATTAGCATTATTTTTTTACTAGTTGCTATCGCATTATTTTTTAAATAACCCAGATGGCTCGGATTAAAAACTTAAAAACATGAAAAGTAAAATAATATTATTAGCATTATTTACAAATATCACATCATATTAGATTACTTAAAAGATATAATTCAAAAAAATGGCTACTCCAAAAGAGTAGCCATTTTTTTTGAATTTCCACTATGAACTTTTGACTAATGACTATTTGGCTAGTCACTAATCACTATATTAATTCACAATTATATCATGTTTAAAAAGCAATCCTTTTATTCCTTCAAGAGAGAAGACAGCTTTGCTTATTTTGGTAACCGCAGGATCAATTGTGTAATTGAAACTGGTTTGCAGATTAGCCTTAGATAAATTGGCTTTTGAAAATTCAGCACGATATAAATCACAATTATCAAAATGAGATTCCGATAAATTGGCGTTCATAAAATCTACTGCAATCAGACTGGAATTAGCAAAAGTAATTCCTTTCAATTTAAGCGCATAGAATTTTGAAAAATCCAGAATACAATCCTCAAAATGAATTTCGAAAATCAATTTATCGCACATGGCAAAATTAACGTCTCTGATTTTACATTTTTCAAAAATTACCGTTCTCAAAGCCACATGATTAATTTTGGCTCCATCAAAATTGCAATTCAGAAACTTACAATCAATAAAGGTTACAGCAATAAAATTACATTGTGAGAAATCACAATTTTCAAACAAACAGGACTCAAATTCATTATAATTCAAGTCCTCTCTTGTAAACTGAATATTTCGAATTTCTTGATTGAATTGATAATTTATATCCATTTAAAAAAAGAGGAATCAACGAATCTTAAAGTTTTTCTCTATTGCCTTAATCATTTCTCCGGCTATATCTTTGTTGGTAGCACTTTCAATTCCTTCCAGTCCCGGAGATGAATTGACTTCAAGCAACAACGGACCTTTACTAGAACGAATAATATCAACACCTGCCACTTTCAAATCCATTGCTTTGGCTGCTTTAATGGCAATTCTTTTCTCTTCGGCTGTAATTTTAATAATTGAAGCTGTTCCGCCAAGATGAATATTGGCACGAAATTCACCCGGCAAAGCTTCTCTTTGAATCGCTGCAACCACCTTTCCGTCAATTACAAAACAACGAATGTCTTTACCATTAGCTTCCTTAATAAACTCCTGAACCAGGATATTCGCATTCAAACTCTTAAAAGCATTGATAACACTCTCTGCCGCTTTCTTGGTCTCGGCAAGTACCACTCCTTTTCCTTGGGTTCCTTCCAATAATTTTACAATCAAAGGCGAACCTCCAACCATACTTATCAAATCGTTGGTATCTAAAGGCGAATTTGCAAAACCGGTTGTAGGAATATCGACTCCGTGATTCAGAAGCAATTGAAGTGAATACAATTTGTCTCGTGACTGAGTAATTGCTGAAGCCGAATTAAGACAAAAAACCCTCAAAGCTTCAAACTGACGCGTCAAAGCACAACCATAAAAAGTAATACTCGGACGAATTCTCGGAATTATGGCATCAAAATCTTTTAAGATTTTACCACCACGATAATGAATTTCCGGTTTGGTGGCATCGAGTTTCATATAACACTCTTTTATATTCAAAAAGTGCATTTCATGACCCCGCATTTCGCCGGCTTCCATAATTCTTTTGTTACTGTAAAGCTCCGGATTACTGGCCAAAAGTCCGATGCGAAGCCCCGTTTTTGCTTGTTCTGAAGTTTTGTATAAATTTTTCAGACTTTCAGCTGTTGGCTCTCCCAAAAGATATTTCTGTTCAGGATCTACCAAAACTCTTCCACTCATGGCTTCACGACCCAGAAGCATTCTGAAACCCATAGAATCTCGATTAGTCAACGTAATTTCTATTGACCAATGTTGACCTCCTATTTCCAGTTCAGAAGCTATAACATAACGTTGTTCTCTAAAACCGCTCGAACTTTTTACAATTCTTTTACCAATCAATTTTGCTTCACAATGAATAATAGTTTTGATATTATTCTGAATTGGATTAATATCGAATTTCACCCAATTTTCACCATTTTTTATAAACGGAGCTATATTTATGGCGTGCAAAGCCGAAGTTTTGGCACCAGAATCAACTCTGGCCTTAATTGTAGGAATTCCTAATACCGGAAACGAACACCATTCTTCACTTCCTACTATTACTTTTTCTTGTAACATCTTATTAATTGATTGTTTTTTGAAATAAAAAATAAAAACCCGCCAATTTTAAATAGCTTGACGGGTTTTTATCATTAATTGGTTTTTTATTGATTCTAAAAATAGTTGATTTTCTTAGCTAATGGCTAGTCACTAATTACTTAAACTTCTCACTATTGCCTTTTGGCTAATCACTAATCACTAATTACTAATTACTAATCACCAGAACCTAATTCTCCGGATTATCTGTTTCCTCCGCTTTTTGAATTGTAATTATCAATTCTTGTTTTTGAGCGTCTAAATCAATAAAAATAATATCTCCTAAACCTATTTTAGAGGTAATAATTTCCTCTGCCAAAGCATCTTCTACATATTTCTGAATAGCTCTTTTCAATGGTCGGGCTCCAAATTGTTTATCAAAACCTTTATCGGCAATAAAAGATTTTGCTTCATCTGATAATGTTAAATCATAACCCAAATCTTTGATTCTTGAATACAATTTATTCAATTCGATATCGATAATAATATTGATGTCTTCTTTTTCTAATGTGTTGAAAACAATCACATCATCAATTCGGTTTAAAAATTCAGGAGCAAATGTTTTTTTCAATGCGTTTTCAATAATACTTTTCGAATTATCATCGGCTTGAGCTACTTTGGCAGCAGTTCCAAATCCAACTCCCTGACCAAAATCTTTCAGTTGACGGGCTCCCACATTGGAAGTCATGATGATAATAGTATTTTTGAAATCGATTTTTCTTCCTAAACTATCGGTCAGATAACCATCGTCCAAAACCTGAAGCATCATATTGAAAACATCCGGATGTGCTTTTTCTATTTCGTCAAGAAGTACCACACAATAAGGTTTTCTGCGAACTTTTTCGGTCAACTGACCTCCTTCTTCATAACCAACATATCCCGGAGGCGCCCCAATTAATCTTGAAATAGCAAATTTCTCCATGTATTCACTCATATCAATACGAACAAGCGCATCTTCTGAATCAAATAACTCCCTGGCAATTACTTTGGCCAATTGAGTTTTACCAACACCGGTTTGACCTAGAAAAATAAACGAACCAATAGGACGATTCGGATCTTTCAATCCGGCACGATTTCTTTGAATGGCTTTAGCTACTTTCGTCACCGCTTCGTTTTGACCTATTACTTTTCCTTTGATAAGTTCCGGCAATTGTGCCAATTTATTGCTCTCGGTTTGTGCAATTCTGTTTACCGGAATTCCGGTCATCATAGAAACCACATCGGCAACATTGTCTTCGGTAACTAAAATTCTATTGGTTTTGGCATCTTCTTCCCATTTTTCCTGAGCAATTGCCAAATCTTTTTCAATTCGTTTTTCGTCATCTCTCAATTTGGCTGCTTCCTCATATTTCTGTTTTTTCACCACAGAATTTTTCAATTCGCGCACTTCTTCCAATTTATGTTCTAAATCTAAAATTTGTTTCGGAACATCAATATTAATAATGTGAACACGGGAACCTACTTCATCCAAAGCATCGATTGCTTTGTCCGGAAGAAATCTTTCCGACATATATCGGTCAGTCAATTTCACACAAGCTTCAATCGCTTCCGGAGAATAAATCACATTATGGTGATCTTCGTATTTATTCTTGATATTATTCAAAATAGTAATCGTCTCAGCCACAGTAGTTGGCTCAACAATTACTTTTTGAAAACGTCTTTCCAAAGCGCCGTCTTTTTCAATATACTGACGATATTCGTCTAAAGTGGTGGCTCCTATACATTGAATTTCTCCTCTTGCCAAAGCCGGTTTAAACATATTTGAAGCATCGAGCGAACCTGTTGCCCCCCCTGCTCCAACAATGGTATGAATTTCGTCTATGAAAAGAATAATATCATCATTCTTTTCCAATTCATTCATTACAGCTTTCATTCTTTCTTCAAACTGACCGCGGTACTTGGTTCCGGCAACAAGACTTGCCAAATCTAGCGTTACCACTCGTTTGTTAAACAGAATACGGGAAACTTTCTTTTGAATAATTCTCAAAGCCAAACCTTCGGCTATGGCCGATTTACCCACTCCCGGCTCACCTATAAGCAAAGGATTATTCTTTTTTCTACGGCTCAAAATCTGAGAAACACGTTCAATTTCCTTTTCACGCCCAACAACCGGATCCAATTTTCCTTCCTCGGCCATATCGGTTAAATCTCTACCGAAATTGTCAAGAACCGGAGTTTTAGACTTTTTGTTCGACTTGTTCACAGGATTATTGAAACCGCTTTCTCTATTCATATCCTCTTGTCCTGAATCATCATTATAAGATTCGTTTTTAGGAGTATTGTCTATTGGATCTTCGTCGTGTGTCATCATCTTTAAATATTGTTCTTTAGCTACTTCATACTCAATTTTGAGTTTATTGAGCAACTTGGTTGTTGGATCGTTTTCGTTTCTAAGAATACACAAAAGCAAATGAGCAGTACTGATAGAATTACTTTGAAATAATTTAGCTTCCAAAAAAGTTGTTTTCAGCGCTCTGTCTGCCTGACGTGTTAATTGTAAATTTTTCTTTTCTGTATTAAGATTCACATTCGAAATTGCCGGACTTAATGCTTCGACTTTTTTTCTCAGGAAATCCAGATCGATATCTAAACTATGTAATATTTCAATGGCTTCACCACCACCATCTCTTAAGATCCCAAGCATAAAATGCTCTGTTCCAATAAAGTCATGACCCAATCTTAGAGCCTCTTCTTTACTGTAGGTTATTACATCTTTTACTCTGGGTGAAAAATTATCATCCATATATTACGTTATTGCTTATTTTGTAAATGTATTAATTTTTTGAAGCTAACACAAAATAGGAATTTATTAATTCAGTGATAGTTCTAAAAAAGTAAAACAAAGCATTTCTTAAGAAAAATCCTAATTATTTTATTAACTAAAACCGGGGTTTTAGTTGTTAATAAATCTCAAAAAAAATAACCGAAATATAGAATGAGAAATATCGATAAAGGTTATATTAGCAAGATTTTTTAAACAAACTAAATTTAATAAAACTATATAAATATGTCTGACGGAGAAAGGTTAATACCTATTAACATTGAAGATGAAATGAAATCAGCCTACATCGATTATTCGATGTCAGTTATTGTATCAAGAGCCCTTCCGGATGTTAGAGACGGACTTAAACCAGTACATCGACGCGTACTTTATGGAATGTACGATTTAGGGGTAACTTCAAAATCGGCCCACAAAAAATCGGCAAGAATTGTTGGGGAAGTACTGGGTAAGTACCACCCGCACGGTGATACTTCTGTTTATGATGCAATGGTACGTATGGCTCAGGAATGGAGCATGCGTTATTTATTAGTTGACGGTCAGGGTAACTTTGGTTCGGTTGATGGCGACAGTCCGGCAGCTATGCGTTATACTGAGGCCAGAATGAAGAAACTTTCGGAAGAAATTATGGCCGATATCGAAAAGGAAACTGTAGATTTTCAGTTGAACTTTGACGATACTTTATATGAACCTAAAGTGATGCCTACCCGTGTACCAACTCTTTTGGTAAATGGTGCTACAGGTATTGCCGTAGGTATGGCAACCAATATGCCTCCTCACAACTTAACAGAAGTTATCAACGGAACATTGGCTTATATCGACAATAACGATATTGAAATTGACGAATTGATGACTCACATCAAAGCTCCCGATTTCCCTACCGGAGGAACAATCTACGGTTATGAAGGAGTGCGTGAAGCTTTCAAAACCGGAAGAGGACGTATCGTAATGCGTGCCAAAGTTGGTTTTGAAGAAGTGGACGGAAGAGAATCTATCATTGTAACCGAAATTCCGTACCAGGTAAATAAAGCCGACATGATTAAGCGTACGGCCGATTTGGTAAACGAGAAAAAGATCGAAGGAATTGCGAATATTCGTGACGAATCGGACAGAAGCGGTATGCGTATCGTTTATATCCTGAAACGTGACGCTACTCCAAACGTAGTTCTAAATACACTATTTAAATATACACAACTCCAATCTTCATTCAGTGTAAACAACATTGCTTTGGTAAACGGACGTCCTCAAATGCTGAATCTGAAAGATTTGATTCACCATTTTGTAGAACACCGTCATGATGTTGTGGTAAGAAGAACGCAATTTGAATTGCGTAAAGCCGAAGAAAGAGCACATATACTTGAAGGTTTAATTATTGCTTCCGATAATATTCAAGAAGTTATTGATATCATCAGAGCTTCAAAAAGTACTGAAGAAGCCAGAGAAAAATTAATCGAAAGATTCAATTTAACAGATATTCAGTCTCGTGCTATTGTTGAAATGCGTTTGCGTCAGCTTACCGGTCTTGAACAAGACAAATTAAGAGCTGAATATGAAGAATTGATGAAATTGATTGCTCATTTGAAAGCATTATTAGCTGATGTTAATTTGAGAATTGAATTAATCAAAGAAGAATTGGTTGAAATCCGTGATAAATATGGTGATGCGCGTCGTTCTCAAATTGAATATTCAGGTGGAGATGTGAGTATCGAAGATTTGATTGCCGACGAAAATGTGGTAATCACTATTTCTCACGCAGGATATATTAAACGTACTCCTTTATCCGAATACAAAACTCAAAACAGAGGTGGTGTAGGTCAAAAAGCAGCCGGAACAAGAGATCAAGATTTCTTAGAACACATGTTTGTGGCAACAAACCACCAATATATGATGTTCTTTACCCAAAAAGGAAAATGTTTCTGGATGCGCGTTTATGAAATTCCAGAAGGAAACAAAACTGCCAAAGGTAGAGCAATCCAAAACCTTGTAAATATTGAAAGTGACGACAAAGTAAAAGCTTTCATCTGTACACAAGACCTGAAAGACAAAGAATACATCAACAGTCATAATCTGGTGATGGTAACCAAAAAAGGTCAGGTTAAGAAAACTTCTTTAGAGAAATATTCTAAACCACGTGTTAATGGTGTTGCTGCTATCACAATTAAAGAAGGCGATGAATTACTTGGAGCAAAATTGACAAATGGTGAAAGTCAGATCATCATTGCAGTAAAATCAGGTAAACTGGTTCGTTTTGAAGAAACCAAAACCCGTCCGATGGGAAGAACTGCTTCGGGAGTTCGCGGAATTACCCTAAAAGATGATACCGATGAAGTAATTGGGTTGGTTACCGTAAATGACATGAATAGTGAAATTCTTGTTGTTTCTGAAAACGGTTACGGAAAACGTTCAAGCCTTGACGAATACAGAATCACAAACCGTGGTGGAAAAGGTGTAAAAACCCTTAATATCACAGAAAAAACAGGAAGCCTGATTTCTATCAATGATGTTACCGATGCCGATGACTTGATGATTATCAACAAATCCGGTTTAACTATTCGCTTGGCTGTAGAAGATCTGAGAGTTATGGGTAGAGCTACTCAGGGTGTGAAATTAATCAATATCAAAGGAAAAGATTCTATCGCTGCCGTTGCCAAAGTAATGAAAGATGACGAAGAGGAAGAAGTAATCATTGGCGAAGACGGAGAAGTGATTGAGAAAATCGAAAGAATAAAACCTGTACTGGAAGTTCTTGAAGACGAAGGCGGAGAAGATGACGAGGAAGAAGATGACATCGTTGACGAAGACGAAGACATTCAGGATGAAAATGATTCTGACGACGAAGCATAATTTTTAAAACAAATAATTAAACCTAACTGAAATCGCTATTATTCAAAATCAAAAAAATGATGAAGAATGGCGATTTCATTTTATCTATTAAAAACAAAAATCTATCACAAATGAAAAGTAAATTCATTCTTGCTGCGACAATTATGTTGTCGTTAAACGGATTTGCTCAAAAAGACGAGCTTAAATCTTTAAAAAAGATCTACGGTAAAGAAACCGTTTCTGCATCTGATTTAGAAACTTATAAAACCAATATTTCTAAACTGGAATCAATTGCAACATTAGAAAATGATAAAGTTTCTGCTAATTTCTACAAATCAATGTTGCCTCTTGTAGAATTGCACTCTTTGACCAAAGAAACAGCTACTCCTGAAAAAATAGGAGCTGTTTTGAATCAAAAGTCAGTTGCTGCGATGGCCAGTGGTATCGATGCTACTCTTGAATATGAAAAAAAATCAGGAAAACAGGTTTATACTAAAGACATTCAAAAAACGGTTGCTCAGATAAAACCAATGTTTTTAAAACAAGTTGTACAATTAGATAAAGAAAAAAACTTTGCCGAAGTTTCTGAATTATTGCACAGCATTTATTTAATGGATAAAACCGATGCTGAAAAATTGTATTACGCTGCCAATTATGCCGTAAATGTTCCTGATTACGACAAAGCTCTGGCATATTATGAAGAATTGATGAGAATAGGCTATTCAGGAGAAGGGACTCTTTATTGGGCTACCAATGTAGCTTCGGGACAAGAAGAAAATTTCCCTAACAGAATTGAAAGATCCAAATACCTTCAACTGGAAACTCACGTAAAACCAAGAGATGAAAAATTGCCTTCAAAAAGAGGAGAAATTCTTAAAAATATCACAGTAATTTATATTGAAAAAGGAAGAACTGAAGACGCTAAAAAGATAATCACTGATGCAAGAATTGCCAATCCGAACGATATTTACTTAATCGTGCAAGATGCCCGTTTATGTCTTGAATCAAAAGATTCGGCTGCTTACAACAAACTGGTTGCTGATGCTTTGGTCAAACATCCGACTAATGATGAGTTATACTTTAATCTAGGGATTGTTAACTACAACTACAAACTAAAAGCTGAAGCTGAAAAACAATATTTGAAGGCACTTTCGATAAATCCGAAACACGAAGATGCAAACATGCAAATGGCTATCCTGAAATTGGATCCGGAGAAAGATTTGATAGATCAAATGAATAAATTGGGAACTTCACCTGCTGATAATCAAAAATACGAAGTGTTGAAAAAGAAGAGAGAAGATCTTTTCAAAAGTGCAATTCCTTACTTGGAAAAAGCAGTTCAATTAAACCCAGAAAACACAGATGCTGCCAGCACACTTTTAGGGGTTTACAGAGCACTTGAAATGAATGACAAAGCAAAAGCCTTGAAAGCCAAAATGAATAACTAATTCATTACATCTTTGACCTAAAAAAGCCGTTCAGTTGAACGGCTTTTTTTATACGCTCTCTCCAAACTCACAGATAAGTAAATCGAAAGTTGTAAAATAGTCATAACCTGAGTTCGATTATTAGCCATTATTTAATCTACTGAATAGTAGTATTTTATAATTTTAAGATTTTCCTGCAAGGTCTTTTTTTGACCTTGTAGGTATTTA
>CAZWAF010000071.1:842-11567 GCA_964631795.1 uncultured Flavobacterium sp. | reverse complement strand
GGAAACCCCGAGGCATCCCGAGTGTTCGGGATCGAGGAATTATTTAGATTAAAATGAATTTAACGCATTTCAAATCTTAAAATTAATGTCGCTTCATGATATTATAGTAGAACGAATCAGGAAAAATGGACCATTATCGTTTCTGGATTTTATGGAGATGGCATTGTATCATCCTATATTTGGATATTATAATTCCTCACAAGACAAAATTGGAGCAAGTGGAGATTTTTACACAAGTCCATATCTTTCCGCATCTTTTGGAGCGATGATCGGCCGGCAAATTGAAGAAATGTGGGAGATTTTAGAAAAAAAACCTTTTAAAATTGTAGAATACGGAGCTGGTACAGGCATCTTATGTCATGATATTTTGGACTATCTCAAAGACAATACTTCTTTGTATGATAACTTAACTTATTGCATCATTGAGAAAAGTTCCAGTATGCGTAAAATAGAAAAAAAGCATTTGCATGAAAAAGTAAGTTGGTATAACAAAATTCAAGATATTCCCCAAATTAACGGATGTGTCTTATCGAATGAATTGGTAGATAATTTCTCTGTTCATCAGGTAATCATGGAAGATCAATTAATGGAAGTTTTTGTTGATTATAAAGACAATTCTTTTACAGAAATACTGAAACCGGCACCACAAGAACTTATTGATTATTTCTCAGAATTAAATGTAAAATTACCCACAGGTTTCAGAACAGAAGTAAATATGGAAGCTATCTTCTGGATAAAGGAGGTTGCTCAAACTTTAAATAGAGGTTATGTCATTACCATAGATTATGGCGCATCATCCTCTGAATTATACAATATTCGCAGGAGTTGGGGAACTCTTTTGTGTTACAATAAACACCACAATGACACTAGTCCGTACCAAAATATAGGGGAACAAGATATAACAACACATACTAATTTTTCTGCCTTACAACATTGGGGATTGAAGTATGGATTAGAATATTCCGGTATTGTCAATCAGGCTAATTTTTTGTTAGCTCTTGGTATCAAAGAATATAATGAAACCGCTTTAAAAAGTACTCCATCAAATTTAAAATCTATAACTAATGAAATGATGATTAATTACAGATTATTAGTAGATATGGGACTCAAATTTAAAGTATTAATTCAAGAAAAAAATGTACCCAAAAATCTTCTTAAAGGTCTTCAATTTCTTAATTTATCAAAGATAACTTTGACCTAAAATATACTATCCTATCTTATTTAAAAATAACGAGAATAAAATAAATTATCGTTTCCATAATAAAATCGCATTACCTATATTTGCGAACGAATAAAAAAATTATGGAACAATTTATTGTATCGGCTCGTAAATACAGACCTCAAACATTCAAAGATGTAGTAGGTCAGCAGGCTATTATCAATACTTTGTTGAATGCCATAGAAACCAATCATTTGGCTTCTGCCTTATTATTTACAGGACCTCGTGGTGTCGGGAAAACTACTTGTGCAAGAATTTTAGCACGAAAAATAAATCAGCCGGGTTATGATGATCCAAATGAAGATTTTGCGTTCAATGTTTTTGAATTGGATGCTGCTTCGAATAACTCTGTTGACGACATTCGAAATCTGATTGATCAGGTTCGAATCCCGCCTCAAACCGGACAATATAAAGTTTATATTATTGACGAGGTTCACATGCTTTCATCGGCGGCATTCAATGCTTTCCTTAAAACATTGGAAGAACCACCTAAGCATGCCATTTTTATTTTGGCTACTACCGAGAAACACAAAATTATTCCAACTATTTTATCTCGTTGTCAAATATTTGATTTCAAAAGAATTACCGTTAAAGACGCCAAAGAACATTTAGCTGAAGTTGCCAGAAGTCAGAATGTAGCATTTGAAGACGATGCTCTTCACATCATTGCTCAAAAAGCCGATGGTGCTATGCGCGATGCTTTGTCTATTTTTGACCGTGTGGTTTCTTACTGTGGTACCAATTTGACACGTGTAGCTGTAACTGAGAATTTAAATGTTCTTGATTATGAAACTTATATTACTGTAACAGATTTAATTTTAGAAAATAAAATTCCTGAAATTTTGATAGCTTACAACGAAATTCTTTCAAAAGGATTTGACGGACATCATTTCATTGCCGGATTGGCTTCGCATTTCAGAGATTTATTGGTTTCTAAAACTCCTTCTACTCTGTCATTACTCGAAGTTGGAGAGCAAGCTCAAAAAATGTATGCTTTACAATCTCAAAAAGCTTCTCAGAACTTTTTAATGAAAGGAATTGATTTAGCAAATGATTGTGATTTAAAATTTAAAGTTTCCCAAAATCAACGACTTTTAGTTGAACTTTGCTTAATGCAATTGGCCTCCATCACTTTTGATGGAGAAAAAAAAAAGTTGACGGATTTATAATTCCACCAAATTATTTCAACGGAACCAATCAAGTTTCTGCTGTAAAAACACAGGAAAAACAAGCAGTTTCTGTAAGTATTCAGGATTCTAAAGAAGAAATTCCAACGAATACAACTTCTGAAATTCCTATACCAAAACCGGAACAAAATATTCCTGTAGTATCTTCTATTCCAAACGGAGAACCTAAAATTTCTGCTTTATCTTTAGGCAGTATTCGTGCTAAAAAAGCAATGCTGGAATCAAATAAAGCAATTGTAAGAGACACAACACATTTGCCTACAGAAGATTTTTCGGAAACCGACATGTTATTGTTTTGGAACAAATATGCACTTCGTCAGGGAGACAAAGGATTCAAAATTATGGAATCTTTGCTGACTATAAATGACCCGAAACTTGAAGGAACCAAAATAATTCATGAATTGCCAAATGAAGGTTCAAAAATAGATTTTGAATCCGGAAAAAATGAATTACTGGGTTATTTGCGAGGACATTTACATAATCACGATATTTCTATTGAAGTAATTGTAAACGAAACTGTAGAAAACAGACATGCTTTTACGCCTCAGGATAAATACAATCGTTTGTGCGAGCGAAATCCGAATTTGGAATTACTGAAAAAAACTTTCGATCTCGATTTATAACATTCGTCTGGTAGGACCCATTAATTCTGATGCTTCCATAATAACCATATAAGCATTTGAATCTACTTCTTCAATCAATTGTTTTAAAATATTAATCCGATTGGTTTCAATAACCAAAAGAATAAGATCTTTTTTAGTTTTTGTATTAAAATCTTCTCCTTTAATAATTGTTCCTCTCAAGCCTAATTCACTTACAATTTTTTCACTTAGAAGATCTAAATTTTCGGAAGTAATATGAACAATTTTCTCATATTTCTTTCCGGTAAGTACAATTTCAACAAGTTGAGAAGTAACATAAATACCTATTAAACTCCATAATGCACTTTCGATATTTCTAAAAACAATCCCGGCACTAATCACAATCCCGGCATCTATAACCAACATTATAGTACTGGGTTTTAGACTCGATTTTGCAGCTATAATTTTGGCAATTATAGAAGCTCCTCCGGCTGAAGATCCGCCTTTGAAAATAAGGCCTAAACCTAATCCGATTGCAATTCCTCCATAAAGTGTTGCTAACAATAAATTATTACTTAAAGTTGGCAAATGAATAAATATTGATAATAAATCAACGAATAATGCTATTAAAAAAATGGTTATAACAGTATGAAAGGCAAATTTTTTACCTAAATATTTTAATCCGAACAACAATAATGGCAGATTGATAAAAACCATCAAAACTCCTGTGGGTAAACCAAATAAATAATGAAAAATGATAGCTAAACCGGCAGTTCCTCCGGTAGTAATTTTGTTTGGAGAAAGAAAACCTACAATTCCAAAAGACATTATCAAACATCCTAAAAGAATGTAGAAATAATTTATAAATTCATTTTTTATTTTGTTGACCATAACAAGATTAAATTTTACCGTGGTACAATGCTTTTACTATACCATCGGAAAGACCAATTTTAGGAACGTAAATATTTCTGGAACCACTCCATTTCATGGCATTAAGATAAATTCGCAATGCAGGAATAATAACATCGGCACGATCCGGATTAAGTCCTAAATGAGAAATTCTTTGTTCGTATGTCAACGAATTAAGTGTTGTATATTGAGAATTTAAATAAATATATGATAAAGGTTTTTCCTGCATTTTTCCCGACATTTTGAACAATTTATTGATGTTTCCGCCTGAACCTATCAAAGTAATATTCTCAAATTCTTCTACATTAATTTTAATCCATTTTTCAATTTCATGCCAAACAATGTCGTTTACCATATCATTTAGCAAACGTACTGTACCAATTTTGAACGATTTTGATACTACAATTTTCCCATTAGAAAAAAGTGAAAATTCAGTACTACCACCACCAACATCTACATAGAGATAGGTTTTTTCGTTTTCTAAAATATAATTCAAATCGGTGGTTGCAATAATGGCGGCTTCTTTTTTTCCGTCTATTATTTCAATTTTTATGTCGGCTTTTTTCTTAATTAAATCGGCAACTTCTTTTCCGTTATAAGCCTCTCTCATAGCCGAAGTAGCACAAGCCATATATTTTTCTACTCTATGCACTTTCATGAGTAACTTGAAAGCTTTCATAGCATCGACCATTCTGCCTGTATTTTCCTCCGAAATTTCACCCACAGTAAAGGCATCCTGACCCAATCGGATAGGAACACGAACCAAGGAACTTTTACTGAATTGAGGTTCTTTGTTCTTTTCTTCAACAATGTTAACAATCAGTAATCGCATGGCATTTGAACCAATATCGATTGCTGCATATTTTTTTATAGTGATCATTTCGATTTTAATTTAATTGGTTTACAAAACTTCTTCTGACTTATTCTTATAATAATTATAAGTTTCGAGTTGTGCTCTGAAAACCGGATTTTTATCTCTCACACGATATTTATTGTCTAATCTTTCGTCGTGTAATCTCACCTTTACATTTCCTTTCCAATTTATATTAAAAATTTCAATCAATTCTTTTTTAATATCTTCATCATAAATAGGACAAGTAACTTCTAAACGTTGATCCAGATTTCGGGTCATAAAATCGGCTGATGATATATAAACTTCCGGATTTCCGGCATTTTTGAATATATAAATTCTAGAATGCTCCAGGAAATTATCAACTATACTTATTGCCTCAATATTTTCGCTCATTCCTTCTACTCCCGGAATTAATGAACACATTCCTCTTACAAGCAGTTGAATTTTAACCCCTGCCCTACTTGCTTCATATAATTTATCAATAATACCAAAGTCGGTAAGGCTGTTCATTTTAAGTTTTATGGAAGCCGGTTTACCATCCAAAACATTTTTAATTTCCCGGTCAATCAGTTTATAAAAACGAGACCTTGTATAATGAGGAGAAACTATAAGGTGTTTGTATCGATGTATTCGATAATTCACATCAAAAAAATCGAAAATCTTAGAAACGTCTTTTAAAATTTTTTGATGACTCGTGAATAAAGTAACATCTGTATAAACATTGGCGGTAGATTCATTGAAATTTCCGGTTGAAATCAATCCATATCGAACCACCTTTTCATGTTCCATTCTTTCTATTACACATATTTTACTGTGTACTTTGAGTCCTTTTATACCAAAAATTAGCTCAATACCTTCTGTTTGTAATTTTTCGGCATACGAAATGTTGCTGACTTCGTCAAATCGTGCCTGAAGTTCTATTTGAACAGTAACTTTCTTTCCGTTTTTAGCCGCATTAATCAGAGAACTAATTACCTGAGAATTTTTGGCCAATCGATATAAAGTAATTTTTATACTAATCACATTGGGATCGAGTGCTGCTTCACGTAAGAATTTAATCAAATATGAAAAAGACTGATAAGGAGCATTGACTAAATAATCTTTCTTAGCAATTTTATTCAGAATACTTCCTTCAAGTCCTAATCCGTTAACCGGAAGAGGAGGCATTTTTCTGTAAAGCAAATCAAATCTTCCTAAATTCGGAAAATTCATATAATCTCTGCGATTATGATACCTTCCTCCGGGAATAATACTGTCTGTAGCATTGATTCCCATTTTTTCAAGGAAAAATTTCAAAGTATCTTTTTCAATAGATCCATCATAAACAAATCGGACAGGTTCCCCTATTCGACGATTATTTACGCTGGAAGCAATTTTTTGAAGCATACTTTTACTCATATCACTCTCAATATCCAATTCGGCATCACGTGTAATTTTGATCATGTGAGCAGAAACCCTCTCATAATCAAAAATATTGAAGATACTGTCGAGATTATACCGAATGACATCATCGAGTAAAATAATATATTGTTTATTGTTTTCAGAAGGCAAAACAACGAATCGATTGATTGTTTTTGGTATTTCAATCACTGCATACCTGACTTCATTTTTTTTCTTTAGAAAACTAAGAGCACTATTCTTTGATTCGGATTTCATGACCAACTTAACGGCCAAGTACCCGGAAGTATCCTTGAGTAAAGGAAATTCGGCCAAATCATTCAAAATGATTGTAACCAATGCCGGACTGACTTTTTGAATAAAAAAATCTTTTATAAAAACACTCTGATCTTTTGATAGTTCGTTTTCATTAATAATAAAGATATTTTCTTTGCCAAGCTCTTTTTCTATAATATTAAATATTCTTAAACTTTCAGATTGTTGAGCAATTACAATATCGGTAATTTCGTTCAGCAATTTTCTGGCAGTAATACCACCTAATTCTTTAGTTCCGGATATTCCGGATAAACTTAATCTGCGAATGGCCGCAAATCGAACTCTAAAAAACTCATCCAGATTATTTGAAAATATTCCTAAAAATCTAAGACGCTCTAACAATGGTACATTTTCATCTCCCGCTTCCTGTAATACTCTTGCGTTGAAACTCAGCCAACTTTTTTCGCGGTCTATATATCTATTTTTTATCATTTATTTTTTAAATCTTTTGGAAAAACTATACGTTTTGTTTTACCTTTTTTTAAATCCATCCAGGAATCAATTTCAAAGTTAATTGATACAAATCCGGATGTTGGAATATTTTCTATAAAAGTATCCCCAAATTTATTAACAAAATCTGTGATTGCCGAATTATGTCCGAAAAGAATAATTGAATCATAAACATTATCACAAGATTTTATAGTTTTCATTAATTGATTCATATCGAAAGTATATAAATCGTCTTTAAAAATGATATTATCCAAAGAATAAAACATTTTTTGCAGAAAAATACGGGCAGTTTCGGTTGTCCTTTTTGCAGGACTGCACCAAACAATAAATGATTTTGGTAAAAATTGGATTATTTCGGAAGAAACTAATTGCGCATCTTTAATACCCCGTTCCGAAAGAGGTCGGCGTTTATCTTCAACAGCCTCTTCCCAACTTGATTTTGCATGTCGTATTAAGTATAATTTTTTCATAAAATTTTAATAATAAGCCAATGACAAGTTAACGATTTAATCTTAATTCATCATGATAAGATTTGAGACATATTATAATTTAAAATAAGAATGTAAATGATAATAAACATCTATTTTCTTTTTGAATTTGTGCCTTTTTGAAAATTAGATCTCAGGATTTTTTCAAAAAAACAATCTTTAAACAAGTCATATTTTTCGTACTAATTTAACAAATTATTTTACATTTAATAAATTAAGTTAATTTAATATAAATTTAAGTTAAATGTAAAAAACACCTTGAAATTACTGAGATAAAAGGTTTTAAATTAAAAATAGTTACTTATTATACATTAGTTTTGAGATTGTCTTTTAATCGGCTATTTGAGTTATTTACAGAGTTTTTCATATATAAAAAATAGATGTCATTAAATTTAACTCAACAAAATAATGATAGGATAGATTTAAATATTTATTGAAATTAATTCAATCTGTTTTTTAACAGAACAACATTACTCAGAGATTCTTAGCATTACTTTAATAATCTAAATATTTCTGTGATTTATAAAATGAAAACCGACTGCATTTCATCATTTATTATAAAATATGATGAAATCGTAGAAAAGTTACCGAATGAAAAACTGATAAATTTTAGAATTACACAATCCTGCTTGTTAACCAAAACTTCGAACTTTAAATTAAGATTCTATTCTTAATTAGTATTACCAGTGTTCTCTTTGTGTTAAATCGAGAATCTACAATCTTCCGTTTTAGAAAAACTCTTCTTGAAAATTGTTAAATGAACGATGATAAAAAATCTTTTTAATCATTCTATTAATTAAATCTCGTACCCATTTCAATTTTCAATTTAAACGGAACTACATTTTGATTTAATTTCATACCTCAAAATGAAAATCAAGTCAAAATTGACAATTTAAAATCTATTTATTTTTTACTGATTAATCATAATCAGGTGAAATAAATCAGGATTACTCTTATCGTTAAAATATAAAAACACAATAATATGGAATCTAAAATCACTCTAAATCCATTCAAATACATTTTAGTAATTGAACACCTGAAACAGATTTTATTGCTTTTGGTATTTGCAAATAAAAAAATGTTTATAAGACTTTCTGTCTTGTTTTACACATTTGTTTTATTATTAAATACTTCATTTATATATTCTCAATCGAACTCTTGTAAAGCAACACTTCAGGTTGAAAACGACAGATTTGCACAAAGCGTCCGACCGGAAGGAACCTCTTATATCCTTCAGATTTCAAATACAGGAACATCCAATTCTACCTATAAATTGAGTTCCTCAAACATAAACAGCAGTTGTTCTAATAATGACGGAAGTAGTTCTTCTGACAATGTCAATTTAAACTTTTCATTTTCAGATATGACACTAAATCCAATATCAGAAATTTCATTGGCTCCGGGACAAACAACCCTTTTTTTGGTAAATGTAAAAGTACCTCCGGGAACAACCGTTAGTAAATGGAACTGTACCGAAATAATTGCTACAGCTACGGCTTGTGCTTCTTATAAAGTGAGTACGGTTCTGCATACTTTAGTGAGTAATCCTGATGAAGAATAATTGTTAAGGATTTATACTTGTAACGCTTAGGTTATTAACCTTAATATAGTTAAAAATGAAAAAAATTTTACACTTCGGCAAATATATAGAAGGATTTAAAAATGAATTATTTATAATTCTTATAATTCTTTCATCTGTATTGGGTTCTGCACAAACAATTACTCCTACAAAAACCGTTACGGTTCGACCTGGAGTTTGTGGAAAAATTGATGTAGAACTAAAAATTCAAGGTGCTAATCCAATTTCAAAACCTCTTGAAGTTATTTTGGCAATCGATGTTTCCGGGAGTATGGGACAAGGTAGTGGTACTAGACCTATAGCACATGCACAAAATGCGGCAAAAGATTTTATAAATAAAATTTTCCTGCCGGAAAACAATACAACGGGTAAAAATAAAGTTGGGATTGTTACATATAGCAGTACTGCAACCATTTTAAGACAATTAACCCCAGCATCCGGACAAGCTAATTTAATAAGTGCCATAAATGGATTGGTGGCCAATGGTTATACCAATATTCAGGACGGTATTAAAAAAGCAGACGATGAACTAACGGCTCGTGGTACTTTTGACTGTGTCACTTCCAGAAGTATTATTTTCTTGACGGATGGTGTTGCTAATAGAATCAATAATAATCAGTCTTGTACAAGTGGTACAAGTGGAACATGTATTCAGAGTGCAATTACAGCTGCAAATAACGCAAAAACCAAAGTAATATCTGGTGTAACATACAATAATCAAATATTTTCTGTTGGTCTTTTCGGAGCAATTTCCGGAACTGATCAAACCAATGCTCAATATACTTTAAACAATATTCAATCTGCCGGATCTTTCTTTACTGAAAATGCTGCAGATTTAACCACTATATATTCAAATATATTTACACAACTCTCCTGGGTTGCACAACAAATTCCGGGTGTTGCATTTGGTACAGAAACTGTAGACTCCAATTTTACAATTGGTGCGGTTACCACATCAAAAGGAACAGCAACTGTCTCCGGACAAGTTATTTCTTTGAATATCGATTTTTTGAATGTTGAAACTATTAGTTTGAAATATGAGTTAACTCCTAAACCAAATGTATGTGGTGATAAAATTGTCAATACTACTTCAAGACTTGATTATAAAAATTCATCCTGCATAAATACATCTTTAAACATTACAACTCCTTCGGTAAATGTTCCCTGTCCTATTGTTACTTTAAATTCACAGACTAATGTGAATTGTTTTGGAAATTCTACGGGTAGCATAACAATTAATGACGCCACGGGAGGAGTAGCTCCGTACACCTATTCCTGGAAAAAAAATGGAAACCCATATGAAACCACTCAAAACTTAACAGGATTGGAAGCCGGTATTTATACTGTGATTGCAAAAGACAAAAACGGTTGTGAATCAGGTGAATTATCGGTAACAATCACTCAGCCAAGTGTTCCGTTAGCTCTTGCTGCTTCTTCAAAAACCGATGTTTCTTGTTTTGGTGCCAGTACAGGTTCGGTAACAGCAGGTACGGTGTCAAATATTATCGGAACAATCGATTATTCCTGGGTAAACTCTAGTCTTACTGTTGTAGGGGATTCCTCAACTGTCAATAATCTTCCGGCAGGAACTTACACTTTGACGGTAACAGATAATTGTTCCAGTTTGTCTAATACTGTAACAATAGGTCAGCCAAGTGCTCCATTAGCGCTTGACGCTTCTTCAAAAACCAATGTTTCTTGTTTTGGTGCCAGTACAGGTTCGGTAACAGCAGGTACGGTGTCAAA
>CAZWAF010000071.1:0-742 GCA_964631795.1 uncultured Flavobacterium sp. | reverse complement strand
TTGTAGGGGATTCCTCAACTGTCAATAATCTTCCGGCAGGAACTTACACTTTGACCGTAACAGACAATTGTTCCAGTTTGTCTAATACTGTAACAATAGGTCAGCCAAGTGCTCCGTTAAGCGCTACAGCTATTATTATTAATAACAATAATTGTATTGGTTGTAGTAATGGTTCTATCAACCTTAACGTTTCAGGAGGAACATTTCCATATACTTTCTTATGGTCAAATGAAGCTCAAACCGAAGATATTTCTAATTTATCCAACGGTACCTATAGTGTTGAGATTACTGACGACAAAGATTGTGTTGTAAATTATACTTATGAAATTTTAGAATCAGGTATTAAAATTACCAAAGACGGTGCCTGGGTAGATTCCAATCAGGATGGTATTACCAATGTAGGCGATGTGGTTACTTATGAGTTTGTTATTACCAATACCGGAAATGTTACCCTTACCGATATAACAGTAACAGATATAAATGCTGTGATTACAGGAGGACCAATTGATTCCCTTGCTGTTGGAGCTTCTGATTCCACTACTTTTGCAGGATCACATACTATCACTCAAGATGATATGGATTCTGGATTGGTTTATAATTTAGCAACGGTAACAGCGTTGGATCCTAAAGAGAATCAGGTAACAGACACTTCTTCCGATCCTACTCCTTGTGAGGTTTGTCCTACAGATCCTCAATGTCCGGATTGTACCATTACCGAACTTTCTCAATCTCCAAGCATTAA
>CAZWAF010000070.1:0-11590 GCA_964631795.1 uncultured Flavobacterium sp. | reverse complement strand
TTTATGAACATCTTTATCCTATTAAAAACAGAGGTTTTTAGACAGTTTGACGTTCTCGCGCTACAAGCAGTTTGGGACTAAAGAAGCCAAATATTCGGATAAACACAAATTTTCCAAATACAAAACCATCTTTAAATTTAACCAAATCCCCAAATTGCTTGTAGCGTGTGTTATGCGAAGTGCTTTAACTTAAGTTACTTTTTATTTCTGCTAATAATTTTTGATAATTTTCAAACTTGTCTGGAGATAGTATAAACGAATTTCCATTCTTCAAGATTATTACGCTGAGAAAATATCCATCTGATATTTGTCCAGCCTTGCCTTGTAGAAAAGTCTTATGTCTTTCAATTTTATCTATCTCGGAAAATTTGACCGTAGTTTTTCTCGTAATAAAGGAATACACATCGATCTCATTTTGTTTAATTACTATTTTAGTGAGTTTCAAAAAATCTAAAGATCCAGCAATTATAAAACAGATAATAACTACAATAAAAAAACTGGCAGTGTTTTTTGTGTCCGAATTATATATGTCTCGATAATAATTCAAGCACAAACATATACAGCAGATTGCCAAAACATAACCAAGAGCAAGTTTGATTTTGTAAAGGACACGAAATTCGGAGGTTATTATTTCCATGATATTATCTAGTCAAAGTTGTGTCAGGTTCTTGAATTCTCTATGGTTTTTTTCGCATTTCGCATAACGTTTGGCGGGTTTAAAAAGTTGCGGAGTTACTTGCAGAACCTCTGTCAGCCCACACTAAATTTAGTAAAAAGAAGTGAAGGAAGTGTAAGCACTTCGCCCGCAATTTTTTAAACCTATTGTTACCTGTTGCCCATTTTTATTTCTTATAGTATCCAAGAGTACTGATTGTGGCGTCAGGTTCACGCAATTCTAAAGTGTCAACATTTAATTTAATAATTATGTATTTTAAAATTCTTTTGTTTTCTAAAAAGAAGTAAAGTTCATTTTGATTTCTTATCTCCCAAGTTGCATTCAGTTTTTCGGGGAAGTCGGTCAGTTTAGCCACTCCCTTTTTTATTTTAAGTTCGGTAAGAAATACTTTTTTTTCTCTTTCGTCGAAAGGTTTATAAAAGTCGGCGGTGTCTACCTCCGCAATAGTGTCGGAAGCAATGTTATATTTCCATTTGCCAATAATTAGCTTTTCCGGGTCAATATTGTTTTGAGCCTTCAAACTTAGATTTATTAGTAGAAATAGGAAAACGAATATTCCTTTCATAGTGTCTGTCTTTTTTTGGGTTACAGGTAACGTTAGGCCGATTGGCGAAGGACGACCTGTGGGAGTCTTTAGCCAATCGGCAGTTGTAAGATGTTTTCCTGCGAAAGTTAGGAAAACATTTCAAAGTTTAGCCCTTTCTTAGCTTTGGCAGATTAACCCGAATTAGGTAAGCTAAGCGAAAATCTGTCTCGTTTTATTTGCTCCCAAAAGTATTCAAATTTTCTTACAAATCATTAAACAGACTCTTTTGCTGCTCAACTTACCCTCCCAATTTATTCATAACAGGTTCCTCTTTCCGACAAATATGCACTTTGGTGCAAATTATAGTATTTGAATCTACAAATTACAATATTTAATATTCATACACTTTATTTAAATAACACAAACACAATCAACCAAACCCCACAATAACGCAACAAAAAACGCCTTGTCCAACTAGGAACAAGGCGTTTCTCGATATTTTATATTTCTATTTTCTGCGGTGCATTGCATTCTGCTTACTGCAAACTGCCTATTGAAACCAGCAATCTACTCCTCTTCGTCTGTATTATGCGACTTAGCATAATTTTTCCATTTTTCAATGCAATCCAGCATATCCTGAGGAATTTCGGTATCAAAACGCATCATTTCTCCGGTATTAGGATGAACAAAACCTAATGTTTTGGCATGCAAAGCTTGTCTTGGCAAAGCTTTGAAACAATTTTCTACAAACTGTTTGTATTTGGTAAAAGTAGTTCCTTTCAAAATCAAATGACCTCCGTAACGCTCGTCATTAAACAAAGGATGTCCAATATGTTTCATGTGAACACGAATCTGATGTGTTCTTCCTGTTTCAAGTTGGCACGAAATCAAAGTCACATAACCAAAACGCTCCAAAACTTTGTAATGAGTTACCGCCGGTTTTCCTATTTCAGGATCGGCAGAAACCGTCATTTGCATTCTGTCTTTCAGGTGGCGGGTAATATTCCCTTCAATAGTTCCGCTGTCTTCCTTAACATTCCCCCAAACCATGGCAATATATTCACGCTCTGTGGTTTTGGCTTCAAACTGTTTGGCAAGATGAGTCATCGAAGCTTCGGTTTTGGCAATTACCAAAAGCCCTGAAGTATCTTTATCAATTCTATGCACCAAGCCCGGACGTTCGCTACTGTTAAGTGGTAAATTTTCAAAATGGTAAGCCAAAGCATTTACCAAAGTTCCTGTATAATTTCCGTGACCGGGATGAACCACCAATCCTGCCGGTTTGTTTATAAGCAACAAAGCATCGTCTTCATAAACAATATCAAGCGGGATATTTTCGGGATCAACCCTGTTTTCAAATGGCGGATGCGACAGCATTATGGTAATCACATCAAAAGGTTTGACCTTATAATTTGATTTTACCGGAATGTCATTTACATATATATCGCCGTTTGTAGCGGCATTTTGTATTTTATTTCTGGTTGCATTAGGAATCATGTTCATCAGGAACTTGTCAATCCTAAGTAATAATTGCCCTTTTGGGACTTCAAATCGAAAATGCTCAAACAAATCCTCTTCCAACTCCTGCACTTCTATGTTCTCTGTGTTCATTATTCAATATTAATATCTGTACTGTCTTTTTGTTCCTGATCCTGATCTTCTTCAAAACCTACACTTCCGTCTCCTACAACTAAATCAATCTTAGACGATTTATGAACTTTATCTCCCGGCTTCAAATCTTTACCATTAAGCTTCATTTCAAGCACCATATCTTTCCCCAAATAAGGTTTGTAAGTTATAGTTCCTAGCTCCAAACCAATTGATTTCAAAGTTGGTTCTGCCTGGCGTAACGTTTTTTCTATCAAATCCGGCATTCTTACCATAGTAAATCCCGAAGAGTTGAGTTTTATGTAAATCTTTCGACCTTCTTTCACTTTTGCTCCCGGCAAAGGATCTTGTTTTACCACCGAAAATTTTGGATAATCGGGATTAAAATCGGTTGTATCCAACACTTCATAATCCAAATCTAAGTCGTCTAATCTTTCTTCGGCCTGCTCCACACTCATTTTAGCCAAATTCGGAACCGTAATTTCTTCACCATGCTTGGTTACGAATTTTATCCACTGCAAAAGAACAATGCAAATAAAAACGATTATCCCAAAGGCTATTGCCAATTGCTTAAAAAATACTTTACTCTTAAGATATTCCTTTAAAGTCATATTAAAATAATTTCGTGCAAAGATATAAAAATACTAAAGGCAATTCATTTCAAAAAAAATGATATTTTTGTGTTAACAAAATCAGAATAACATTCGGTTTCATCTAACCCTTTCTGGGTTTTAAAGCCCTGAAAGAGTTATTTTCCAACATTAACACCAAAAAAGAAAAATGAAAAATATTGCCATTATCATGGGAGGTTACTCCAGTGAATATAAAATCTCCTTAAAAAGCGGAAACGTAGTTTATAACTTCTTAGACAAAAGCAAATACAACGGTTTTCGTATTCATATTTTCAAGGAAAAATGGGTTTATGTTGACGAAAATGAAAACGAATTTCCGATTGATAAAAACGATTTTTCAGTAACTGTTGACGAAAAAAAAACCACATTTGATTGTGTTTTCAACGCTATTCACGGAACTCCGGGAGAAGACGGATTGATGCAGGCTTATTTTGAATTAATCGGATTACCTCAAACTTCCTGCGATTATTACCAAGCTGCGCTTACTTTCAATAAAAGAGATTTGTTGTCGGTTTTGAAACCTTACGGAATTAAAACCGCTACTTCTTATTATCTCAACAAAGGAGATGTTTTCAAAACAGACGACATTATAAAAAGAGTTGGTTTACCTTGTTTTGTAAAACCAAATAAAGCCGGTTCGAGTTTTGGAATTTCAAAAGTAAAAACCACCGAAGAATTGCCTATCGCTATTGAAACCGCTTACAAAGAAGACAACGAAATTATTATTGAAAGTTTCCTTGACGGAACCGAAGTTTCTGTGGGAGTTATTAATTATAAAGGAGAAATCACGGTTCTGCCAATTACTGAAATTGTTTCTGAAAACGATTTCTTTGATTATGAAGCCAAATATCTTGGAAAATCTCAGGAAATCACTCCTGCAAGAATCTCGGATGAAATGACTAAGAAAGTGGGAGATATTGCCAAAAAAGCTTATATAGCTTTGAAAATGAAAGGTTTTTCAAGAAGCGAATTCATCATTGTTGATGGCGAACCACACATGCTTGAAATGAATACTATTCCCGGACTTACAACCGAAAGTTTAATTCCGCAACAAGCAAAAGCAGCCGGAATTTCTCTGGAAGATTTATTTACCAATGCAATTGAATTAGCTCTTTAATCAGTAACAATGTTCCAAAGTCTTAAACTTTGAAACTTTGCCACTTTGAAACTTAAAAGAAATGAGAAAAGCCGTATTCCCGGGATCATTCGACCCTATTACTTTAGGGCATTTGGATATAATAAAAAGAAGTATTCCTCTTTTTGATGAAATTGTAATCGCCATTGGCGTAAATGCCGAGAAAAAATATATGTTTTCGTTAGAGGAGCGTAAACGCTTTATAGAAGAAACATTTAAAGACGAACCTAAAATTTCGGTAATTACTTATCAGGGATTAACAATTGATTTGTGTCACCGGATAAAAGCCGATTTCATTCTTCGCGGATTGCGTAATCCGGCTGATTTCGAATTCGAAAAGGCCATCGCTCATACCAACAGAAAACTTTCACATATAGAAACTGTTTTTTTACTGACTGCCGCATCTACTTCTTACATTAGTTCAAGTATTGTTCGGGATGTAATAAGAAACGGGGGCGAATATGAAATGTTAGTTCCGGAAGCTGTGAAAGTGAAATAAATCAAACGTTAATTTTTAATAGATTTTTGCTGATAATTAAACATTACTCATTAAACTATAAATTTTTAAACTTAAAATTTCGAATTCACTTTCAAAAAGAACCAAATAATATTATTTTTGCAATATTATTAAAATAACACTTTTAAAATAATGAGCATAGAAAGAGAATTAAATAAACGCAGCGGAGCTAAATGTGAGCTTTGTGGCGCAACCGAACATCTTAAAGTTTACACCGTTCTTCCAACAAAAAAAGGAGGTCTTGACGAAAGTATTATGGCTTGCAGCACATGTATTGACCAAATAGAAAATCCCGAAAAAGTAGATTTGAACCACTGGAGATGTCTTAACGACAGCATGTGGAACGAAAACATCCCTGTTCAGGTTGTTTCATGGAGAATGTTAAGCCGTTTGCGTAAAGAAGGTTGGCCTCAGGAATTACTGGATATGATGTACCTCGACGAAGAAACTTTAGAATGGGCTCAGGCAACCGGAGAAGGCGAAGACGATGAGAACAAAATTGTTCACAGAGACAGCAACGGAGTTGTTCTTAACACCGGAGATTCTGTAGTTTTAATCAAAGATTTGAAAGTAAAAGGTTCGAGTATGGTGGCCAAACAAGGAACTGCCGTAAGAAATATTCGTTTGGATCACGAAAATGCCGAATACATTGAAGGAAGAGTGGACGGACAGCAAATTGTAATTATCACACAATACGTTAAGAAAATATAATTACCGATTTCAACCCTTTCAGGTTTTTTAAAACAGCCAAAACATTTTAAATAAAATGTCTTGGCTGTTCTTTTTTTAAGACTACCGTTTACCCAAATTATGCGTTAGAGATTTAGTTCTGGTTTTTTGCTCGCTCCCGGAGCATCGGGATCGCTGATTTTTTATGATGCTCATGTGTGAAAATTCCCCGGATTAATCGATTTTAAATCTGTGTCTTCTAAAGAATTTAATTACCGTAAGTTATTTGAAATCTGCGAAACGAAGTTTGACACAGTCAATCAGCGGCTATTTTTTATGCCAATACACAATTAGGGTTTAAAAAAATATGACTATCCGTGACTAATACCAAACCGATAAAATTGACCACTCCCGATAACTATCGGGATAAAAATATTTGCACAGATTTCTTTAAGAATAGGAATGAAATCTTTGAGAATCTGTAAAATAAGTGGCAAAAAAACATACTTGGTACATTTTGCGGACTGTCATATAAAAAATATTTTTCATAAATAAGCGAACATTCATTTATTAAATATACATTTGCATCCGATTAATAAAAACACCATGCGAACACGAGATACAAGCAAAGAAGAATTAGTGAAGCGCAAAGCCATCGAAATGCTGGTAAAAAAAGGCATTGAAGGATTTAGCATGAACCGTCTGGCAAAAGAAGCCGGAGTTTCTGTGGCAACACTTTATATCTATTACACAGACAAAGACGATCTGATAAAGAAAATTGCAATCGAAATAGGTCAGGATTTCTTTAGCGAAATGCTAAAAGATTTTTCAGCAGAAATGCCCTTTGTGGAAGGACTTCGCAAGCAATGGGAAAACAGAGCCAATTTCATGATGGAAAACTTTAACGAAGTGGCTTGTTGGGAAATTCTACAGAATTCTTCTTACAGCGAATATATAACTCAGGAAAGCATGAAGGATTTCAAAAACATCATGTACCAGTTTTTTAATAATGCAGTTGAAAGAAAAGAAATAGCACCAATATCAAAAAGCGTCTTCTGGAGTATTGCTTATGGCCCGTTGTATTCCTTACTGCGTTTTCATAACAAAGGAAAAAGTATGGGAGGAGCTCCTTTTACTCTAACCAAAGAAATTCAAGACGAAGCTTTCGAGCTGGTAATAAAAGCATTAAAACCCTAAATTAATCCAAATGAAAACTATTTTTTATAACGTAATGGTATTTGCTACAGATATAAGAACTCAAAATGATTTGCAAAAAGTGAGTACTGCATTAGATGAAAATATCGAAATACACCGATGGAGCATTGATCAGGAAGATGAGGACTGTGTACTACGGGTAGAAAGCACATTATCTGTAAACCAAATAATTGAATTGATAATCAGCCATAAATTTAATTGTACCGAATTAGAATAAAACAAAAAATGAACAAACAAAAACAACAATCAACTGCATTTTCAGGCTATCAGAAATTTGTAATTTTCTTACTGGCCATTACCCAGTTTACTGTAGTATTAGATTTTATGGTAATGTCGCCATTGGGAGACATCATGATGAAAACTTTACATATTACAGCCAAACAATTTGGCGTGGCCGTTTCGGCTTATGCTTTCAGTGCCGGAATTTCGGGCTTGCTCACGGCAGGCTTTGCCGACAAATTCGACCGCAAAAAACTCCTTCTTTTCTTTTACATCGGTTTTGTAATTGGTACCTTCTTTTGCGCATTGGCTCCAAACTATGAATTATTAGTAGCAGCAAGAATTTTCACAGGTCTTTTTGGTGGTGTTATCGGCTCGGTTTCTATGGCTATTATTGCCGATTTATTCAGCTTACAACAACGTGGAAAAGTAATGGGATTTGTACAAATGGGCTTTGGTGTAAGTCAGGTTCTAGGAATTCCTATCGGACTTTATATCGCAAATCAATGGGGATGGCACATTCCGTTTTTGTGGATTGCAATAATGGCGGCAGTTATTGTTTTAATATTATCCTTTAAATTAAAACCAATCAATACACATCTTTCTTTACAAAACGATAAAAATGCTTTCCAACATTTATGGCATACGGTAGCTCAACGTAATTACAGAATCGGATTCTTATCTACTGCCCTGCTTTCTATCGGAGGTTTTATGATGATGCCTTTTGGAAGTGCCTTTGCTATTAATAATCTGAAAATAACCAAAGAAGAATTGCCTTTACTCTTTATGATAACCGGAATTGCCACATTGATTTCTATGCCTTTCATAGGAAAACTGAGTGATAGAGTAAGTAAATTCAAAACCTTTGCAATTGCCACCCTGTTTACCATAATTGTTATCAATATTTATTCACATTATTCGGTCACTTCCTTTTTGATTGTAATGATAACCAATGTTGTGATGATGATTTTTATTATGAGCCGAATGGTGCCATCAACCGCACTTACTTCTGCTATTCCTAATCCGCAAGACAGAGGTGCGTTTATGAGTATCAACTCTTCTTTACAACAAGTGGCAGGTGGTTTTGGAGCAATGATTGCGGGAATGATTATTGTTCAAAAAGACAATTTTGCACCTTTAGAACATTATGACACTTTAGCCATGATATCCTCTTCAATTATGTTTCTTACTATTTTCCTTATGTATAGAGTAAACAAAATTGTTCAGCAGAAAACTAACGTTCCTATGAAACATCCTGTTGAAACGACAGAACCTGCCGCCGAAATAATTCTGACTGAGTAATATTATGAGTTGTAAGTTCAAACGTTATAACTTACACCCCAAAACCTATAGATTTACATATTTAAACCAATCGCTTATCAACCAAAAAACAAGAAACCCCGTTCATCTGAACGGGGTTTCTTTATATACAAATTGAAATTAATCAATTATATATGCAATGCTCTGTTATCAGTAGCAGCAAGAGCCGCTTCTTTGATCGCTTCCGCAAAAGTTGGATGAGCGTGTGACATTCTTGAAATATCTTCAGCAGATGCCTTGAATTCCATAGCTGTTACCGCTTCTGCAATCAAATCGGCAGTACGAGCACCAATCATGTGAACACCTAGAACTTCATCGGTTTTGGCATCAGCCAGGATTTTCACGAAACCGTCTGTATCACCACCTGCTCTGGCACGACCTAAAGCTTTGAATGGAAAACTTCCTGATTTGTAAGCCACACCTTCGGCTTTCAATTGCTCTTCTGTTTTTCCAACAGCAGAAACCTCTGGCCAAGTGTAAACAACTCCAGGAATCAAATTGTAATCGATATGTGGTTTTTGACCGGCAAGGATTTCGGCAACCATAGTTCCTTCTTCCTCCGCTTTGTGAGCCAACATAGCTCCGCGAACTACGTCACCAATAGCATAAATGTTAGAAGCAGTAGTCTGCAAATGATCGTTTACCTCTACCTGTCCCCTTTCGGTAATTTTCACTCCGGCTTTATCAGCGTTCAATCTGTCTGTGTAAGGACGACGACCAACAGAAACCAAAGAGTAATCTCCTTCAAGAGTGATGATTTCTCCTTTAGCATTTTCAGCTTTCACAACAACAGCGTCTCCGTTTCTTTCAACAGACTGTACTTTGTGAGAAGTATAGAATTTCATTCCTTGTTTTTTCAACACTTTTGTCAATTCTTTAGACAAAGCACCGTCCATACCCGGGATGATTCTGTCCATGAATTCAACAACCGAAACCTGAGCACCCAAACGCAGGTAAACTTGTCCAAGCTCGATTCCGATAACTCCACCACCGATGATTACCAAGTGTTTTGGCACTTCTTTCAATTTCAAAGCTTCGGTAGAAGTGATGATTCTTTCTTTGTCAATTTTGATGAAAGGCAAAGAAGAAGGTTTAGAACCTGTAGCGATAATCGTGTTTTTAGCTTCGATAGTTTCAGAAGTTCCATCAGCTTTAGTAACAGCGATGTGAGTAGCATCTACAAAAGAACCTACACCTTCAAAAACAGTAATATTGTTTTTACTCATCAGGAAATTGATTCCGCCAGAAGTTTGCTCAACCACCGTTTGCTTGCGGGCAATCATTTTCTCCAAATTTACTTTTACCTCTCCGCTGATTTCGATTCCGTGATCGGCAAAATGCTTGATTTCTGCATAATGATGAGAAGATGCCAACAATGCTTTTGATGGAATACAACCTACATTAAGGCAAGTTCCACCCATAGTTGGGTATTTCTCGATAATTGCAGTTTTGAAACCTAATTGTGCGCAACGAATTGCCGACACATATCCTCCAGGACCTGAACCAATAACGACTACGTCAAATGAACTCATGTTTATTATATTTTAATATTGTGATTTTTCAATAAATGCGGTGCGAAATTAAACAATTTGTTTGGGTTTTGTCCTAAACAAATTGTTTTTTTAGTCTGATTTTTAAGAAGAAAAAGTTGTTTTCATAACTAAAACAATTCATTTTGATCGTATCATTTTTTAATGGAAACAAAAAACGTGGTTCCTTCGCCCGGAGTACTTTCGGCCCAAATAGAACCTCCCATTGCATCTACCTGAGTTTTGGTCATAAACAAACCAAAACCTTTGGCTTCGGGATGATTGTGGAAAGTTTTCCTTATTTTAAAAAGACTGTCTTTATGTCTTTCTAAATCGATTCCAATACCATTATCGGCAACAGACAACAAAACAGTTTCTCCTTTGTCTTCGGTTTTAATCTTTATTTTCGGATTTCTTTCAGGTGCTTTGTATTTAAAAGCATTGCTTATCAAATTCAACAACAAACTATCTATATATTTTTGAGGATATTGAATAACCGGAGCCTGACTGAAATCAAACTCAATATCGGCTTTATATAATTTTATTTTGCTTCCAAAACCTAAAAGAATTTTAGGTAAACAATCCTCTAATACAATAGTGCTTCTCTCAATTTCGGTATCCTGTTGCACCTGTATTGTCTCAATCAGTTCTTCAAAAACCTCATTCATGTGCTTAATGATTTTGGTAACATCCGTTAAAAACTCTTGTCTCTCATCTTCTTCTTTGGTTTCTTTAATAAAATTGATCAACATATCAATATTCATCAACGGACCTCTTAGATTATGAGAAACAATGTTGGTAAAATCAACCAATTGAGTATTGGCTATTTCTAAAGAATGTGCATGTTTATTTAATTCTTCCTCTACTTTTTTCCTTTCAGAAATATCAGAACGAATGGCAACATATTGATACGGTTTATTTTCTTCGTTCAAAAACGGAACAATGGTAGTATCTACCCAATAAAAAGTTTCATCTTTGGCTTTATTTTTCAACTCTCCTTTCCAAACTTTTCCATGCGCAATAGTTCTCCAAAGTTCACGGATAAAATCTTTTGTATGATAACCCGAATTGATGATTCTATGATCCTGACCTATTAATTCTTCCCGGGAATATTTTGAGATTTTGCAGAAATTATCATTAACGTGAGTAATAGTTCCTTTCTGATCGGTTATAGCTACAATTGAAGATTCGTCAAGAGCATATTTATAGTCTGATATTTCCTTTAAAGTATTTTTTAATTCTTCTGTTTTCTTAAATCGACCACCCATATTACTACTGCTTAAAAATTCTTATCATTTCATTTAAGATTCCTTAAAAATATAAAAAATAAACTCCTACGGCAATTTTCCCAAAAGTAATTCGCAAAATTCCGCAAAAACCAAATCAAGATTGACTAAATTCAATATTGAAGTATAAATACAAAATCCAGATAACACATAATTTATCGTTATCTATTTA
This sequence comes from uncultured Flavobacterium sp., assembly GCA_964631795.1. Lineage (GTDB taxonomy): Bacteria > Bacteroidota > Bacteroidia > Flavobacteriales > Flavobacteriaceae > Flavobacterium. Next base: position 86 of record CAZWAF010000070.1, on the reverse strand, counting down.
CCTAAAAACCACTCTAATAAAATAATTTCTTGAAATTCTTTTATTTTGCCTCACCCGGATTTACTCCGTAAATCCGACCTCTCCCA
>CAZWAF010000069.1:0-11738 GCA_964631795.1 uncultured Flavobacterium sp. | reverse complement strand
CTTTTTAACAAAATTAAGTTCGACTGGAGGTTTTTAGACGAACTGACGTTAGCGGCAATTTCGGGCGACAGTGCTTAATTTGACTAAAAAGAATGTGAATGTGAAGAAACTTATTATAACAATTTTGATAGTTTTGTTCTTTGCGAGCAAAATTAATGCTCAACTATTTGAATCAAAAGAGTTTTATCCCGGAGTAAAAACTGTAAAAGGTAAATATTACAAGGGCTCAGGAGGTGGCGGTTTTTGGAGTATTGCAAACCTTGACACTTTGGGAAGAACAATAGAAAAAGAAAGTTATTGCAAAAAGGAACTTCGTGGAAGAGATAATTTTGTTTACAATTTCAATAATGACAAATTGTATCATATTGTGACTTTTGACATTAATAATCCTAATAGAATTGACACGATTTCAAGTTACGAGTACAAATATCAAGAGAAAAGAATTGTTTGCCAAAAAGATATCCGCAGAAATTTTCGTGATTCAACAGTTATACGACTAATAGAAAATAAAGGCGATACAATTTTAATTTACCAGCATAAATCTTACTGTTTTAGACCTAAAACAAATACAACTGACGTTTTTGAACGAAGATATACAATGAAATTTCAAGAGGATCTAATATCCTCTTTTTTTATGCAGAAGAGACAAAATGGTTCTATTTCTCGTAAAAAGACGACAGGTATCCACGACAATAATTTTGAAAAGAGACTGTTTACTGAGTAAAAACAGGCGTTTTAAATATTTTAAAATTCAAAATAATGGGATTTTGAATTTCAAATAAAAAACTTATTTTTGCGCATGCAACACAACGTACTTATTTTAGATTTCGGGTCGCAATACACACAGCTTATTGCGCGTAGAGTTCGCGAATTAAATATATTCTGCGAAATTTTTCCTTACAATCACATACCAAGTGATTTATCACCTTATAAAGCCGTAATTCTTGGAGGAAGTCCGTTCTCTGTAAGAGGAGAAGATGCTCCGCATCCTGATTTGTCTCAAATCAGAGGGAAAAAACCTTTGCTTGCTGTTTGTTATGGTGCTCAATATTTGGCTCATTTTAGTGGAGGAGAAGTAGCAGCTTCAAACACCAGAGAATATGGTAGAGCCAATTTGACTTACATAAAAGAAGACGAATTGTTTTTTGAAGGAGTTCCTGCAAACAGTCAGGTTTGGATGAGTCACAGTGATAGTATAAAAGCATTGCCAACAAACGGAATTAAGCTTGCAAGTACTCACGATGTTGAGAATGCGGCTTACAGAATTGAAGGCGAAACTACTTATGCTATTCAATATCACCCAGAAGTATTTCATTCTACCGACGGTACGAAAATGTTGGAAAACTTCCTGGTAAAAATTGCTGAGGTTCCTCAAACATTTACTCCAAACGCTTTCGTAGAAGAAATTGTAGAAGAAATGAAAGAAAAAATTCAAGACGATAAAGTTGTTTTGGGTCTTTCAGGAGGAGTAGATTCTACAGTAGCGGCAGTTTTGTTGAACAAAGCTATTGGGGAAAATTTATACTGTATTTTTGTAAACAACGGTTTATTACGTAAAAACGAGTTTCAAAGCGTATTAGATCAATATAAAGGAATGGGATTGAACGTAAAAGGAGTTGATGCTTCTCAGCGTTTTATGGATGCCTTGGAAGGAATTGATGATCCTGAAACCAAAAGAAAAACTATCGGACGTGTATTTATCGAGGTTTTTGATGATGAATCAAAATTATTGGAAGGCGTAAAATGGTTGGCACAAGGAACAATTTACCCTGATGTAATCGAATCGGTTTCTGTAAAAGGACCTTCGGCTACAATTAAATCTCACCATAATGTAGGTGGTTTGCCAGATTTCATGAAATTGAAAGTGGTTGAACCATTGAGAATGTTGTTCAAAGATGAGGTAAGAAGAGTAGGAGCAACTTTAGGAATTGATCCTGAATTGTTAGGACGTCACCCTTTCCCGGGACCTGGATTGTCAATCAGAATTTTAGGAGATATCACAGCTGAAAAAGTAAGAATTTTACAAGAAGTTGATGCTGTTTTTATTGAAGGATTGAAATCTTGGGGATTGTATGACAAAGTTTGGCAGGCCGGAGCTATCTTGCTTCCTGTAAACAGCGTTGGAGTAATGGGAGATGAGCGTACTTATGAAAAAGTGGTTGCCTTGAGAGCGGTAGAATCGACCGATGGTATGACTGCCGACTGGGTTCATTTGCCTTATGATTTCCTGATGAAAGTATCTAATGATATTATCAATAAAGTAAGAGGAGTTAATAGAGTGGTTTATGATATTAGTTCAAAACCGCCAGCCACAATTGAGTGGGAATAAAAAAAATATAATCTAAATTTAATGTAACGCCTGCGAGAATGTTTTTATTGAAATATTGTCGTGGGCGTTACATGTTAGTCAAAAGCGGTAAAATCCAAAGTTTAAAAGGCATAAGATGTTTAACAACAGAGATACTTTACGGCTTTCGACTTTATTTTAATAAACAATTTTTTATATATGAAACATTTTTTAGTACTGTTAACGGCTGTTTTTATGATTTCTTTTTCCGGTTTTGCACAGGGAAAAATCATACAACATACTGTAAGTAAAGACGAAACTATTGAACAAATATCTAAGAAGTATAAGATAACTCTGGCAGATATTTACAGGTTGAATCCGGATTCTAAAAAAGGAATCAAGCCTAATATGGTTTTGGTTATTCAGCAAAAATGGGTTGCTCATACTAAACCGGTTTCGGTGGCAAAAATGCACGTGGTTGTTGAGAAAGAAACCTTGTACAGTCTTTCAAAAATGTACAATGTAAGTATTGAAAATTTACAAAAAGCCAATCCAGATGAACTTAAAGATGGTTTGAAAGTAGGAAGTGTACTTCAGATTCCGGCCGAAGGAATGATTGTAAAAAACGAATGGAAGCCGGCGGTTCCTGAAAAAACAGTTGCTCAATCGAAGCCAATTGATCAACAAAAACCTGTTGCTCTTCCAAAAAAACAGGAATTGATTACTTATGAGGTAAAGCCAAAAGAAACATTTTACAGCCTTACGAAGAAGTTTAATATAAGTTTGGATTCCTTGATGTTATTGAATCCTGAATTGAAAGATGGTGTAAAAGAAGCGATGATTTTAAAATTGCCGGCAACTGTTGTAATCAAAGAAAATTCAAATAAAATTTCGACTGATTTATCTAAAAACGTTAGTGTACAAGACAAAAAACAATTGGTTTTGTTATTGCCTTTCAATATTTCGAAAATAGAAAAAGACACTGCTACCACTATTGCCAACAGATTGAAAGCCGATAAATTTTTGAATATGACATTAGATTTTTATTCGGGAGCTTTGATTGCTATTGATTCTGCTAAGACTTTAGGTTTGAATATCGATGTGAAGATTTTGGATTCTCAGGAAACTAAAAATTCGTCAAATGTTGCCAGCCTTATTCAGGAAAATGGACTTCAGTCGGCCCATGCAGTTATCGGGCCGTTTTATCAGGCCAATGTAGAAAAAGCAGCCGAAATTCTAAGTGAGAACAAAGTTCCGGTAATTTCGCCTTTGTCTAAAGATTTAGAGAAATCGTTTCCAAATTTGTTGCAATCAATGCCTTCATTAGAGATGGTAAAAAGTGCTGTGTTTGATTATATGCACGGAAAAAACGGAAATATTTTAGCAATATTAGGTACTAAAAAAGAGGCTTCTAAGGCCTATTTGACAAAAAATCACAAAGATGTAAAATTAGTTTCTCTTGATGAAAAAGGTCTTGTGGTTTCAGATAGTGTTGTGATGAAATTGGTGAAAAACAAAATGAACTATGTGATTTTGGATACTGAAAAAACCGGACTTATCCTGAAAACATTAGATGTTTTGACTTCGTTGATGGCAAATTATCAGATTCAATTAGTGATTTTGGAGAAAAATGAAACGTTGGATTTTGAAGAAATACCTTTGGCAAAATTAGCAAAACTGAAAATGTTATATCCGTCTTTGACCAGAAGTAATGAAACACCGGAAGCTTTGATTTTTGAAAAAGCATATAAACTTAAAAATAAGATTTTCCCAAATCAATATGCTGTTCGTGGTTTCGACGTGACTTTTGATACAATGTTGAGATTGTCTCAGGAAACCGATTTTATGAAAACAATTAAAGAAACAGATAGCGAACAAGTGGGAAGTAAATTCCAGTATGAGAAGAAATCAGAAGGTTTTGTCAATAACGGAACTTATATTTTGTACTACGATACTGATTTGTCTGTGAAAGAAGCGAAATAATATTCAGTTTTCAGTCGCAGTTGCTATTAAAACAATAAATAACAAACCAAAAACCAAAAATTATGACCTCAAAAGTAACTTATTTAGGAGATTTAAGAACATCATCAATTCATGTTCAATCAGGATCTGAGATTATTTCGGATGCGCCGGTGGATAATAACGGAAGGGGAGAGGCTTTTTCTCCAACTGATACTGTTGCAAACGCTTTGGCGAGCTGTATGTTTACCGTTATGGGAATTAAAGCCCGTGATTTGGATATTGATTTTTCGGGAGCAACTGCCGAAGTAACCAAAATTATGGGAACTGAGCCAAGAAGAATTATCGAAATTCAGGTAATTTTTGATATGAATACCTCGGCCGATGATAAGACTAAGATTATTTTAGAAAAAACCGCTATGACTTGTCCGGTTTTACATAGTTTGCATCCGGATATTAAGAAGGATGTGGTTTTTAACTGGAAGAATTAAATATACCATTTTTGGACACATTTTATTTATGGCAAAAATTAATGTAAAAGATACAGCGGTTTCTATTGTCTCAATAAATGATGTTGACTATATATCCCTTACTGATATTGCCAAATTTAAGACTGATGATTCCAGTGCAGTTATTGGTAATTGGATGAGAAACCGTAACACAATTGAGTTTCTGGGTATTTGGGAAAGTTTATATAATTCTAGTTTTAACCCCCTCGAATTCGAGGGGTTTAAAAAAGAGGCCGGCTTAAACGCTTTTACTATGTCTCCTCAAAAATGGATTAATTCAACCGGAGCTATTGGTTTTGTTGTAAAATCAGGGCGTTATGGAGGTACTTATGCTCATAAAGATATTGCGTTTAAATTTGCAAGTTGGATTTCTGTTGAGTTTGAATTGTACATAGTTAAAGAATTTCAACGACTTAAAGAAGAAGAACAAAAACAAATCGGTTGGTCGGCAAAGCGTGAATTGGCAAAATTGAATTATCATATTCATACTGATGCAATCAAAAGAAATCTTATACCTAAAGAACTTTCATCTGCCCAAACTGCTATTATATATGCCAACGAGGCTGATGTGTTAAATGTTGCGTTGTTTGGCGTAACAGCAAAACAATGGCGTGATAATAACTCTGAATTGAAAGGAAATATTAGAGATTACGCTTCGATTAATCAATTAATTTGTCTTTCAAATATGGAAAATATTAATGCGGTTTTTATCAATGAAAATATGCTTCAAAAAGAGAGGCTAATTAAATTGAATCAAATAGCTATCCAACAAATGAATCTACTTCAGGAGGTCGAAAATCGGAAACTATTGAAATAATTTTATTTAAACATAAAGAATAGAATACAGAGAAACAGATTTTGCTCATGATCTATATTCTTTTATCTTTTAAAATATTAACCAACAATAATCTATGGCTTTATCACTTAATATCATACCAACCGATTTATTGGAACAATATGTGTCTGAGTTCAATCCTGAGATAAAACAAAGGTTCGAAAGTTTGCGTGATAGCGAATTGAGTATAGAGACGTTTAGTTTTTATACGTCGGTTTCGGCTGTTTTTTCTTCTAAAATTGAAGGCGAAAAAATAGATTTGGATTCTTTTATTAAGCACAAGCGTTTCGGAATTGACTACCAATCGAACTACACTCAAAAAATTGACGATTTATACGAGGCTTATATTTATGCTCAAAATAATGTGCTTTCTTCTGAAAGATTAGGGCAGGCTCATTCTAAAATAACGGAGCATATTCTGAAAGAATCGCAACAAGGGAAAGTAAGAGCAAGCAATATGTCTGTGATTACCGATGATGGCAGAATAGAATATGTTGCTGCAACACCGGACAAAGTAGAATCAGAAATGTTTAAGTTTTACAATGATTTAAATATTTTGATAAAGGCGGATCTATCTTTTCAGGAAGTGTTTTTTTTTGCTTCAATGTTGCATTTGGTTTTTGTGAAAATTCATCCTTTTGATGATGGAAACGGACGAACAGCAAGATTGTTGGAAAAGTGGTTTCTTGCCCAGAAATTAGGAATTAATGCATGGTTTGTTGAATCGGAAAGGAATTATTACGACAATCATCAATCATATTATAAAAATATAAGACGACTAGGATTGGAATACGATGAATTGAATTATAGAGAAGCGCTGCCTTTTTTGCAAATGTTGACAAATTCGATAAACAAATAAACTTAGAACATTAGAGAATAGAATATAGAAATAGATTTCAGATGCAGTCTATATATCTATGTTCTATTCTCTTTTATCTTTCAAAATATGAACCCAGACCAAGAAAAGCTTATCAAACTGGCACATACCAAAATGCCGTTCGGGAAATACGAAGGTTGGTACCTGATTGATATTCCCGAATATTATATTGTTTGGTACAGTAACAAAGGTTTTCCGAAAGGGCAATTGGGAGAACAGCTGCATCTCGTTTACGAATTAAAGTTAAACGGTTTGGAAGAATTGATCCGAAATATTAAGAAAAAGTATCCTAAACCTCTTTAAATTATTCAATAGATAATGAGATGATTTGAAAATGAACATTCGTGTTTTTTAATACAAGTTTGGGAATTTTCAAATTAACTAATTTCTAAATTATCAAATTTAAATCGTACTTTTGCCACGTTTTTTTATACAACTAGAATATACACAATACAATGAATCAGACAAAATATATTTTTGTAACCGGAGGTGTGAGCTCCTCTTTGGGAAAAGGAATTATTGCAGCTTCTTTAGCAAAATTGTTGCAGGCGAGAGGATATAGAACTACAATTCAGAAGTTTGATCCTTATTTAAATGTTGACCCTGGGACATTAAATCCTTACGAACACGGAGAATGTTACGTAACCGATGATGGTGCAGAAACTGATTTGGACTTAGGACATTATGAGCGTTTTTTGAACGTTCCTACTTCTCAGGCCAATAATGTTACTACAGGAAGAGTGTATCTTTCAGTTATTGAAAAAGAAAGAAGAGGTGAATTTTTAGGTAAAACAGTTCAGGTTGTACCTCATATTACCAATGAAATTAAAGAAAGAATGCAGTTGCTTGGCAATTCAGGAGATTACGATATTGTAATTACTGAAATTGGAGGAACTGTGGGTGACATCGAGTCATTACCATATATTGAGTCAGTTCGTCAGTTGGTTTGGGAATTAGGAGAAAGCAACAGTCTTGTTATTCATCTTACTTTGATTCCTTATTTGGCAGCAGCCGGAGAATTAAAAACAAAACCAACACAGCATTCTGTTAAAACATTAATGGAAAGCGGTATTAAAGCTGATATTTTGGTTTGCCGTACCGAGCACGAATTGTCTGATGATTTACGTCAGAAATTGGCATTGTTCTGCAACGTAAAACGCGAAGCTGTAATCCAATCAATAGATGCTTCAACTATTTATGAAGTTCCGAATTTGATGTTGGAAGAAGGTCTTGATGTAGTTGCTTTGAAACGTTTGGCATTGCCACAAAAAGCCGTTCCGGATTTGAAACAATGGAATGTATTTTTACAAAGACTTAAAAATCCAAAACACACCGTAAACATCGGTTTGATTGGTAAATATGTAGAATTGCAGGATTCTTACAAATCTATTTTGGAAGCTTTCATCCACGCAGGTGCTGCCAATGAAACTAAGGTAAATGTAGTTTCTGTTCATTCTGAATATATTGATGCGGCCAATGCTAAAGAAAAATTAGCAGGATTAGACGGAATCCTTGTTGCTCCCGGATTTGGAGGAAGAGGAATCGAAGGAAAAATAGAAACGGTTCGTTATGCAAGAGAGAACAACATTCCGTTTATGGGAATTTGTTTAGGAATGCAGATGGCTGTTATCGAATATTCAAGAAATGTACTTGGTTTGAAAGATGCCAACTCTACCGAAATGAACGAAGGTACTGCTCATCCGGTTATCAACCTGATGGAAGAACAAAAAACAGTTACCGAAAAAGGAGGAACTATGCGTTTGGGTGCCTGGAAATGTGCTTTGAAACCAAATACTTTAATACACAAAATCTACAACAGTGACATGATTTCTGAAAGACACCGTCACCGTTACGAATTCAACAGTGATTATCTTGAAAAATTAGAAAAAGCCGGCTTGAAAGCAACAGGAATTAACCCTGATACCGGTTTGGTAGAAGTTGTTGAAATCGAAAATCATCCGTTTTTCGTGGGTGTTCAATATCATCCGGAATATAAGAGTACAGTAGCAAATCCACATCCGTTATTTGTGAGTTTCGTTGCTGCAACGGTAAAAGCGAAGAAAAAGTAATTAGAATAGCCCTCGGTTTCAACCGTGGGCAGCTAAAAACCAAAGGCATAAAGCATAAATAAAAAATGGAAGAAAAAAAGTTAGATTACAATAGTATAATAGGTTTTACACTTATTTTCGGTATTATGATTTGGATGATGTACCGAAATCAGCCAACTCAGGCAGAACTTGATGCCAAAGCCAAACAAGAGCAAGTAGCTAAAGCTGCCAAAACTCCACAAAACACTAATGAAGTTACAGGAACTCCTGTAAATCCTGCGGTAAGTGATTCACTTCAAATGGCAAACATGACCGCAACTATGGGAAGTTTTGCTTATTCGGCTTCACTTCCTTCTGCAAAAGACACTGTAACTACTATTGAGAACCAATTGGTTTCTCTACAAGTTGCCAACAAAGGTGGTTACATTGTTAGTGCTAAGTTGAAGAATTTTGACAGAATCAGTAAAGGTTCGGGAGAATTGGTAGAGTTGATCAAAAACAACAATGCCAATTTGAACATTAAATTACAGACTAAAGACAATAGAGTTCTTGAAACCAAAAACTTGTTTTTTGAACCAACTTTGACAAAAGAAGACGAAAATCAGGTTTTGACAATGCGTTTGAAAGCCGGAGCAAATGAGTTCCTGGAATACAAATATGTTTTGAAAGCCGATGATTATATGATTGATTTCAATCTTCGTTCTCAAGGTTTGAGCAATGTTTTAAACACTTCAAAACCATTGGATTTAGAATGGGATTTGAAAGCGCACAGAAACGAGAAAAGTGTTTCTTACGAAAATCGTTATACAGAACTTTCTTATGACCACGAAGACGGTAAAAAAGATTATTTAGGTCAGGGAAATGACGAGACAGAAACCGTAAACGGAGTTTCTTATATTGCTTTCAGACAGCATCTTTTTACTTCTATTTTATTGACAGAAAAGCCTTTTGCTAAAGTAGAGTTGTATTCAAACAAATTAGTTAAAGACGAACAAGTTGATACACTTTTCACCAAACAATTCAAGGCAACTGTGCCTGTAGCTTTCCAAAACGGAGAGATTAATCAAAACATGAATTGGTATTTTGGTCCTACAGATTACAAAACTCTGGAAAAGTACGACCGTCACATCGAAGACATCGTTCCTTTAGGATGGGGAATCTTCGGATGGATCAATCGTTACATATTTATTCCATTGTACGGATTTCTTACAATGTTTGTGAGCAATCAAGGTTGGGCAATTATATTGTTTACCTTAATCATCAAATTGTTGATGTCACCTATCACTTACAAATCATTCTTGTCTCAGGCAAAAATGAAAGTATTGCGTCCGGAGATTGCTGAATTGGGAGAAAAATTCAAAAAGGACCCAATGAAAAAACAACAGGAAACAATGAAGTTATACAACAAAGCAGGGGTAAACCCAATGGCAGGTTGTATTCCGGCATTGTTACAAATGCCTGTTTTCTACGCATTGTTCCAGTTTTTTCCTTCACTTGTAAGCTTAAGACAACAACCATTCTTATGGGCAGATGATTTGGCATCGTTCGATTCGATCATGCAATTGCCATTTCACATCCCGATGTACGGAAACCACGTGAGTTTGTTCCCAATATTGGCTTCTATCGCTATTTTCTTCTACATGAAAATGACAACAGGAGATCAGCAAATGGCAGCACCACAACAAGAAGGAATGCCTGATATGGGTAAAATCATGAAGATTATGATTTACATTTCTCCTTTAATGATGTTGATTTTCTTCAACAGTAACGGATCGGGATTGAGTTTGTATTACTTTATCTCTAATACTTTGACTATCGGAATCATGTTGGTTATCAAAAACTACATTGTAAACGAAGACAAGATTCACGCTCAAATTCAGGAAAACAAATTAAAAGAGCCTAAGAAACAAGGTAAATTCCAACGCAAAATGCAGGAATTGATGGAGCAGGCCGAAGCCCAAAAGGCTCAAAACGCTAAAAAATAAGATTTTTTTAATAAGACATCCGCTTCGGCGGATGTTTTTTTTTGTCATTGCGAACGAAGTGAAGTAATCTCAATAAAACGTGTACGTGTTTTGTAGGCACGGAAAGAATTTCCGCGCTATATTTGCGTATATCCGAGCAATCGGGAGTGAAGCAAAAAAATGAAATATTATGAAAGATATAAGTGCTATCGAAGTTCGAGAAATTACAAGACAAACAAATGAATCAATTTTCTTTGCTAAATCAAAGTTTCCATATGTCGATGCGTATGAAAGTTTGAATAAAGCTATTCTGGAAAAAGCAAAAAATGGAGAAAATTCGATTTCCTTTGATTTTGTTGATGGTTCTGTTGATGATAAGAAATCCTTAGTTGAGATACAAAAATCCGAAAACAGGATCTATGAGAGCTCCAAAGGTGGTCAAGCTACATTTGATGTTTATAATTATCCACATTATTTGGTTGCAAGAGGATTTAATGTAGAAATCAGAAAATCTTTAAAACTACGAGGATATAATTCAAAGTCATATTACATTTCTTGGTGAAATATTTAAAAAACTAGAGAACACTGTTTGATACAACTACTGTTTCTGATGTTTAAGGAGAAAATTTCAGGTCACAGTATTAATCTATTAAAAGCTTAAAGTCATGAAAAAAACATTAATAATTTTAGCAATTTTTAGTTGCTCACTTTTATTCTCGCAAACTAAATCCGAAACGGAAGAATGGATAACCGAAACATATCATAAATTCAATACTATAAATCCGAATTATGATTTATATTTTGAAAACAATTATTTGTATTACAGATATATCGGTGTAAACTTTCGTGAGATGGTAATGCGTGTAAAGGTGAAAGATATAAGCAAAATTGAAATTCGACAAGAGGGTAGAAAAGGAGTAAAGGATTATGCGAATGTTTATATTTATTTTAAGAAAGAGAAATATCAATTAAAATTTGATGAAGATGATAGTTTTACAACGCACAATGTTTATACTAAATTTGCAATCTCAATAACTCCTGATTTAATAAAGGATGGGTATAAAAAAAGAATGGAAAAGGCATTTATTCATTTGGTAAAATTAAATGGTGGTAATGCTAGTGTAAAACAAGAAGCATTTTAAAAATAAAGTGACAAAGGCTATGTCCCATGACCGCTCGGATATGCGTAACGATAGCGCGGAAACCCGACGTTCCGGATATGTTACCACAACGATAGCGCTGATTTGTAATCAGTGCCC
>CAZWAF010000068.1:0-11931 GCA_964631795.1 uncultured Flavobacterium sp. | reverse complement strand
TTTCCAGATTTCTAATGCTGATTTTTCTGCGTCTTGTTTCTTAGTTTCTACGATATCAATTGCATCATAAAAAACTTTGAAAGCAGTTGATTTCTTACCATCCCACATTAAGTTGTTCACAAAACGCGTTACCAATTGGTCATTAAACCTCGGATCTGGTAAAAGTGGTCTTTTCTTTGCCGCTCTTTTTCTCATGTCTTTTCTTTAAAAGATTTTAAAATTACTTTTTAGCTTCTTTTGGGCGTTTAGCTCCATACTTAGATCTTCTTTGTGTTCTTCCTGCAACACCTGACGTATCAAGCGCTCCACGCACAATATGATATCTAACACCTGGTAAATCTTTTACCCTTCCACCCCTAACTAATACTATCGAGTGTTCTTGTAAATTGTGTCCTTCTCCAGGGATGTAAGCATTCACCTCGTTACCATTAGTCAAACGTACACGCGCAACTTTACGCATTGCAGAGTTTGGTTTTTTTGGTGTAGTAGTGTAAACACGCGTACAAACCCCTCTTCTTTGAGGACAAGAATCTAAAGCAACCGATTTACTCTTCTTAGTTATCTGAGTTCTTCCTGTTCTTACTAATTGTTGAATTGTTGGCATAATTAAATACTAAAATTTCTTATGTTTAAATTTCCCGCTTTTTACGGGTCTGCAAATGTATAACTATTTTTCTTCTAAACAAATCTTAATTTATTAATTTCCAACCTCGTTCCCTAAACTTTATTTTCTCCTTTCCTGTTTCTGTATTTTTGCGTTACTTTTATCGAAATTATTATCCGTTTGAAAATTTACTTTCTTTTAATATTCACTATTATCCTGAACATCAATTGTTCGGCTCAAAACCTATTTCTAAATGTTTTTGGGAATTCTGAAAAAGAAACCAAAACAATCGATTCCATTGGCTATACCAAAAATCATCCGAACGTAAAATCAATTGCAGACGAAAACAATTTGCTTTCGACAAAACTGACGCAACTCGGCTATATTGAAAACGAAATCTTAGAATTAAAAAAAATCACGGATAGTACTTTTCAAACGCAATTCAGCATTGGCAAAAAAACAGATTCTCTCTCTATACATATAGGTAGAAATTCCGAACTGAAATCACTCGGTCTATCTGATTCAAAGAATGACACTATAAAGATTGCTTTTAGCGAAAGTGAAACCTTTATGAACAACACACTCAACGCTCTTGAAAAAAAAGGATACTCACTTGCAAAACTTCAATTGAGTAATTTCAAAAAAGAAAAGAATAATCTTTATGCCGAATTAAATACAAATCTTGGAAACCAACGCCAACTCAATGATATTGTCATTGTGGGTTTTGATAATTTTCCCGAAAGCCATCGAATAAATATCAAAAAACTTTATCGTAAAAAAACTTTCAATCAGGAAAATCTAAGAAAAGTAAACAACAACTTTAACCAATTTCAATTTGCCAGCCAAACCAAATATCCCGAGATACTTTTTACTAAAGACACTACAAAGGTTTATGTTTATTTACAGAAAGCAAAGCCTAATAAATTTGACGGTTTGATTGGATTTTCGAACGATGAAAACAGTAAATTTATTTTCAACGGCTATCTCGATCTTTTACTGGTAAATACAATGAATGCCGGCGAGGCATTTTCCCTGTTTTGGAAAAGTGACGGCCAGGAACAAACTACATTCAACGTAAATCTTGAAATACCTTATATTTTCAAAAGCCGATTGGGACTGAAAACAAACTTAAACATCTTTAAACAAGACAGCACTTTTCAGAATACAAAAAAAGCAATTGATCTTGGATATCTTTTTAACTACAACACCCGGCTGTATCTTGGCTATCAATCTACCGAATCGAGCGACATTCAAAATCAAAACAATAGTTTTGTCAACGATTACAATAATAATTTCAAGACATTGCTTTTCGAATACTCAAATCGTTTTACCGATAATTATCTTTTTCCGGAAAAAACCAAAATCTATATCAAAACCGGATTCGGGACAAGACAAACCAACAGTACTACCAACGATCAAACTTTTACCGAAATCAATCTCAAACACGATATTTATATCAATAAAAAAAATAGTTTTAATCTCAGAAGTCAAAACAGTTTTCTCTTCAGCGATACCTATATAATAAACGAATTGTATCGTTTTGGAGGAATCAACTCTATTCGCGGTTTCAACGAAAATAGTTTACAAGGAAACACCTTTGCTTCCATCCTCACCGAATACCGAAATCAACTGGCTCCAAACCTTTATGTACACACCATTTTTGACTACGGCTATTATCAGGATAGAACTTCCAACATCGAAAATTCTTTATTAGGAATAGGGTTAGGAGTTGGACTTGCTTCAAAAAACGGACTACTCAACATTAGTTACGCCAACGGAAGCCAGAAAAACCAATCGATAAACCCGAGCAATTCGATTGTTCATGTGAGATTTAGTTCTACTTTCTAGAGTTGGGAGATGGGAGTTGGAAGATGGGAGTCTAGATCACCTCCCTCTTCCCTCTCTACAAACTTTCTCTCTTTTAAGCTTTGAAACTTCATGACTTATAAGCTATCTTTGCGCCATGGAAAAAGAACATCAAATATTCGGCATCAGAGCCATCATTGAAGCCATACAAGCCGGCGCAACAGTAGATAAAGTCTATATTCAGAAGGAAGCGAGCAGCGAACTGATGAAAGATTTAATGAAAGTGATGAAACGCGCAAACATCAACTTTTCCTATGTTCCGGTTGAAAAATTAAATCGTTTGACTCCTAATAATCATCAGGGAGCCGTTGCAACTATCTCTCCTATTTCGTTTTTCGACTTAGAGACTTTGATTGACACCGTGATGGAAAACGGAAAAAAACCTCTGTTTTTGATTCTTGATCAGATTTCTGATGCGCGTAATTTTGGCGCTATCATCAGAACTGCCGAATGTACAGGTGTAAACGGAATTATTATTCAAAAAGCAGGTTCGGCACCGGTAAACGGAGATACAGTTAAAACATCTGCCGGAGCGGTTTTCAATATTCCGATCTGTAAAGTAGAACACATAAAAGACGCTATTTTCTTATTGCAGGCAAGCGGAATAAAAACCGTAGCTGCGACCGAAAAAACAGACTCTAATATTTATGATGTTTCGCTAAACGAACCGGTTGCCATTATCATGGGATCTGAAGACAGAGGAGTTAATCCGTCTGTTTTAAAAATAGTTGATGAAAAAGCTAAATTACCAATGTTCGGAACTATTGGTTCTTTGAACGTATCGGTTGCCTGCGGAGCATTTTTGTACGAAGCGGTTAGACAAAGACAATAAGATTTAGGAATTGAGATTTTCGATTTAGGATTTTAGAAATCCTAAATCTCAAATTAGAGAATGAATCAGGACTCCGGTTTTGATTCATTTTTTGTTTCTACAAATTCATAAAATACAGGAATATCAGAAACAAAATAAGAATCAACAATCTCCTGAGGCTCTTCCTTAGGCAAATTGACAAAATTTCCGTTCTCATCAAATCGCTGCATGAACTTATCCTGCGAAGCATCATAATCCGGGCTTTCCCAATCGTATTTTATCGGCTTTTGATATTGAGCTGTTTTGAAACCAATGGCAAAAGCAAATCCTGTAATCAAGCCCGCCAAATGCCCTTCCCAGGAAACAGACTCATCTCCCAAACCCGGAAAAACATACCAGATCATTCCGCCATAAAACGTCACCACAGTCAGCGATAAAGCAACCAATCGGTAATATTTTGTAATAATTCCTTTGAAAAAAATAAAACTTACCAAAACATAAATCAATCCACTGGCTCCTATATGATAGGAATTTCTGCCAATTCCCCATGTTATAAAACCCGAAAATAAAATTCCAAACCCTAAAACATAAAGCGATTGTGCTCTGTAAAAAAAGCGCAGAGCAGCCATCAAAATCAATAACGGAAATGTATTGTTCAGCAAATGTTTGATGTTTCCATGAATGAATGGACTAAAAACTATCCCTTTTAAACCACTAAATGTTCTGGGATATATTCCGAATTCTATCAAATCAATACCAAATCTCCGTTCTGCCCAAAAAACAATCCAAAGCGAGAGCACAAAAAACAATGGCAAAGCCAAAACGGAAGTGGAAAATTTGAAATGCTTGTCATTCATACTCAGATTGTTTTTTTTACAAACGAAAGTTCTCAAAAATGAACCCAAAAAAAGAAGTATGCTATTTTGTCATATCAGAAAATTTGAAAATTAGGAAATTTGAAAATTCGTTTGATTGACATTTTGAATTTGAAATATACTAAATTTGACAACTTACAATTCAAAATTCGCCATTAAAATGGAAGCACCTTTAGCAGAACGTATTCGCCCGCAAAATTTGGACAATTATTTGAGTCAACTTCATTTGGTTGGACCAAACGGTTCATTGACACAACAAATTGCCAAAGGAATCATTCCGTCTTTGATTTTTTGGGGACCTCCGGGAACAGGAAAAACCACTTTGGCACAAATCATTGCGCAGGAATCCAAACGACCTTTCTATGTTTTGAGTGCTATTAATTCGGGGGTAAAAGACATACGCGAAGTCATTGACAAAGCCAAACAAAGTGGAGGGCTTTTCACTTCTAAAAACCCGATTCTGTTTATCGATGAGATTCACCGATTCAGCAAATCGCAACAAGATTCATTATTGGCAGCTGTCGAAAAAGGCTGGATTACTCTTATTGGTGCTACTACCGAAAACCCGAGTTTCGAAGTAATTCCCGCTCTTTTGTCGCGTTGTCAGGTTTATATTCTGAATCCTTTTTCCAAAGACGATTTGGAATCTTTACTAAAAAGAGCCATGACAACCGATGTGATTCTGAAAGAAAAAAACATCGTCCTGAAAGAAACCGAAGCCCTGCTGAGACTTTCCGGTGGCGACGGACGTAAACTGCTGAATATTTTCGAACTCGTGATTAATGCACTCAACGAAGACGAAATTGTAATTACCAACGAAAAAGTGCTGCAATTGGTTCAGCAAAACACTGTTTTGTATGACAAAACCGGCGAGCAGCACTATGACATAGTTTCCGCTTTTATCAAATCCATTCGCGGAAGCGATCCAAACGGAGCGGTTTATTGGCTGGCAAGAATGATTGAAGGTGGAGAAGACGTGAAATTCATCGCCCGAAGAATGCTGATTCTTTCCAGCGAAGACATAGGCAATGCCAATCCTACGGCTCTGATTATGGCCAATAATACTTTTCAGGCCGTAACAACAATTGGTTATCCCGAAAGCCGGATTCTTTTGAGCCAATGCGCCATTTATCTGGCAACTTCGCCCAAAAGTAATTCTTCTTACATGGCTATAAACCAAGCGCAACAAATGGTAAAACAAACGGGAGATTTACCGGTTCCTATTCATTTGCGAAACGCGCCGACTAAACTAATGAAAGAAGTGGGCTATGGTGATGAATATAAATATTCGCACGATTATACGAATAATTTTGCCGAACAAGAATATCTGCCTGATGAAATCTCGGAAACCATTTTTTATGATCCGGGAAGAAATGTAAGAGAAAATTCTACCCGAGAATTTTTGAGAAACAGATGGCAGGAGAAGTATAGATATTAATTTTCAGTCGCAGTTTTCAGTGACAACTGCGACTGAAAACTAAAAAGCCACCTTTACTTTCTCAGAAAAAAACTGATTGTCTTTATAATATTCAAAAAACCACTGATAATCTTTTGAGATTAAAACGCCTTGTTTTCCGTTTTTATCAGCTAAAAAAACTTCTTTGTTTGATGTTTTTAAAATAGTAATGATTGTATTATTTTGGGAATCGACCAACTTAAAACCATTGGTAATTGGTTTAGCCGAAAGCATTATTTCAGTAACAGCATTAGCATTCTCTTCAATATCAGAATCGCCTTTATACTTGTATTTAAGCGCTTTTACCGAATTCAATGCGTCTTGCAAAGCTTCATTCAAAGCTGCTTCTCTGGACTTCTCCTTACTGGTTCCTTGCTGACAGCTAAATAAAATCTTATTTTCACAATCCTTAAAAACTACTTCCAGTTTAGTTAGCATTCCGGAACTTTTATTCTCAATATCGAGATACATTGCTTTGCAGCGATTTTTGACCAAATCTTCCGGAAAAACATCTCCGGTAAACAAAACCTCAAAACCTTGTTTTCTTAATATAAATCCGGCACCGGAATTCAAACTGTATTCGTTAATTTCTTCCTGAAAATTATATTTTTTAGAAATTACAAGATATTTGTAGTTGTTCAATGATTGTCCAAAAGACAAAGCATTAACAAGAAGAAACAATAAAAAAACTATTTTTTTCATTTTCAAAATTATTTAAAAAATTCTTTTATCTGTAAAATGTAAATGTGTAAAAAATAGCGTTTTTCTCAAACGCTATTTCTTCGCTAATTTAAAAAAATCAAACAGAAAACATTCTATTGAGTGGTTAATAATTCAGCTAAAATCTGATTTCTCACAAGTAACAAATAAACGATTGGTTTGTATTTTGTAATTCTCCTAAAACTTCTATATTTACATTTATTCATATACAAATGATGACTTTCTAAAGTTTTAATCATCATTTTTACAATATTAGATTCATTTAAATCAAAAAATGGGAAATACATTAAAGAAAACTTTTCAGAATAATATAATTACTTTTTTATTATACTACTTAACCGCCGTTGGAGGAATAAAATTCATCAGTCTTCCTCCGGGAAACCTGACTGTTATTTGGCTTCCTGCGGGAATTGCCATGGGATGCCTTTTGGTTTTCGGACGAAAAGTTCTTCCGGCAATATTCTTAGGAACTTTTTTATCCAACGCACCTTTTTTTATACTTGAAAATAATTTTTCGTCAATTGCCAAAGGTTTAAGTTTAGGTATTTGGATTGCATTAATCGACACCCTTCAATCATTCTTGGGATATTTTGCACATAAAAAATTTGTGAGAGGTTATAATTTTCGAACACAAAAAACGTTCTCAGATATTATTTCTTTATGGTTCTGCTTCCGCCAATATTGACCACGTGGGCAATAGTACTCTCTCCTTACCTTTTTGGCTATTTCAAGGCTACACCCATCGAATTACTAATCAGAATCTGTACTATAACTTTGGCCGATATCTTAGGAATCATACTGGCATTACCTCTATTTTACAGTTTAAAAAAATTAAAATCAGCAAAATTCAAGGACATTATATATTTCCTTGCCTTTACCGCATTGCTGATTATTAATATGCATTTTGGATTCAACAATTATACACCATTAATTTATGTAACAATTCCACTGTTGGCATTATTAATTATCCGATTTAGAACTCTTGGATATTCAATTGGCTTACTAATTTTCAGTTTCTATTCTATTTATGAAACATCAATTGGTGTCGGGTCTTTTTATGAGAAAGAAAGCTATCATTCATTTATCAATTTATTCGTATTTATAATCGGGATAGTTCTTCCTCTGTCTTATATTTTTTCTCTCATAAATGAACTTACTTACTATAATAATGAATTGGAAAATAAAAATGAAAGCCTGACAAAACTCTCCGATAATCTGGAAATAGCTGTTGAGGAAAGAACCAGGGATTTGAATATTGCAAAAAAAGAAGCCGAAACTGCCAATAAATCGAAATCGGAATTTTTATCGAATATGAGCCACGAAATCAGAACTCCGCTCAATGGAATTATTGGTTTCATCGGGCTGTTGTCCGAAAAAGAAACCGATTCGGAAAAAATCGAATATCTGAACATTGCAAAAAGTTCATCGCATAATCTGCTAAATATCATCAACGACATTCTGGATTTGTCTAAAATTGAATCCGGAAATCAAACCGTCAACCAAGATGCAGTGAACCTATTAAATTTTACGAAAAAAATATCTAAAGTTTATCAGCAACAGGCTAAAGACAAGGGAATAGACTTTGTTTTTGATTGCAGCGACAATTTAAACAGAGAAATTATCAGTGATGAGAAAATCCTGAATCATATTTTAAACAATTTGCTTTCCAATGCGATAAAATTTACCGAAAAAGGAAGCTTACAATTAAGTCTTCGTACTATTTCGGAAGACAAAATAGAAATAAAAATCAAAGACAGCGGAATAGGGATAAACAAAGAAAAACAAAACCGGATATTTGATCCTTTCTTTCAGGGCGATGCTTCTATGTCTAAAAAATACGGAGGAACAGGTTTGGGCTTACCAATTGTAAAAAACTCTGTTGATTTACTAGACGGAACGATAGATATAAAAACAGATGAAGGAAAAGGAACCGAATTCACAATCATTTTTCCTTTTCAATTTGCCGCACAATCAAATAAAATTCAAGTTATAACGAAAATATCAGAAAACTATAAAGAAAACGATCAGATTACAATAAAAATATTATCGGCCGAAGACGTAGAAATCAATCAGTTATTATTGAGTAAAATACTAAACCAGCCAAATTGGGAAGTAACAAAAGTTTATAATGGCCATCAGGTTCTAAAAGAATTAGACAGAGAAAAATACGACTTAATTCTCATGGATATTCAAATGCCTGAAATGGACGGCATAGAAGCCACCAAACTTCTGAAACAAAATCCAAATCATGCACAAATCCCAATTATAGCCGTCTCTGCCTATGCTTTTGACGAAAATATAAAAGAAATTATGGATTCGGGCGTCAATGATTACGTTTCAAAACCCATAAAACGAGATGAGTTAATAGAAAAAATAAACAAGTGGATCACACTCTATAGAGTTGGTTTGTAATAGACTTAATTTATTTTTACCTTCTTCATCGCACATGTTTTTTTAAAGCAACCCTTCATCGGTAAAACTGAAATAATCGTTTTCGGTAATAATCAGGTGGTCTAAAACTTTTATGTCGAGGCTTTCGCCTGCAAGTTTTAATTTTTTGGTAATTTGCTTGTCAGCTTCACTGGCGGTAAGTGTTCCGCTAGGATGATTGTGACAAAGTATTACTGCCGTTGCTCCGGTTTCCAACGCAGTTTTGTAAACCAATCGAACATCTACCACGGTTCCGGTAATTCCACCTTTACTGATTTGAGATTTCGAAAGTACTTTGTTGGAGTTATTGAGATAAATAATCCAGAATTCCTCGTGAGACAATTCGCCAATAATGGGCTGCATGAGTTCAAAAATGGCTTTGCTCGAAGTGATTTTTAAAAGTTCCAGAGCTTCTTCTCCCCTTCGTCTTTTGGCGAGTTCCGTTGCTGCCAATATGGTTATTGCTTTGGCTTCTCCAATTCCCTTAAAGTTCATTAATTGTTGCAAAGATAATTTACCCAAAGTATTGAGATTATTATCTACACTTGCCAGAATGCGTCTGCTCAAATCGACCGCACTCTCATTTCGGCTGCCCGAACCTATGAGAATAGCAAGCAATTCGGCATCGCTCAGTGCGACTTTGCCTTTCAGCATCAGCTTTTCACGGGGCTTATCGTCTTCGGCCCAGAATTTTATAGAAAAAGAATGATTTTCTTCCATAACCACTTTTTACCTAAAGATAATAAAATTTGGAATGGAAGAAAATCATTAAAAGTTGATTATTCAATCTAAGTTTTATCCAATTAAAGTTTTTACCTCATCAAAGTTCAACCCTCCGTAATTTCCGGAACTCATCAGCAACAAAGCTGAATTGTCTAAGTTTTGGCTAAACAGAAAATTTTTAAAATCAGCCGGATTGGTATAAATAATCAAATCTTCACGGTTGAAAGCTTTTGCAATTTGGTCATAAGTTACCTCTTCAAGCTGCTTGATTTTTACCGCATCCGGCGAATAGAAAACAACCGCTTTATCGGCACTATTCAATGCTCCTTGGTATTCTTTCAAAAACTCGGCATTCAAGCTGCTGTAAGTATGCAGTTCCAAACAAGCTACTAAATTTCTGTCAGGATATTGTTCCTTAACGGCTTTAGTAGTAGCTGCCACTTTTGATGGAGAATGTGCAAAATCTTTATAAGCCACTTTATTCTTGCTTTCCGCTATTTTTTCCAAACGTTTAGAAGCACCTTTAAAACTAGCAATGGCTTCATAAAATTCGGCTTCATCTACGCCCATGTTTTGGCAAATCCATTTGGCTCCGGCTAGATTGTTTAGGTTATGAGCACCGAAAACTTCAATCGGCATCGGTCCTTCGGGAGTTTCAAGTAAAGTCACTCCATTTTCAACTGTATATACCGGTGTATTGTAAGGAATTTTTCGAATTGGTGCTGTCGCAGCTTCGGCTACTCTTTTCACCTCAGGATCGGCTTCATTGTAAACCAAAATTCCGCCATTGGTAATTTTTTGGATAAAGATTTCAAACTGTTCTACATAATTCTCATAAGTCGGAAATACATTGATGTGATCCCAGGCAATACCTGAAATCAAAGCGATATTAGGATTATACAAATGGAATTTCGGACGGCGATCCATCGGAGACGACAAATATTCATCGCCTTCCAAAACGATAAAATCATTTTCTTCGGTAAGATGAACCATAGTGTCAAATCCTTCTAATTGTGCTCCCACCATATAATCGACATTAATATTATGGTAATGCATTACATGCAGAATCATGGAAGTAATAGTCGTTTTTCCGTGAGAACCACCAATAACCACACGGGTTTTATTTTTAGATTGTTCGTACAAAAATTCAGGATACGAGTAAATTTTCAAACCCAATTCCTGAGCTTTCAACAATTCGGGATTATCGGCTTTGGCGTGCATTCCAAGAATAACAGCCTCGATATCTGAAGTGATTTTTTCGGGAAACCATCCCAGTTCTTTTGGCATCAAACCTTTCTTTTCTAATCTTGATTTTGAAGGTTCAAAAATAGCATCGTCGCTACCGGTTACCTGATATCCTTTGTTGTGTAATGCCAAGGCAAGATTGTGCATGGCGCTTCCGCCTATAGCTATAAAATGAGTACGCATTTCTTAGAATTATGAATTATAAATTACAAATTACGGAAGCTTGTACCGTAACTTTTTTTGCCTTCCAAAACTACGAATTTCCTTTCTTTCTGTAATAGGTTTCTATCATAAGTAAGTCAAAAAAATTAAAGTCATAAATCCGAAAGCCTCGTTACAATAAAAATGTATTGAGAAACAAGAATAACACTGCTGTTGCCAGGCAGATACTGTAATTAATTGACCATTGTCAATTAACAAAATACAACATTATACCGTGTGTTTTACTTATCTCATTTTTTAAAAGTAAAAAAATCTGATAAAAAAAACCTAATTTTGAAGATATCAAATTCAGAAACGATGATTACCAATATAAACGATTTAGATTTAAACAAAACCTACTCGTATGCCGATTACCTTACTTGGAATTTTCAGGAACGATTAGAAATTCTGAAGGGCAAAATTTTCAAGATGAGCCCAGCTCCCAATACTTCACACCAGAAAATATCAATGAAACTGACAGGAATTTTATATAATAATCTAAAAAATCATTCTTGTAATTTATTTGCTGCTCCATTCGACGTACGATTATTAGATTCGAAAAAATCGACTCCGGACAAAGATGTATTTACTGTTGTTCAACCCGATTTATGTGTGATTTGCGATGAAAACAAATTAGACAAAAGAGGTGCTTTTGGAGCTCCGGACTTGGTAATTGAAATTTTGTCTCCGGGAAATTCAAAAAAAGAATTGAAATATAAATTCGATTTATATGAAGAAGCCGGCGTTTTGGAATATTGGATTGTAAATCCGGCAGAAAAGAGTATTCTGATTTATGTTTTGAGAGACAATCAGTTTATCGGTTTACATCCATTGATTGAAGAAGATCAGATAAAAAGTCCGCTGTTCCCTGAACTGGATTTTATACTTGAAGAAATATTTGTTTAACAAAAAACCCGTCTCACTGAGACGGGTTTTTACTTTAAGAAGAGGCTGTCCGAAAAGTAATTTTCGAACAGTTTTTTTTTATAAAAGATTCTGA
>CAZWAF010000067.1:0-12034 GCA_964631795.1 uncultured Flavobacterium sp. | reverse complement strand
CAAACAACGTGATAGCCCATACCAATATCGTGTTTTCTAATCTTTAATCAAACCACAACCTCTCCCTTTTCATTATCATATTTAACAAAATATCGTGTTTTCTAATCTTTAATCAAACCACAACTTAATCTTTCTTCTTAAACAATTTAAAAAGAATATCGTGTTTTCTAATCTTTAATCAAACCACAACTAATGAAAGTGTCTTTGCTTTTTTAGACTTAATATCGTGTTTTCTAATCTTTAATCAAACCACAACTGATAAGTATAAAGCACTTGGTAAGATTGAAATATCGTGTTTTCTAATCTTTAATCAAACCACAACTACCGTGTCCGCTTCTGATTTTTGAAGATGAATATCGTGTTTTCTAATCTTTAATCAAACCACAACGGAAAATCCGATACAGAAAATCGGGAAGATTTTCCGTTGTGGTTTGGTCGTTTAATATTGATTTTTATGTCAATGAACTTTTATTTATAATCTTGTCTTCCTATTATTGTGATAATTTCAATTTCATCACCATTGATGTTGTAATAAATAGTATCTACTCCACAACCACAAAATCGTTCTACATCTTTATATCTCGATACAACTGGAAACAGAAACGGATTGGAAGCAATTTTGTTAAAACATTCAAACAGCATATCATAATATTTATTTGCTTGCATTAACCCAAATCTTCTCAAACCATATTCAAATATTCGTACAATATCTTCTTCCGCTTCAATAGACAGCTTGTGCTTATACATTTAATCGGCTTTTAATTTCTGCCAAAAGTTCTTCTTTGGTTTTGGTACTAAAACCACTTTTTAAACCTTTATCGATTTTCATTTGCACAAATTCGTGATAGGCATCACGTTCCCGAGCTTGTTTGATTAAATAATTAATCGCTTCGCTTTTGCTGTTGAATTCTTCTTCCGCTATTTGAGTTTTTAACCATTCATCATTTTGTTTGGCTAAAGTGATGCTTTGACGTGTCATAGTAAAATCATTTATATGGTGTAAATATACACCAATTTATTTAATTCTGAAATTATATTTTTTCGAATTTCCCTGTTGGCAGTACTTTAAAATCAATTCCTTCCACAAATGCTGTAAATTGATTATGATTCATTTTTCTCGTTGGTTTGTTTTCTTCTAACTTAAAAACTCCATCAGGTTTAAAATTATCTTTCTTAATTTCATCTGCTTTTCTTGCCTCTTTAAAATACCTGAACATAATCACCCCATATTCAAAGTCATTATTACTAGATTTTATTCTTTGAATTGACAAACCCTCAATAATATATATTCTTCCTGTATAATTTGTTATGTCATTGATGTCTTTAGGTTTCTCTACTTCCTTGTCATAAAAAACAACTTGTTGCCCTCTTTTTAAAACCAAATCTCTATTATTACTTTTTGCAATTGGAATTAAAACTTTTTTACCCTTTACCTCTTTTTCTTTATTCTGCGGATAAAATCCTTGTCCATTTTTTATAAGTTTTGCTAAATTGAAATTGTTAATTAATTCAAACTCTCTTTTTCCGTCCAATTCATAAATCGCCATAGCATAATTCTCATCATTTTGCCCATACACTTTTTGTTTATGCTCGTGTCGTGATTTTGATAATAAACTATGCTCTTTTATTTCTAAAGGATTTTTTACTGAATTGGCATAAATTCTAACTTTGTTAATTCTCACTTGCTTTTCTTCGTTCATCCAAACCGTCCCGTTTAATTTGTTTTTTTGTTGTGGATTTGACGAAAGTAACAGAATTTTATTTTCAACTGCTTGTTTTACTTTTTCTTTTACTGCTTCATCAACAATATTTTCAATATCGTTAGCTTTCAGACTTTCTAAATCTTTACGGATAACATAGCGTATTTCATCAGTATTTAAAGGATTTTTAATCGCTCCGTAAATACTATCCTGATGTAACGAACCCCGAACAGTATCACCTTGATGCAATCTTGGTATTTTTTCTCCTTTTTCGTTTAACTTGTAAATTATTTTTCCGTTTGTGTCTTTTTTTGGAATTGCTTTACCTTTCGCATCACGTTCGATTTCGGCCACATATTGTTTTTTTCCACGAACTCTAACAATCTTTTTAGACTGTTTTTTAACGTTGTCGGGTATAAAATGTGAAACCAAAATTTCTTCTTCAATTTTCAGCAAATCTTCTTTGAAAGTTTTCCAAGGTTTTGCTTGTTCAATAATCGCTTTTGCTTCTTTTTTATTTTGCTCATCTTCCAGTTTCCACGCGTGAGCCAAAACATCATATTTATCTTTTGTCATACAGGCAATTGTAATGGCATCAATAGTGTGGTGCGTGTGCTTGCTTCTGTCTTTTTCTTTATAATGTTTATTTCCGTTTTCGTCTATAAAGGACTCTTGAATTCCCCATTGCTTTCTGAATTCTGCAACCATTCCTCCTTTTACGCTTTCTACTCTTTTAAAATAAGATTTTAAATAAGCTTGTGCATATTTGGTAATGATTCCTGTATCGGGAATTTGACTGTTTTTGAATCCAACTTTTGGTTCTTCCCAAATAAAACGGTCATATTTTCCTTGAAGATAGTCGCGTTTTAAAGTTAGATAATGCCTTCTTCTGATTTTTTTGTCTTTTACTTCTTTGGTTGCTGCCGATTTAATCGACTTAGACAAAAGTTTTATTTCATTATCTATTTTTTCCGCTTCTTTTTTCCAATGCTCAATTCTTGGTAAAATATCAGTATAATTAGATAATTCAATTGGCATTTTTTTGCCTTTAATTGTTCTATTAAAATCTTTATCACAAAGAGTTTTATTCATCATGGAATTATCTTGAGATATACTTCTTGGGATTGTATGTTCAATATCAAATTTTGGGTCTGAACCTAAAAAACTATCAATACTAATTGTTTTTCCTGTATAAATACAAATATGATTTTGTTCTTCCCATATCTTATATTTTAAAAGTTCATCTTTAGTAATTAATCTTCCGTCTTTAGTTTGTTCCAAAGCAGATTCAAATCTTTGCAAATCATCATCTGTCACATTAAGTATCTCTTTACCTGTTTTAACTTGATAAAGTTCTTTAATTTTAGCTTCATAAATTTTATATAATTCTTCTCTCTCTTTTTGATAATCCTGAATTCCTTTTCTTCTGTTGGCATCGTTTAATTCACGAGCCATTTCAATATGAATTCGTGTATTTTCATCAACTTGACCTTCCCAAATAAGCGTATTCAAAACTTTACGCAATTGATGCAAAGCTCGCATTGCCATTGGATTCTTGATAGACGAAGTTAATGGACTTCCTAAAACTACTTTTTCGTTATCAAATTCATCTTTAATGATCTTCTTTTTGAAAACTTCGATATCTGACGGATGATAGAGTTTTTTTAATTGTTTTGGATTGCTACAAAATACTTCTCCATCTTCATTTTCTCCTTTAAGAAATTCCAAAACTTTTTCATCCAATCTATCTATTTTTATGAACTCGTATTTTTTTAGTTGTTCAATAAAAATTGGGAATAAATTATCAAAAATATTTCGTTGTTCTTGTTCTTCCTCAATCTTGTTAGTTTTATAGAAATTGACTAACTTATTCTTTAAATCAGTTTCAAAAATCGGTTCGGCTTCTAATGAATAATAAACTTTCTTCCCATCTTCCTTTTCGGTTTTATATTCTTTAATTAAACCATTTATTACTTCTAATAAACCTTTCTCAAAAGTGTAGCTTTCAACAATTTCAGCAATTTTGTTTTGTATATAATTTCGTTGTTTTTGATTTTTCCAAATACTCTCATCTACAATATTTTCAATATTTGCCATAAAAACCGCATGAGAATAAAGTAATCCTTCTCTAATATATGGCAGAATTTTAGTGATTGCCGATAAACTTAAACCGGCAAAATCTTTTTTCAGCTTGATTTTACTGAATGATTTCGCATTTTTATCATCCAAACCTAATTTATCTTTAGCATATTCATACAAATAAACATCCGAAGTAGCAACTGAGAGCAAATGCCACAAATCTTTATAATCAACTGTTTTAGTTACTTCTGATTTTTTTGAATTTAATGTTTTGTAAGTAAATGTTTTCGTTTCCCAATCTTCTCCAATAGCATTTTTCAATGAAGCTGAAACTTGGCAAGCTGAAACTGTATCAGTTGGTTTATAGTTGAACCAATAAAAAAAATCATTCTTCTTTGAAGATTTATAGTAGCCAAAACTTGCTCCTTTTTCAATAAGTTCTTTGGCTAAAACTTCAAAATTAAAATCATTTTTTCTGTAGAATTTTGAAACTAATTTTAATTTTTCTTCTTGAGTCAGGAAGCGTAAAGTTTTCTCACTTTGAGTCCCGATTTTTATGGTATTTAAATAAGTCCACATTCTGTATTCCTCAAAATCAGGATGAGAAACAGCACAACGGGATTTGTTTTTTTCAAAAGAACACTTACCAATCAATCCCTTTTGCGACTTTAATGGTCTTTGAAAAAAAATGGCTTTGTATAATTCTTTAGCTAAACCTGTAAATTTCTTTTCGGGCAATTTTTCATTTTCATCAATTCCTTGAATCCCTTGAACTTTACAAATTGCAATAAACTCTTCTAAATAATGTTCTTCTCTTGAAGTATATTGATTTCTGATTTTTCCTTTGTTGTACAGACTGTAAAAATACTGTCCTAAAGTTTTAAAATTTCCATCAAGCATAGCTTGTGAAATGTCTTTGATTTTACCTTTTACTTTTCCTAAATCCTCTTTTTTATTTAATCTGGCAATGAGCTCTTCTTTACATTTTACAATGTCACTCTCATTCTTTTTTGTAATTGCAACCAAAGAATTGTAAAGAGATTTCAACTTCTTTTCTCCCTCATCTAAATCTTTTTTAAAGCCACCTTTTTCAGCTTCATCAATAATTCCAAGATTTATAAAATAATCTTTCAGTTCGTTTAGAATTAAATTAGCATCATCCAAATCCTCAATTAATGACTGAATTTGAGGATTATGTTCTTCATAAATACCTTCGGCAGATTGGTCTAATCTATTACTTAGAAAACCTCTTCTTTGGGCAATGTGGTATAAAGCTCTTCCTAATTCATATAAAGCAACTTTCTGTTTGCTGGCTCTATCTCTAAAACAATAAGGATTGATATTTCCATCCTCACTAGTTCGTAACCATTTTAAGAATTCAGGATTAAGAGGATAATCTTTAAACCCTGATTTTTTCCAGTCCTCAACTTCTTCAATTGATAATGGGCACATTCCGTTTAGCGAAAGAACTTTTAAAGTTTCATACTTTCTTAATTTTCTACGATATTTAATTTTTCGAGCACTTCTATAACCTGTTCGTTCAGCTGCACGAGAACTTTCGATACCCTTTTCAGATTTTACACCTTCTGAAAATATTCTTACTCCTTTATCCACAAGAGAAAATTCATTTCCATCTTTATCCACAATCGCCCATCCAATACTGTTTGTTCCTAAATCTAATCCTAATATTTTTGCCATAACTATATGCTTTTAAATCAATTTTTTAAAAATAGTGAAAAGAAAATTATCTGCATTACAGAAAACCGTAATCCAGCTAAATACTTTTTACCTATATTTGTATTAGATTAAAATTTCTAATCTTTAATCTTATCACAATAAGGCTATATGCCGTAGATGAAAATCTTAAGTCCTGCTTCGGTGGGACTTTCTCATTTATTACCGATAACTAAACATAAAAAAACCTAATCTGAAACGATTAGGTTTTTCAATTTTCCGAAATAAAGGCTTGTTAGGTATTAATCTCCAAATCATTAATATAATCCTGATATTCGTAGAAAAAACGTTCGAACTGATCCATATTCTCGTAAAAGAAATCGAATATCTCAGGCCAGGTGTTTTTGTTGAAAAGACTGATTCCGGTTTTTTCGACCCAGACTTTACTGATTATTTTTCCGGTGTCAAGATGAAAATTGCGGTCAAAAATAGCTTCCGGCAAATATTCTTCCAGAAAGATAGTTTTTAGGGATTCTATTTTTTCGAAATAGATTTTGCGTTTCTCTTCGTCTCGGGGTTCAATGTCGAGTGTAACCTGAGCTTTTTTATTGTCAACATAGAATTTAAAGGAGAAATCCTTGATTTTGGTGTCATACAACAACCATTTTCTGGGATAGGTGTTGGCGAATTCGATCCAAAATTCTTTTTTTATTTTTAAGGCTTCTTCTTTGCTGAACATTTTGTTTTGTTTAGAGATGTTGAAATTATTTTTTAAACTAACTTTATGGCTAGTTTTACAGGTAATATTATGGATTTTCTCGATTTTGTCAAATATATTCCAAAAATAGAAAAAGAAAAACTATTGGCTGCACAGGCACACATAAAAATGGCACCCCGTGAGCGTATTGCTGCTATGGAAAAAGTTAATTTACAATCCGTAAATCCGAAGAAAGCAGCCGTTATGATACTGATGTATCCCAAAAATAACAAAACACATTTGGTCTTAATACTTCGAAATTCTTACCCAAGCGTACATTCTTCCCAAATAGCTTTTCCGGGAGGAAAGGTAGAACCGACAGATAGTTCTTTGCAGGAAACGGCTCTTAGAGAAACCCATGAAGAGATAGGCGTAGATCCCGAAAAAATCGAGATTATCAGGCCTTTTTCTGAAATCTATATTCCTCCCAGTAATTTTTTGGTTTTTCCTTTTTTGGGAATTTCGAAAACCGAATTGACTTTTAAACCTCAGTTGGATGAAGTTGCTGATATAATCGAGTTTTCGATAACTGATTTTTTGGATGAGAAAACAGTGGTGATGAAAAAGATGAATACTTCTTATGCTTATGATATTGAAGTGCCGACTTTTAAGATTTCAGATCACTATGTTTGGGGAGCCACAGCCATGATTTTAAGTGAATTTAAGGAGGTTATGAAAAATATTATCAATCATGATATTCTTTAAAAAAGATGTTTTCGGACATATTTTGTTTATAAAAAGATGGTTAATCCGTTTTTTTGGTTTGATTTCGCATCCCGGATACAGAGGGTTTAATAATCTTCAAATTACCGGATCGGATGTTATTCGAAAATTACCTCAAAAAAATGTCCTTTTTATTTCCAATCATCAAACATATTATGCCGATGTTACGGCCATGTTTCATGTTTTTAATGCAAGTTTGCGTGGTCGTCAGGATAGTATTTCAAATATCGGTTATATGTGGAATCCGAAGCTGAATATCTATTATGTTGCTGCCAAAGAAACTTTGACTGCCGGACTTTTCCCCCGGATTTTATCTTATATGGGAGCCATTCCGGTGCAGCGCACATGGAGAGCAGAAGGCAAAGATATAGCTGAAAAACGGACTGTAAATCCCGATGATACTTTGAATATAATGAAAGCACTTGAAGACGGTTGGGTAATTACTTTTCCGCAAGGAACCACAAAATCATTTAAGCCTATTCGCAGAGGAACGGCTCATATCATCAAACAATACCAACCCATTGTGGTTCCTGTTGTGATTGACGGTTTCAGGCGTTCATTTGATAAAAAAGGTCTTTATATTAAAAAGACCGGAATTCTTCAAACAATGGTAATCAAAGAACCGCTTGAAATTGATTATGAAAACGATACGGTTGACGAAATTGTAACCAAAATTGAATTTGCCATTGAACAGCATTCTTCTCTGCTAAAAGTAATTCCGGTTGAAGTCCTGGCCCAAGAAAAAGAACTCAACAGAAAAAGGAATTTCGGTTATTAAAATTACAAATCAATTTTGCTCAATTCATTATAGTTCGCATATAATTTACGCAACAAAACCCCATAAAGAAGTCGGTAAAACAACCAGAAAAATCCAAAAAACGAAGCAAATACAATGGTCAAAATAAATATAGAGATAGCCATAGAACTCTTGTTTTCCATGAGATGTTTTTTGAAAGCAATGGTTTCGGGCGAATAACTCAACAACAATATTATTCCTATAATCATACTTATAATAATCATTCCCAGATTGTACCATACATAATATTGTACCGTTTTTCTTGTTTTAAGTATGTCTTTCATCAGTTGTTTGGTCGAAACCGTGGCCGAAATAGTTGTGTAATTTTTGTAAAACAACCAAATGAATACCAATATAACTACATAATTGATATAAGTCAGAATTTCTAAAAAGAAGACCAAACCGCTTTTTTGAAAATCAATAATCTCATTTCCTGTGTTGAAAAGGAAACTTAAGGAAATCCAGAAAATGATTTCCAATATGCTGATAATAAAAATCCACTTCACAATAGAAGATGATCTTTTATGTATCATTTTATAAAGTTCTTTTTCAGAAATCTGCTCAAAAGCATTTTCTTTCTTTTTCCAGTCTTTTTTTAATAAATCCAGTTCTTTCATTATCCTCCCGTTTATGGATTTAATATTTTTTTCAATTTTCCTTTAATTCTGTTCATCTTCACCCTTGCATTTACTTCGCTGATTCCCAAAGTAGTCGATATTTCATTGTAATCTTTATCTTCGAGATACATAAAAACCAACGCTTTTTCAATGTCATTTAGTTGGTAAACGGCTTGGTACAAAAGTTTTATCTGTTCCTCCTCCTCATAATTATAATCTTCTTCTTTAAGAAAATGTTTGCCGCTTTCAAATTCAATGGTAGAAACTCTTTTTGTTTTTTTTCGGTAAAGAGTGATGGCTGTATTCAGAGCTACGCGATAAGCCCAAGTCGAAAATTTGCTTTCGCCTCTGAATTTTGGAAAAGCTTTCCAAAGCTGAATGGTAATTTCCTGAAACAAATCTTTATGCGAGTCTTCATTATCAGTATATAACCGACAAATTTTGTGGATTATATTCTGATTCTCCTGAAGCTGTTTTACAAAAGATTTTTCTAAATGCTCTTCCATACAAGAAAGTTAGTAGTAAATGAACTGTTTTTGTTACAAGAAAAGTTCTAGATTGTAAGTTGTAATTTTTGAATTGTAACTTATAACCTAGAACCTACAACTCACAACGTTCTCATTTTATAATAGTTCACCAGTAAATCAACAAAACGATTGTAACTCTCCATTCCATCTTTTTGCTGATTCAATTTCAGGAAATTATCGTAAATAAATTCAGAAACAGTTTCGACCGGAGATTGATATTTTTCCCAAAAGGCATTGTTTTCTTCAAAATGTTTAATAATTCCGGGATTTACGGTTTTTAATAATGACTCAAGTTGAGATTCGTTTTGAATTCCAATTTCACGTAGGCAATAAAGCAGAGCCATTGAATATGCCGAATACTGAAAATACAGATCCGGATTTTTTTTAGAAGCAAGAAATCCTATAAAATTGGCTTCGTCCTCAAAAGCATAACCTATCTGATGCGCCATTTCGTGACAAACCACCGTGGGAAAGGTAAACATTAGTAAATTATCATTAAGATGAGCTTCATGCGAAAAAGGATTCATATATCCGCCAAATCCCATATAAGTAAATGGCAAACTATACAATGATTTCTTGGTACTTTGTTCTTCGAACTTAAAAAAGGAATATTCTTTAGATAATTGTAAATAACCATTCTTGCTCATGTCAAAAATCTGCTCTTTAGAATATGGATTTTTGACAGATTTATTTACGTTATGTGTAATCTGAAATTGAATTTCATTGGTTTTTGAAATCAGTTTTTGGGTAAAAGAATATAATTCTGAATAAGAATAGTCCCTGTGAATCTGCATTTTTTCGTGAAGCGGCTGACGATAATAATTTAAAGCCCACGACAAATGAAATAAAAAGTAAAATACAGAAAGAATACTTAGAATTTCCAGAGATAACTTCTTCCAATCTTGTTTCCAGTTTTTTCTGTTGTTCCAAAGCCAACGAATTGCCATTAAAATCAAAATAGTATAAATGCAGTCGCCTACTGAAAAAGGAATTTTTCCCAAAACAATTCGCATTCCTCTTGACAAAAAGGGATAAAAACCATTACTGTAAAACCGTTCAACCAAAACAGGATAATGTGAAATTACATTAATAAGAATTATCTGAAACAAAAGTAAAAAGGGAAGAATGTATCTTTTTTTCATTTTTTAAAAGAAATAACATCGTAAAGAAACAAAAATCAATGACAATTTCAATCACAAAATCAAATTCAATAACAAATTTATCTGCATCAATATTGTTGCAAAACCAAACGACGCTTTGCGTTCCTTGCGAAATAGAGACAAAGAAATACTTATTATTGCGCCCTTTGCGGTTAAATTTTCTAATACTGATTAGTTTACGTTGCGTTAATAAAGACATCCAGAATCAAAAAACCTTGCGTCCTTTGCGGTTAAATCAATTTCAAAAATCAAATAAATAATTCAGAGAAAATAAATAAAAACTTTTACAGAATTAAGAGGGCTACTTTGTAACTTTGGCACTCTAAAATTTAATTCAAAAAAGATGAACCAAGAAATAAGAAACCTTGAGCCAAAAGCACTTTGGAACAAATTTGCCGATTTGAACGCCGTTCCTCGTCCTTCAAAAAAAGAAGAACGCGTGATTGAATTTATGATGCAGTTTGGACAAAAATTAGGTTTAGAAACTTTCAAAGATGCCATTGGAAACGTAATTATCAAAAAACCGGCTACCGCAGGAATGGAAAACCGTAAAACTATCGTGATGCAATCGCATTTGGATATGGTTCACCAAAAAAATAATGATACCAATTTTGATTTCGATACTCAGGGAATTGAAATGTATGTTGATGGTGACTGGGTTCGTGCCAAAGGAACTACTCTTGGTGCCGATAATGGTCTTGGAGTAGCAACTATTATGGCTATTTTAGAAAGTAACGAGATTCCTCATCCTGCAATTGAAGCTTTGTTTACTATTGACGAAGAAACCGGAATGACAGGAGCAATGGGACTTCAGGGAGGTGTTTTGGACGGAGAAATTCTTTTGAATTTAGATACCGAAGAAGACGATGAAATCGGAATCGGATGTGCCGGTGGAATTGATGTGACTGCTACAGCAGAATATGACGAAGAAGAGGCACCGGAAGGTTCTGTAGGTTACCAAATTACCGTAAAAGGTTTAAAAGGTGGCCACTCAGGAATGGATATTAATAAAGGATTGGGAAATGCCAACAAAATCATGAACCGTTTGTTGTTTGACGGTTTTGATAATTTCGGTTTGCAAATTTCTGAAATCAAAGGTGGAAGTTTGCGTAACGCTATTCCTCGCGAAAGTGTTGCCAAAGTAATTATTGCTCAGGTTTATGACGAAGCTTTTGAATTTGATATGCAACAAATTGTAAACGAAATCAAAGCAGAATTCAGCACAACGGAGCCAAATCTGGAAGTAATTTTTGAAAAATTAGAGGTTGCTCCGGCAAAAGTGATGCCTTCTATTGCTCAATACTATTTTGTGAGAGCAATCTACACGGCTCACAACGGAGTGTACAGAATGAGTGCCGATTTTGAAGATTTAGTTGAAACTTCAAACAATATTGCAAAAATAGTTTTGGGAGCAGGACAATTGACAGTTCAATGCCTGACTCGTTCTTCGGTAGAATCTTCTAAGTTTGATTTGGCAAATGCTTTGCGTTCGGCTTTTGAATTGATGGGATGTGAAGTTGAATTATCCGGTTCTTATCCGGGTTGGACACCAAATCCGAAATCTGAAATCTTGGATCTTTTGGTTTCTCTTTATGAAAAACAAAATAACGAAAAACCAAATGTAGCTGCTTGTCATGCCGGTTTAGAATGTGGTATTCTTGGAACAAATTATCCAAAAATGGATATGATTTCTTTTGGACCAACCATTCACGGAGCTCACTCTCCGGATGAAAGAGCCAGTATTTCTTCTGCTCAAAAATATTGGAAATTTATATTGGAGATTTTAAATAATATTCCTTTGAAGAAATAATAAAATTACAACGTTTCAAAGCAAAAAAGGTTGCAGAGTCTAAAAACTCTGCAACCTTTTTTATTTTCAGCCCAGTTGCTTTACATCTCTGCAAATAGCTTAAGACTTATCCTGTCCTATGGACACTAATTATTTTAAAAAAATAGAATTATCCAAAACAAAAAACCCCTCATCGTTAGATGAAGGGTTTT
>CAZWAF010000066.1:0-12508 GCA_964631795.1 uncultured Flavobacterium sp. | reverse complement strand
TTATATGATTTGTTGTTAAATAAAATAACCGAATTATCAGCCTTAATTTAAAAAGTCGTAGCTTTGCACACCACCAAAAGTTTAATTTATATAATTATTTATGAAAAAAAGTATTCTGAGTCTTCTTGCCTGTTCTTTTTTGGTTTTTCAGAGTTGTCAAAATGATGTTGATAACGTTGGTGAAGATCAAAATGTAAAAGTTATTTTAAACACAAATTCTCAAAATTTGTCTGCCAGAATGAATAACGATAATCTTGGTGTTATCGGTTTGGTTACCGCCAAAACTAATGGTAGAACTTCTGAAAACGAAATTGCTTCTGATTTTCCAATGGCATTATTGGCAGAATTTAATCCTCCTACTTATAATGGTTTGACTTTGAAAGCGACTCATGTTGATGTTAAGGATAATTATGTATATGTTTCTTATAATACTCAAGGAGAAACTTACTTGGGTGGAATAGATGTAATTGATATTTCTCAACCTAATAATCCACAGTTGATTATACAGGCTATTTTGCCGAATACAGATATTAGCACTGTTGTTTACGATAATGGAAATCTTTACCTGGCCGGAGCAATGGATGTTGATAAAAATGCACAGTTAACCAGTCCGGCGTTTGTTGGTAGAATGCCACTTCAGGCGGGATTGTTAACAAATAACTATACTACTGTTTCTTTAGATAGTAAAGTTGGTACCGGAGTTGCGGTTGCAGATTCTAAATATTATGGTGTTTCAGGAAATAACGGTGTTATTGCAAAAATTGACAAAACTACAAATAGTGTAGAAACAACTATTAATGTTGCCGATTTGCGTGCATTGAGACGTATTGACAATAAAATTGTGGTTTTAAGCGGTACCGAAGGTGTGAAAGTTTTTAATGCTGATAATTTAAGTCCACTTTTATCTTTTTCAACTTCTACAGATGTTGTAGAGGCTAAAAGGACTATTGATTTTCAAGGAAATAATTTGTTGGTTTCTGAAGGATATCAAGGACTAAAAGTATATGATTTAAACTCAGGAAGTTTACTTCAGAGTTTGGCATTGCCAACTGATTTAGCCGATGTTGATGCTGGTGATGTAGTTACTAATGCTGTATCTGTAAACGGTGATTTTGTATATGTTGCCAATGGAGCTGCTGGTGTGTCTGTGTATAAAAATGTAAATAATAGTTTGTCTTTTTTAGGGTCAATTCAATTAGGAGGTTCTTCAAATTATGTTAAGAGTGTTGGAGATTATATTTTTGTGGCTTCAGGAAACGGAGGTTTAAAAATTATCAAAAAATTGAGTACTGGTTCTCAATCACTTGCTTGTGAAGGTTTTACTCCTTATCCAGGAGATGCTTACTTGAATGTAAACTCAGGACAAACATTTAATTATAAGGGTGATCAATCACTTTATACCGTTAATGTTAACCAAAATCTTAATTGGTGTGGAGTTCTTGCTGCAGCTCAAGGTGTAACTGTAAACAATAATGGCGTTTTTTCTCTAAAAGGAGGTCTATTTATTGGTACTACTAAAAATGCATCTACCTTAATTGTTAATGGAACTCTTATTATAGAGGGTGATTTAATGGTTTATGGTAATGTAATTTTGAATAGTGGAGCCAAACTTCAGTTTTTAGGTTCTGGTGGACACATGATAATTACTGGAAATGTAACTAAAGGTAATAATGTTACGATTACAGGAAATTATATTGATGATAGAAATGAAGGTAAATTGAAATAATAAATTAAGCTTTAGATACAAAAAGAGGCTGTCTATACTTTTTATAGACAGCCTCTTTTTTGCATGTTGGTATTTTTGTTTTGAAATTAAAAGATTCTGTTGCAATAGAAATATGTTTGTAATTGTTTACACCAGATAATAAAAAGAGCCGGAATTTGTACAAATTCCGGCTCTTTTATGTATTAAATATTTATAATTATTATCTCAAACTTGCGTTAAGCTCCGTTTCGAAATTTTTTTGCAATTTGCTCATTATTTTGTCTATTTGAGCGTCTGTAAGCGTTTTTGTGTTGTCTTGAATTACAAAACTCACCGCATATGATTTTTTGCCTTCAGGTAAATTTTTTCCGGTATAAACGTCAAAAAGATTGATGTCTTTCAAAAGTGATTTTTCGGATTGTCTTGCAATATTGAAGATAGAGTCAAAAGAGATATTTTCGTCAATCAATAAAGCTAAATCTCTGCGAACTTCAGGGTATTTCGGAATTTCGACATATTTAATTTTTACTGAAAGCAATTTTAAAATAGCTGTCCAATTGAAATCGGCAAATAAAACTTCTTGTTTAATGTCGAAATATTTAGTAATTGATTTTTTGATGGTACCAAATTCAACCAAAGTTTCAGTTCCTAAAGTCAAAGCAATTCCTTCGGCAAAAATATCAGAAGAAACCGGTTGAGTTTTTGTTTTTTCAATTCCTAATCTTGACAAAATAGCATTCACATATCCTTTGAAAAGGAAGAAATCGGTCGCTTTTTGTGGAGTTGTCCAGCTTTCGGCCAAACGATTTCCTGTGACTGTAAGTGTCAAATGCTTGTTTTCTTCAAATCCGGATGGTAATTTATGGTATGTTTTTCCGAATTCAAATAATTTTAAATCACTGTTTTTCCGATTGATATTGTACGAAACGGCTTCTAATGCTGAAAACAAAAGAGATTGTCTCATTGTTGACAAATCTTTGCTTAAAGGATTCAGAATAGTAACATTGTATTCTTCTTTTAAATCGTTGCTTAATTGAATATAATCAGGTGTCGTCAACGAATTGGCCATCATTTCGTTGAATCCGTTAGAAACCAACTGAGA
Organism: uncultured Flavobacterium sp.; assembly: GCA_964631795.1. GTDB lineage: Bacteria > Bacteroidota > Bacteroidia > Flavobacteriales > Flavobacteriaceae > Flavobacterium. The sequence continues at coordinate 9,701 of CAZWAF010000066.1, read as the reverse complement.
AGCGATGATGTTTTGTATTTTATAATCTTCGGTTCTTGGCGAATTTGATACAGTAGCATTCAATTTTTTAGAGAAATTGATGTTGTTGTAACCGTAAACTCTCAGAATTTCTTCAATAACATCGATTTCTCTTTGAACATCAACTCTGTAAGAAGGAATAATAAGACCTAAACCGGCATCGGAAACACTGTTTATTTTTATATCCAAAGAAGCAAGTATTTTCTTGATCGTTTCTTTTGATAATTCCTGACCTATGATTTTATTTACTTTTTGAAAGCTTAAGATAACTGTAAAGTCTTCAATTTTTTTAGGATAAATATCAATAATGTCAGAAGTTATTTCTCCTCCTGCAATTTCTTTTATCAGAATTGCTGCTCTTTTCAATGCATATTCTGTAATAGTTGGATCGATTCCTCTTTCAAAACGGAAAGAAGCATCGGTGCTCAAACTATGTCTTTTAGCCGTTTTTCGAATACTTACAGGATTAAAATAAGCACTTTCAAGGAAAATAGCAGTTGTGTTATCGGTAACTCCTGATTTTTTACCTCCAAAAACTCCTGCAAAACACATTGGACCATTTTCGTCACAGATCATTAAATCTTCTTCGTGAAGCGTTCTTTCAACATCGTCTAATGTTGTGAATTTAGTTCCGGCTTCGGCTGTTTTAACGATGATTTTGTCTCCTTTAATCTTTGAAGTATCAAAAGCGTGCAGTGGTTGACCTAATTCATGCAAAACATAATTAGTTACGTCAATAACATTGTTTTTTGGAGTTAAACCAATTGCTTTCAATCTGTTTTGTAACCATTCAGGAGATGGTTTTATGGTAATTCCGGAAATGGTAACTCCACAGTAACGAGGAGCCAGTTTTTTATTTTCTACAACTACATCATATTTCAGGACTCTTTTATCAACTCTAAAAGTACTCACGGAAGGAGTATTTAATTCAGTAACAATATTACTTTGAAGTAATCCTGCACGAATATCTCTCGCAACTCCCATATGACTCATAGCATCGGCTCTGTTTGGAGTAAGTCCGATTTCGAAAACTTCATCGTTTTCTATATTGAAAACTTTGGCAGCAGGAGTTCCAGGTGTTAAATTTTCGTCTAAAACCATAATTCCTTCGTGACCTGTTCCAAGGCCTAATTCGTCTTCGGCGCAAATCATACCAAAACTTTCAACATCTCTTATTTTTCCTTTCTTGATTACAAAAGAACTTCCGTCTTTGTCGTAAAGAGTAGTTCCAATAGTAGCAACAGGCACTTTTTGTCCGGCAGCAACATTGCTTGCACCACAAACAATTTGAACCGGAGTTCCATCGCCAAGATCAACAGTAGTAACTTTCAGTCTGTCTGCATTTGGATGTTGAACGCAGGTCAAAACATGACCAACCACAATTCCTTCTAATCCGCCTTTTACCGATTGATATTTTTCAACCATTTCGACTTCAAGACCTAAATCGGTTAATAGAGCTGCTGTTTCTTCTGATTTCCAGTCGGTTTTTATGAACTGTTTTAACCAGTTGTATGATATTTTCATATTAGATTTTTTATTTTCTGTACAAGGGCGCAAATATAAGTAAACTTAAGAGAGCTTCAAAGTTAACTTTGATATTGAAAAAATAAACGATTAAACATTAATGCTGGTCACTAACGGCTAATCACTATTCACTAATTTAGAGAATACGAGATTATAGTGTGTTTTACTTTTTGTCAACTTTTGGTCTTTCATCCCGGTTTGCCAGTTCCCAGGCAATTGCAAAAGCCAGTTTGGTTCTTTTTTCTAAAGCATCAAATTCAATTTTTTCGACTTCATCGGTTTCTTTGTGATAATCGTCGTGTACGCCGTTGAAAAGAAAAACCGAAGGAATTCCGTGTTTGGCAAAATTATAATGATCAGAACGATAGTAATAACGTTCAGGATCGCTCGTATTATTATATCTGTAATCTAAGTCTAATTGAACATATTGTTTGTTTGCATTTTCGCAAATGGCATGCAAATCAGATGATAGAAAATCGGAACCAATTAAATAAATGTAATTGTTGCTTTTTTTGTGGAATTTATCCCGACGACCAATCATATCGATATTAATATCGGTAATTGTATTAGAAAGCGGAAAAACAGGATTTTCAGAATAATAGCTTGAGCCTAATAATCCGTGTTCTTCTCCCGTTGCGTGAAAAATAAGTACAGAACGTTTTGGTCCGTGACCATTGTTTTTGGCAGTTTGAAATGCCTGAGCAATTTCAAGCAAAGCCACAGTTCCCGAACCATCATCATCGGCACCGTTGAATATTTTATTGTTTTTAATGCCGATGTGATCATAATGTGCCGAAATAACAAGGATTTCTTCGGGTTTTTCTGATCCTTCGATAAAAGCCAAAATGTTTTCGGAATCATTTATTTTTTCTCCATGAAATTTGTACATATAGTCCGAAGGAACTTTTTGAGTATAATTGGGAGCTCCTTTTGGAAAAGCAATTTTATCTTTTTGATATTGTTCAATCAAATATTTGGCTGCTTCTTTCTGTCCTTTGGTTCCTGTGTCACGGCCTTCCATTTGGTCGGAAGCAAATATGTAAAGATGGGTTTTTAGTTCATCTACAGTAATGGTGTTCATGTATTTTGTAATCAGGTTTTCGTTATTTTGTCCGAAAACACTTGCGCAAGAAAGCAGAAACAGATTGAAAAGTATTATTTTTCGCATGATATATATTTAAGATAAAATTATTTGGAAGCGGAAAATACAAAATCTTCTTTTCTTTAAACCCATTTATTGAGTGTATATTTGCAAAAAAAATAAAATCATGTCAAAACAAGAAGACAGCATATTCAAAAAAGGACTTTATACAGGTTATATTGAAAAAGACGACAAAGGAAATTTCTTTTGTGGTGAATATTTATTAGATTATAAAATGGTTACAACTCAGTTTAATCTGGGAGATTTGGTAACAATTAAAACTGTGATTGTAAATCCTAGTGATATGACTTATGATCAATATCCTAAAAAGAGCCGAAATTTTGCTTTGGCAAATAATAAGCCGGAAAACGAATAGTTAAACCGTTTTTGTTTTTCTGAATTTTTGCAACTATATATTATATTTGCAATCCAATATTAGAATTTTAAAGTGAGCCAAATAAATAAACTGAAGATATTAAACGATCCTATTTATGGTTTTATAACTATTCCGGACACTTTAATATATGACCTTGTAGAGCATCCTTATTTTCAGCGTCTGCGACGTATTTCTCAAATGGGACTTTCTTATTTGGTTTATCCCGGCGCTCATCATACCCGTTTTCATCACGCTTTGGGTTGCATGCATATTATGCAAAAAGCCATTGATGTTATCCGTTTCAAGGGAACTGAAATTTCAAAAGAAGAGGAGCGTGCTTTGTGTATTGCTATTTTACTGCATGATATTGGACACGGGCCGTTTTCGCACGCAATGGAACACAGTATTGTTGAAAATGTGAATCACGAAGCGATTTCTTTGTTGTTCATGAATAAACTCAATGAAGAATTTGGCGGACAACTGAGTTTAGCAATCCAAATATTTAAAGGAGAATATCACAGGAAATTCATGTTACAGTTGATTTCGAGTCAACTGGATATGGACAGAATGGATTATTTGAAACGTGATAGTTTTTATTCGGGAGTGGCTGAAGGAAATATTAATTCCGACAGATTGATCCAAATGATGACTGTGGTTGATGATAATTTAGTGATTGAAGAAAAAGGAATTTATTCTGTCGAAAAATTTTTGATGGCCAGACGATTGATGTATTGGCAGGTATATCTTCATAAAACGAGTTTGGTGGCCGAATTGATTTTGACAAAAGCTCTCAAACGAGCCAAAGAATTGACAGAGCAAGGACAAGATGTGAAGTGTGGCGAAGTTTTACTGTTTTTTATGAAAAACAAGATAGAATTGAAAGATTTTAATCACGAAATTCTGAATAAATTTGCACAACTAGACGATTTTGATATTATAAATGCTCTGAAATCCTGGCAAAATCACGATGATTATATTTTGAGAACATTGAGTAAAATGATTTTGAATCGCGATTTGTTGAAAATTAAATTTGAAGATCAAGAAGTGAGTGACGAAGATGTAAAATCTTATATTGCTGCTTTTTCTCAGAAAGAAAATATTTCACTCGAAGAAGCCGGTTATTTTGTTTTTGAAGGAAAAATCAAAAGTCAGGCCTATAACAGACACGCTGAACCAATCCGAATTTTGAAGAAAGACAGAAATATTCAGGATGTAACGATTGTTTCAGATCAATTGAATACAGAAGCTTTAACAAAGCCGGTTACCAAATATTATATTTGTTTTCCAAAAGTCCTTGTTAAAAATTAACAAATAGATTTTATTTTTTTATTTTTGTCCGCAATGAAATTTACAGCAGAACAAATATCAGGTATTTTAGGAGGCGAGGTTGTTGGTAATCCTAATGCGGAAGTGAGTCAACTTTCGAAGATAGAAGAAGGAAAAGCCGGTTCGCTAACCTTTTTGTCAAATCCAAAATACAATAGTTTTATATATACTACCGAAGCTTCTATTACAATAGTAAATAAAAGTTTTGTGCCGGAATCTCCGCTTTCTACCACACTTATCAAGGTTGATGATGCCTATATGGCTTTTACCAAATTATTAGAATTTTATGATCAGGTAAAAAAACATAAAGTAGGAATCGAACAACCGTCTGTAATTTCAGAAAGTGCCAAATATGGAGAAAACCTGTATTTAGGTAGTTTTAGTTATATTGGAGCCAATGTGATTTTGGGGTCTAATGTTAAGATTTATCCAAATGTTTTTATAGGAGATAATGTTGTTGTGAAAGACAATGTTACTATTTTCGCAGGAGCCAAAATTTATTCGGAGACCGAAATAGGTAATAATTGTATTCTTCATTCCGGAGTAATATTAGGATCTGATGGTTTTGGTTTTGCGCCAAATCAGGACGGATCGTTCAGTAAAATTCCGCAAATTGGTAATGTAGTTATTGAAGACAACGTAGAAATAGGTTCTTGTACTACTATTGACAGAGCTACTATGGGATCGACCGTTGTTAGAAAAGGAGTAAAATTAGATAATCATATCCAGATTGCTCACAATGTAGAAATTGGCAGTAATACAGTAATTGCCGCTCAAACCGGTATTGCCGGTTCTACAAAAATTGGTAAAAACTGTATGATAGGAGGCCAGGTTGGAATTTCGGGACATTTGACGATTGGGAATAATGTACGAATCCAGGCTCAGTCAGGAATCGGAAAAAATCTGAAAGATGGAGAAACCGTTCAGGGATCTCCTGCTTTTGGTTACAGCGATTTCAGTAAATCATACATACATTTCAAAAATTTGCCAAAAATTGTGGCAGATCTTGATGAATTGAAAAAGGAAATAATTAACAAATAAATCAAAAAACAATGGTTAAACAAAAGACCATCAAGAATGAAATTACTTTATCGGGTGTGGGACTTCATACCGGAGGAGAAGTAACAATGACTTTTAAACCGGCTCCGGTAAACAATGGGTTTACTTTTGTGAGAATGGATTTAGAAGGACATCCGGTTATTGAAGCAGATGCTAATTATGTGGTAAACACGCAAAGAGGTACTAATTTGGAAAAATTAGGCGTAAAAATTCAAACTTCTGAGCACGTTTTGGCAGCCCTTACAGGATGTGATCTTGATAATGTTATCATTGAGCTGAATGCTTCTGAGCCTCCAATTATGGATGGCTCTTCAAAATATTTTGTCGAAGCTGTTGAAAAAGCAGGAATAGAGGAGCAGGATGCTGAAAGAAAATACTATGTAGTTAAAGAAATTATTTCTTATACTGACGAAGCTACCGGAAGTGAAATTATCGTTATGCCAAGTGATGATTATTCTATCACGGCAATGGTTGATTTTGGTACTAAAGTTTTAGGAACTCAAAATGCTTCATTGAAAAATCTTTGTGATTTTAAAGAAGAAATTGCAGACGCAAGAACATTCAGTTTTCTTCATGAATTAGAATCATTGCTTGAAAATGGTTTAATTAAAGGAGGAGATTTAAACAATGCAATTGTATATGTTGATGACGAAATTTCCGATTCAACTATGAAAAACCTTAAATCTGCTTTTGGTAAAGAGCAAATATCTGTAATGCCAAACGGAATTTTAGACAATCTTACTTTGCGTTATCCAAATGAGGCTGCAAGACATAAATTGCTTGATATTGTTGGAGATTTGTCTTTGATTGGAACAAGAATTAAAGGTAAAATCATTGCAAATAAACCGGGACATTTTGTAAACACTCAGTTTGCTAAAAAAATGTCAAGAATTATCAAGGCAGAACAACGTAATTATGTTCCTGCTTATGATTTGAATGCAGAGCCATTGATGGATGTGAACAAAATAATGACCATGTTGCCTCACAGACCACCGTTTTTGTTTGTTGACAGAATTTTGGAAATGTCAGACAGTCATGTGGTTGGTTTGAAAAATGTAACCATGAACGAAACGTTTTTCGTAGGTCACTTTCCGGGAGCGCCTGTTATGCCTGGAGTAATCATTGTTGAAGCTATGGCTCAAACCGGAGGAATTTTGATTTTGAGTTCAGTTCCGGATCCTGAAAACTATTTGACTTATTTCATGAAAATAGACAACGTGAAATTCAAACAAAAAGTATTACCGGGAGATACATTGATCTTTAAATGTGATTTGATAACTCCAATAAGAAGAGGAATTTGTCACATGCAGGCCAATGCTTATGCTAACGGGAAATTAGTTGCCGAAGCAGAATTAATGGCACAAATTGCAAAAAAACAATAAATTTAGAACGATAAAAAACAGATGGAATACTGAATTCGGTCTGTTTTTTTATCATAACAATATAAAAAAACAGAAGATGAATCAACCGTTAGCTTATGTTCATCCGGGTGCAAAAATTGCCAAAAATGTTGTTATCGAGCCTTTCACAACCATTCATAATAACGTAGTTATTGGAGAAGGAACGTGGATTGGTTCTAACGTAACCATCATGGAAGGTGCCAGAATTGGAAAAAATTGCAATATTTTTCCCGGCGCTGTTATTTCGGCTATTCCTCAGGATTTAAAGTTTGGAGGTGAAGAATCTCTGGCTATCATTGGAGATAATTGTACAATCAGAGAGTGTGTAACCATCAATAGAGGAACTATTGCTTCGGGTCAAACTACTATTGGAAACAATTGTTTAGTAATGGCCGCTGCGCATATAGCACATGATTGCCATGTTGGGCATAACGCAATTATTGTGAACGGAGTTCTTTTAGGAGGACACGTTACAATTGGAAATCACGCTGTAATTGGTGGTTTATCAGCCATTCACCAATTTATCAATATCGGAGATCATGCTATGGTTTCAGGTGGTTCTTTGGTCAGAAAAGACGTTCCTCCTTACACAAAAGCGGCAAAAGAGCCTTTGTCTTACGTAGGAATTAATTCTGTAGGTTTAAGAAGACGTGGATTTACTACCGAAAAAATCAGAGAAATTCAGGATATTTACAGAATTCTGTATCAGAAAAATTACAATACCACTCAGGCAATAGATATTATTGAGGCTGAAATGGAGGCTACTCCGGAACGCGATGAAATAATTGATTTTATCAGAAATTCATCAAGAGGGGTAATGAAAGGTTATTCAGGGAATTATTAATCTCCACCCCAGCCCTCCCCGAAGGGGAGGGAGTCTAGGAATATCTTCATGAATAAAATAACGAACACTAATAAATTAATTAAGTAACAAACTTCCGTATCGTCTCCCTCTCCTTTGGGGAGGGACGGGGAGGGGAAAAAATCAAATTACAATGGCATCTACAGCAGATATTAGAAACGGATTATGTATCAAATACAACAATGATATTTACAAAATCATTGAATTTCTTCACGTAAAACCAGGTAAAGGACCCGCTTTCGTAAGAACTAAAATGAAAAGTTTAACTAACGGAAAAGTATTAGACAATACTTTTTCTGCCGGACATAAAATTGACACGATTCGTGTTGAAACTCATACTTTTCAGTTTTTATATGCAGAAGGTGACGATTACCACTTCATGAACACTGAGTCTTACGAGCAAATTACATTGAACAAAGCTATTCTTGATGCTCCGGATTTGTTGAAAGAAGGAACAAATGTAATGGTTCAAATTAACACTGAAACAGATTCTCCATTAGCAGTTGATATGCCGGCTTCAATCATTCTGGAAGTTACTTATGCTGAGCCGGGAGTTAAAGGAAACACAGCAACAAACGCAACAAAACCTGCTAAAGTTGAAACCGGAGCTTCTGTAAATGTTCCGTTGTTCATCAACGAAGGTGACAAAATTAAAATAGATACTGCTACAGGTTCTTACATGGAGCGTGTAAAAGAATAGTTCAATTTGAAAATGAACCAATTTGAAAATTTGAAAATGATTTCAGGCACAATTAAAAAGTCTGTTTCATTTTCAAATTTTCTTTTTTAAATCAATGGTTCGATACATTTTCAAATTCTCAAATTTTCAAATTGATTATATGAAATTCCCAAAAATTTATCCTTTACAGGAAATAGCAAATATTATAGGTTGTGAATTTGTTGGTGATGCAAATTTTCCGGTTCAGGGTATGAATGAAATTCATGTGGTAACACCTGGAGATATTGTTTTTGTCGATCATCCCAAATATTACGATAAAGCGTTACAGTCTGACGCTACGATTGTTCTAATCAATAAAAAAGTAGATTGTCCTGAAGGAAAAGCACTTTTGATTTCAGACGATCCTTTCAGGGATTTCAATAAACTGACAAGGCATTTCAAGCCTTTTGAATCATCGAATACTTCAATTTCACTTACTGCCAAAATAGGCGAGGGGACAATGATTCAGCCTAATGTTTTTGTGGGTAATAATGTTTCTATTGGTAAAAATTGTCTTATTCATTCAAATGTGTCTATTTACGATCATACCATAATTGGAGACAATGTTATCATTCATGCCGGAACAATCTTGGGAGCCGATGCTTTTTATTACAAAAAAAGAGCGGAAGGTTATGATCAATTGTTATCTGGTGGAAGGGTAGTAATTGAAAATAATGTTGGAATTGGTGCTCTTTGTACAATTGACAAAGGAGTTACCGGAGATACAACAATTGGAGAAGGAACAAAAATCGACAATCAGGTTCATGTTGGACACGATACCGTAATTGGCAAAAAATGTTTAATTGCTTCTCAAACCGGAATTGCAGGTTGTGTGATTATTGAAGATGAAGTTACACTTTGGGGACAGGTTGGTACCACAAGCGGTATCACTATTGGAACAAAAGCAGTAGTTTTGGGTCAGACAGGCGTTACAAAATCTGTGGAAGGTGGGAAAACGTATTTTGGAACGCCGGTTCAGGAATCTCGCGAAAAGTTGAAGCAATTGGCCAACATCAAGAAAATTCCAGAAATTATCGAGAAATTGAAATAAGAGTTGAAAGATTCGTTGTGACTTTTGACTTTAAAACTTTCGATTTAGCTAAATTATTTTAGCTGAAAAACTTTAAAAGTAATTCGCAAAACCTTACTTTTGCAACACAATTTCAAAAATTAACAAAAAAAATATATCATGAGTGTTTTAGTAAATAAAGATTCTAAAATAATTGTTCAAGGTTTTACAGGAAGCGAAGGAACTTTTCACGCTTCTCAAATGATTG
>CAZWAF010000065.1:0-13719 GCA_964631795.1 uncultured Flavobacterium sp. | reverse complement strand
AAAACCCTTCATCTAACGATGAGGGGTTTTTTGTTTTGGATAATTCTATTTTTTTCAAAAATAGTAGGGACAAGAGGACAAAAGGATCAGGAACAAAACTTGGGGATTACCCAAAAAGATTGGATAATCTGAATAAGAAGAAATCTATTTTCCTTACTCCTCTAAACTGACTTCTAAAAGCTTTTATTTTAGCATTAAAGGATTCTGCAGAAGCATTGGTACTTCGATTATTAAAATAGTTCAAGGATTGATTGGTAATTAAAAGTTATCGTATTTAGGAGTATGTTGAAGTTTTTAAACCCGGATTCTTCGACTTCTCTATACCAATGAGCCAATTTTGTCATTGCAATCTGTTTGTCGTTGTAATTATTGTAAATCCTTCGGAGTTGTTGGGTTAGATCATATGCCGTTTTTATATCAGGATATAATTCAAAAACGATTTGAGCTCTTTCCTTTTGGGTATCAGTCCATTTTTCACGGGATTTATACAATAGATATCTCGCTCTGGCTAGCAACTGCTTTACAGTGTCTCCATTGGGTAAAAGCAAGGGGATATGAGTTTTATTTTCTGATTTGGATTTTATAATCAATAGATTCTCATTATCCATAGCTTCCCATCGATGTTTGATTCTGATTTCCTGCAATGCTTCCAAAGCCAGTTTTTGCACATGAAATCGGTCAGTTACCTGTATTGCTTTTGGGAAGCATCTTTTGGAGATCAACTTCATCGAATTAGCCATATCCAAGGTTATCTCTTTGACGGATTGTCTCTTTTGATAATCAATTTTACTTATGTGCTCTATGACTTCGTCCGCCTTAGTTCCGGCAACAATAGCTACCAAGCAGCCTTTTTTACCTTTAGCTTTTTTGTTGGTCACAATCGTATAAAGCTCTCCTTGAGACAAAGCAACTTCATCAATCGCCTATGTTTTCAGGGTAAATAATCCATTGATGCGCATGTTCTCTGGGTGTCCAGATATTAAATGAGCTTAGGTGTTTTTTGTATTGTCGTTGGAGCTTTTTACCATTGACACCAAAGAACCCGCCAATGGTGCGACAGTCGATAGCGCTATTATCGATCAAATTCTTTTAAAAAAGCCGCAAACTCTTGAGTTAAACGGGTTCCTTTGGCTACTAACTGCCAGTCTCTTTTGATGATTTCTTGTGTGGCTTTATTTGTCCAACGACGTCGTTTAATATGTAGATATACGTATTTGCCTCTAAGAGGAAAATCTTGTATGGTAATTTCATCCAAAAAGCCTTTGGATATTAATTCCATAGATGTGAACTCTTTAGGCGGTTTAGCTTTTTCCTCAAAATACAGATGGAGGTTATTATCTGTATTTTTCACTGAATTCAATTCGAAATGCTCAACCAAGAATTCGGGCAATACTAGTTTTAATAGTTCTACGTAGGATTCCAATACTTACTGATTTCAGCAAAAATCCGAATTATTTTCTAATTATCCCCAGGTTTTGTTCCTGATCCGACAAAAGTTGTGGGATTACTAAAAAGATTAGATATCAAAATCTACGGGAAAGATTATAGCAAACAATAGATTAGCAATCTGATGAAACAAAACTAAAAAGAAATCTTTTTGACTCAAAAGAGAATTAGAAGAAGATTATTTAGTATTTTATATTGACGAGGCTTTTGTAGATACTAAGTGTGATAAATTTGTTAGTAAAGTGGGCTGTTTTTCCCTAAGCTAAACGTAGTGAATTTTTAAAAAAATATATTTGCCGTTTTTCTAAAAACAAGAAGACTTGAGATAGGAGATGAATTGAAAGAAGTATTTGAAATTGAGATTACAAAAATGACTCCGTTATAGGCATTTGAATAATTACTTATATTCAGGAGAAATGGGAAAGAAATATCCTGATTTGAAAAACTTTTCAAACCAAGGAAATATCGCCTATTTTACTTATTTGAAATACTCTCTAACGATTCAGCGAATGATTTTCGACCAATTGGATCGAGCGTTTGAATAGGGATTACAAATGCGTTTTGAAAATGAGAGAAATTATGCGCATCGAGCTTGGAATCAGTTCTTTAGCTTATGGGAGGTGTCGGAATGGAGAAAGAATATAAAACATATAGATACTCCGTTTCAGTTATTAGAGAAGTTGAAGAATTAAGAAAAAACCGTGAATAGAATTGTTTAATTTTTTTACACACTTTTTAAGACACTACCTTCCTAACTATAAATAAGTCGTAAAGTCGAGAAAACATAAATTAGTATTTTTTGATTTCTATAAAAACAAAATAGGCTGTCCGTTAGGACAGCCTATTTTAATTTAAAAAAGAGTTAAATTATTCTTTTACTATTTTGATTGTTTTTAATTGATCTCCAGTAGTAATTTTTGCTAAATAAGTTCCTCTAGTCAAATTAGATAAATCTAATGTGCCATGATTAGCATTTATAGATTTAGACAAAACTTGTTGTCCTAATAAATTAACAATGCTAACATTGTTTATTTCCTGATCAAAAGATACATTCAATATATCTTTTACCGGATTAGGGTAGAAAGAGAAATTAGCAGTATCGAACGAATCAGTGCTTAACGATTGAGAATCGTATGCAGAAATCATGAATTCTCCTGAGTTAGAACCTCCGTTTGCCCATACTCTGAAATAAATTGTTTCTCCGGGAGTTTTTCCTGTTAAACTGATTTTTGGATGATTGTCACCGGCTGTACTACCAGAATCATTACAACTAATCGATGTTAAAGAATCTGGAGTTCCACTGTAAGCAGCAGCTGCTGTATTTGTAATTCCTCCTGTAGCAGTTTTGATTTCAAAAATCATATTACCGGTAGAAGGTACAATTGCAGAATACCAAACATCGGCACCATTATAGTCGCCACATTCAGGAGCTGTTACTAATGCTGATGCTGTAGCATTAACATTAGTTCCGGTTATGGCGTTTGCAGCAAATGTTGTTCCTACAGTTAGAGGTGTAGCACCAGAAGGATTGTCATTTACAATTGGATCAATCACCGTTACACTGAAATCAATTGTTTGTGCCCAAGAGCCATTAAAACAAGGGTCGTCTGAAATATATCTGTTAAAAGCAATTCTCATTCTGTGTGTGCCTAAATTAGCTGTTTCCGGCAACTGGAATGAAGTGTTTAATTCAGGATTAGACATAGACGTGTATTGGATTTCTGAATTTTCAAATTCATAGTTGTCATTCAAATCAATATATACTGTAGTGTTGTATTGAATACCGGTAGTACTTGATGTTACCTGCATATTAGTATGCTGACCTCTGGCAATTTTAATTGGGTTTGCAGTAAGGTTAAAATAAAATCCGGTTCCAATTTCAATGTTTTTTGAATCTAACTTAACGTTTGTAATACCTGAATCGTTTTTGACTTTTGGAACAGATATACAGTAGCAGCCATTTGGATTTGTTTGGTAAGTCTGAGATGCACTTGCCTGGCCATCACCAATAGTATTAGTTGCTTTTAGAGTGAAATAATAAGTAGTGTCAAATTTACCTAAAATAGAATAATTTAAACCGCTTACAACTTGGTTGTTCATTACATCCGATCCTCCAGGAGTTGTTCCTATAGTTAATTTATAAGTATCGGCACCGGCAACTTCTGACCATGAAATTTTTGTTGCATAATTTCCACAGTTAGCATCTACAGTAGCAGTGATTCCTGTAACGATAGTAGGAACAGTTGTAGGTGCTTGGTGCCAAGATACATTGTCGATATAAATTTCCGGTTGAGTTGCAAAATAATCTGTAGTAGTAAAACCACTTTGTCTAAAAGCTAAGATGTTTGATTCAATTGGGTAATCAGTTAAATCTAAAACTTTTGTCTGGAAATTTCCGGTTGAATTTATTGTTATATCTTCAAATTTAACAAATGAATTAGCATCGTTGAAATTGGTCAGGTAACCAATCTCTAAAATACAGCCGGGAACAGATGATTTGTAGTCAAATCTTAGTTGATGATCTGCTATAGATTGAATACTGATTGGAGGCATTGCAACAATAGGTTGTGAAGGGTTATCAATAATTAATCCTAGAGTTAATACATCTGGTAGAGATGTTGCTTGGTTTAGGTTAGTATTAATTTTTACAATTCCTCCGTTTCCTATTTTATTCCAACAAGAAGGAAGTATATTAATGTTGTTGAAATTCTGAGTGTATTCAGATGACGGTGGACATGTAGTTGTAGCAATTACCGGTGATATCCAAACCCCAAAGTTGTTTTCTATGCCTTCACTCGGACATTTAGAACGAACCCAAACTTTGTAAGATGTTGAAGATGTTAGACCGTTTATACTTGTTACAATGGTACCTTCAGGAGCTGTTGTAGAAGTTATTGGGGTTACATCAATAGGGGTTAATGCACTTGGATTATCCAAAGAAGTAGATCCAATTGCATATTGCCACATAGTTTGTGATAATTCTGCTGTCCAGCTAAGATCTATTGAAGAATCTGTTGTTTTGTTCACTGTTAGATTAGTAACATCTGCACACAATGGTTTTGCTTCCCAAATTACATCATCTATGATTTTAAGATTGGTTCCGTTTTCTCCTGGTATTCGGAATGCCAGCATGCCGGTAATATCAGAGTCAGCAAGTGGTTCCCATATTTCAGCTTGGTATTTGTTTGGTTCAACAGCGGTGTACGATTTCATTGTAACAAAAGAAGTTGGATTTGAAAAATCTACCAAATATCCAACTTCAATAGGGAGCAGTGTAGGTGATTTGAATTGAAATCTTAATACATGCGTTCCTGCTCCGGCATTATCTACGGGTGGCATAGCAATGATTGCTGTTCCTGTAGTAGGAGAAGTAGAAGGAAGAGTACCGGTAATATTAAGTGTTCTTAGTTTAGAAGGAGCATCTGGTTTGTTTAATTCAAAGGACATTGCCCCTTTTCCCATTTTAGTCCAGCAAGAAGGCAGGGCTGATGCGCTATCAAAATTTTCTGAGAAAGCTGAAATTGGGCTGCAACTAGTTGTAAATAAAAGAGGTCCTATCCAAGCACCATTACCAGAATCACATTTAGAACGAACCCAGATTTTATACAAAGAGGTTGGTGATAAGCTACTTATTGTAACCAAATTAGAAGTAACAGAAACAGGAGTTATCGAGATTGGATCCTGAATCATAGAATCTCCTAAAACATACTCCCATAAATTTTCGTTATTACCTTTATCCCAAGCAAAACTTATAGTATTATGGTTTACAGCAGTTGTGCGAAGATTTTTGATATTAGCGGCACAGGCAGCAGGTATTGGTTCCCAAACTACATTATCTATGTACACATTTGTGCTTAAAACAGGAACTCTAAAAGCTAAATATTTACTAAGTGGAGCATTACCTAAAGGTAATATTGCTTCGTTGTATTCTGTTTTAGTAATATTTGGAACATCTGCAATTTTTTCAAATGAAAGAGGATTCGTTAAATCGGTTACGTAACCAATTTCTAATGTTGGTGTTGTGCTAACACCGGCAAATTTTGCCATAAATCTCAATCGGTGTGTTCCGGTCGTAGCATTGCTCAAAGGAGGTAAGGCGACTACAGGAACACCGTTTGCAGCACTATTAACCAAAAGTAAAACATTTGATGCCGTTGGAGCATTTAGTTGGTCAATTGCAGAGTTAAGTGCTCCGTTAGGGTTTACTCTGGTCCAACATGGAGGGAAAGCAGAAATAGCAACCGGAGTGCTATCAAAGTACTCTGAAAATTGAGTTGTATCGTCACAGTTTGTTGTAAAAAATGGAGTACCATTGATAGCATTGTAAGCTATCCATGCCCCATAATTAGAGCCACATTTAGAACGGACCCAAACTCTGTAAGTTGTGTAAGGTGTTAGACCAGATATTGTTGTGGTTATGGAGGTTAGAGGGCCAACAGTAACAGGAGTTAAAGTTGTAGGATTTGAAATATTTGGAGTAGCGTACACATATTGCCACTCTGTTTCGGTACCACCTTTTGTCCAGGATAAATTTACAGAGGTATTGCTTGTGGCAACAGCAATAGCCGAAACATCTGGGCAATTGTTGTCTACATCATATATTACGTTGTCAATAAGAGCTAATCCGTTTCCAGTATTTTTGAAAGCCAAATTTTTAATTCCGGCCGGAATATTTAGACCTGATGTAATAGGAACAACAAAGGTAAGTGCTGTAGCCTCTCCAGCTTGAGGCATGGTGAATGATTGTATAGATACAAAACTCTCAATATCGCTAGGATTGGTAAAATACCCAACATTTAATATTGTTGCGCTTGCTCCATAAGCTTTGAATTTTAAAACTTTGTTTCCGGTTTGAAGATTGGATACCGGAGGCATAATAGCACAGGATTTAGCATTAGCGTTACTGCTTAAAGCCAGTTTGTTTGTAACTGTATTCTGATTCCATAGGTATGCTGTGTTTTTATTAATAGTATTCCAGCAAATTGGCAGGATAGGGTTTGCGCTACCTCCGGAAGGATAATTGTCGAAATCTTCGTAAAACGAAATAGTTTCTAAACATTGAGTGTTAAACGAGTTATTTAGAATCCATTGGTTAAAGTTAGCACCGCATTTAGTACGGGTAAACACATAATAAGTAGTACCTGGATTTAAGTTTGAAACTGATACTGTAAGATTAGTGCTAGTGCTTGAGGTTCCTGATACTGTACTCAAAGGTAATTGGGCAGAGGAGGAAACTATATACTCATAAGAATTTGAGATTTTTAAGTAAGAGTCGAACTTAAGTGTTGCTCCGGTTGTAGTAATGTTAGATATGCTTACCGTTTTGAAGTTGTTACACGCAGGAGGAGTCCATTTAAAAGTTAGTCCTCTCGAAGGCAAGTAAAGATCATTCATAAAAATAGCATCGGTGGCAATTGTTCCCAGAGTGCTATTGTCCCATCCTGTAGTAGTGTATATGTTTGTAAAATTAGACGCGACATTATTAGGTTCGGCACGTAGCCCTACCTGATAGGTATCTACAACTGTTGCTGTAGGTATCACGGTATCAGTAAATAAGCCATAAACGATTTCAACTGTATTGTCTACTTCGTTTAGTCTTATCTGAAAATTGAAATCATCGGTTGTTGATGTTTTCTTACCATATTTCTTCCATTGTATTACCAAAACCCGATTCGGAGAAGTTCCTGTTGTTTTGTAACTAAGTGACGCTCCATTTCCTTGGGCTATCAAATCTTTTGCAAGTGCAGCAATTTTTGCTGTAAGTTCAGCCGGTGGAACCGCACTTGTAGAAGCTAAAGGAAGAAAGGCATTTGATACCGTAGCATTTACGGCATTTGGAGTACTATCAGAAGATCCAAGAGCGATCCATCCATTGGTATTAACGGCAAATTTGTTGTAAACATAACCGTTAAAAGTAAAATCAAAACCAATGTCAATTCCTGTTCCTGTGACTACTGTACCACCGAGAAGATCGGTGCTATTGACAAAATATTGGTTGTCATTGGTTTCGGTTCCTAAAATTGTACCGTCAGTTATTTCCGTGTAGGTACCTGCTGTTTTGCTAAACGTGTAATCTTTTACTTGTGAGTACCCCCACAACGTAGATAAAAACAACACGAGTAATGTAATTTTTCTCATAAAATAATAATAAATTTGTTAATATTTCGCTAATGTAAATATAATTTTTAAATATGCAATAGAGGTAAATTTTATAGAGATGTGAATAATTCTTAATTTATGGAAATTATTGAATTTTGGATTCTTAACTATATATCAATTGTTATTTCCTGTCTTTGCTGTAGATATACTCTGAAATCTATAATAAATTTTTCTGTTTTTCCTTTTGGAATTTGCGAATGTTGTGAGGAACGGATAAGAGTGTAAAAAAACAAATTTCTTTAATTTTGTGAAATTTATAAGTTGTCTCCTGATCCTGAAGGTGAAAAACTACATAAAATAAAGAAACTCTGTTTTTTGAATTACTTTTTAAAATAACTTATTTATAGTTAAAGTACTTCTCTTTTTTTATAAGTGGAATATTGTTTGTGTATTATTTTTTAAAAATTAACAATAAACTTTAAACTAAGTAATTATATTTGGCGTTTTATTAAAAATTAGACTTGTGTAATATTATAGGTTAACTAAAGTTTGATATTTTCGATTTAATTAAGTGTAACATGAAAAAAACATTACTATTACTATTATTTATTTTTCTAACATTCAATAGTTTCTCGCAGGCCGATTTAAAAGTAATAAATACCGATTACAAAGATTATTATACTCCGGGGGGCACTAATACATATACGCTAACTATTGTTAATTTGGGACCGTTAGCTGCAAGCAATGTAAGTGTTTATAATGCTATTCCGAGTGGAGCTATAGATTTTAGCTGGACAGGCCCAAAAGGGGGAGGAGGATTGAATAGTGCGGTAAGTGACCTGATTCCTTCATTAGGTGTGGGTGAAATTGCTGTTTATACAATTAGTTTTGCTATACCTTCTTCGTTTGCTTCTAATTTGACTAGTACGGCCGAAGTTAAGAGTGAAACTATAGATCCGACACCCGATTGTGATCAATGTGTAGATATTGATAAAGTGGGTACGAGTGCTGATATTGCTGTGACAAATACTGATAATGATTTGTATTACAGGCAGGGAGAGACTTCTGTTTATACGGTAAAAGTAACCAATAATGGTCCTTTGGACGCTGTTAATGTTAAGGTAAGTAATCCGATTCCAACTGGTATCACTCAATTTTTCTGGACAGGGAGTAATGCTTCTGCCGGAACAAATATGCCTTTACTGAATACTATTGCGCTTTTAAAAAGCGGAGAGACAGTAACTTATACGATTTCTTTGAAAGTTCCGGCAGAATATAAAGGAGATTTAATCAGTCAGGCGGTTGTGAGTTCAAGTTTAAATGATCCTGATCCTAAGAATAATATTAGTGCAGATATTAATAAACCACTTATCGGAGCAGATATTGAGGTGATTAATACGGATAATAAATTGAGTTACTCACCCGGTACTACCAATACCTATGTTATAAAGGTATTAAACCACGGTCCGGAGGATGCTGTCGATGTTCATGTGGTCAATGCTATACCGGAAGGAATTAGTGAGTTTTCATGGATAGGTAGTAACGGTAGTAATGGAACCAATGTAAATTTAGATAATACAATTTCAAAACTTGTTAAAGGAGAGGTGGTTACCTATACGATAACGGCTCTGGTTTCGGCTGATTTTTCGGCTGATATTACCAGTGAAGTTGTTGTTACGAGTGGAACTCCTGATCCTTATCCAACTTGTAGTAAATGTATAGATATTGATAAAAAAGAGCCTAAAGCAGATATTGTGGTTGTCAATACAAATAATCAATCGGACTATATATCAGGCGGTACTTCTGTTTACACTATTACGGTTACTAACAATGGTCCTGATGAAGCAACTGATGTTAAAGTTGTGAATAATAAACCTCCGGGAATTACAGAGTTTTCTTGGGTAGGAAGTAATGGTTCGGGTGGCGCAAATATGGCGCTAAATAATACTATTCCAACGCTTGCTGTTGGAAAATCAGTAATTTATACTGTAACAGTTAAAATACCATCAGAATATACCGGAAATTTAATAAGTAAAACTGTTGTAACTAGCGCAACAATAGATCCTAATCCGGAGTGTTTACAGTGTATTGATACAGATAGTAAAGCGGTGGTTGGAGCCGATTTGGTGGTTGTGAATACAGATAATAAAACACACTATACACTTGGCTCAACTAATGTATATACTGTTACTGTTCAAAATAACGGACCTCAGGATGCGACCAATGTTCATATTAAAAATGCAATTCCGGCAGGAATAACTCAGTTTTCCTGGGTGGGATCTAATGGAACTTCAGGTACCAATGCATTAGATGAAATAATTCCAATGTTAGCTAATGGAAGTAAAATTACTTATACTATAACCATTCAGATACCTGCAAATTATACAGGAGATTTAGTAAGTCAGGCCGAAGCAACTAGCTCTGTTCCTGATCCGAATCTTCTGTGTGTAGCCTGTATTGATACTGATACGCTTTTAACAGGTATTTCGGTTTCTAATTCAGATGGTAGTAATAGTTATATAGCAGGGACTACCATAACTTATAAGGTAAAGGTTAAAAATAACGGACCTGATGATGCTGTTAATATTGTTGTTACTGACTTGGTTTCAGAAGGAATTTCTCAATCGGATGTCACTTGGGTTGGAAATAATGGTTCTTCCGGAACAGGAGATTTAACAGATATAATTCAAAGTTTACTTGCAGGTAATGAAGTTATTTATACAATTAAGGTAAAAGTGCCTGCTGATTTTGATCAGAAAACCAATTTAGTTAACGAAGTTGTTTTCTCTGTCAACGGTTTGACAAATACGGCTGCTTGTCCGGAATGTAAAGATGTTGATACTCCAAATCCATCCGCAGATTTAGAAGTTTTGATAACGAATAATCAGGAACAGTTTTACTTGGATAGTACTGTTAATTATACTATTGTAGTTGTTAATAAAGGTCCGAGTGAGGCAAAGAATGTGGCTGTTAAGAATAAGATTCCTCCGGGAATCGAATCTATGATTTGGTCAGGGAGTAATGGTTCTTCTGGAACAGGAGATTTATCAGATACAATTGCCAGTCTGCCTGTTGGGCAAATGGTTACTTATGTAGTTGTTGTTAAGGTGCCTTCTGTTTATAGTCCTCCGAGTCCTGTTAATCAAACTACGATTTTAACTGATTTGATTAATTCGGTAATAGTTACCAGTGATACTCCGGATTTGAACCCGTCTTGTCCTCGTTGTGAAGATGTAGATAAGCCAAGAGCTGATTTTGTGACGGTAACAACAAATGGTGCAAGTAATCCAAATTATATGGAAGATTTAGTTAAAAATATATTGATTAAATCTCCATGCATAGAAATTTCAAATATTTCATCAACAGCTACTTGTGGATTTGGGTATTTTAATAGAAACAACTCCGATTTTCCATTTGTAGAAGGGTTGGTTATTAGTAATGGTCAGGCAAAAAATGCAGAAGGAAAATATAGACACAATAAAGGGGAATATTATTGTTCGGGGCTTGGGGATGCAGATTTGCAGGAAATAAACACCAAAAATGGAAATCCAAAAGATATTTTAGATGCTTCCTCTGTAAAGTTTGATTTTGTGGCGATTGGAGAGAAATTTAGTTTCAAGTATCTTTTTGCTTCAGATGAATATGGGAGTTTTCAATGTAGTTATAGTGATGCGTTTGCTTTTATATTGAAGGATATTACCCCCGGATTCGAAGCAACTCCCGCTAGAAATTTAGCAGTAATTCCGGGTACTGCCACCGATACATTCGATGGAGTACCTGTATCGGTTACAAATATTAGAAAAGCAGAAAACAAACCGGGGGTTCAATGCGGAGATAGTTATCCTGAGTTTTTCGGACAATTTAATGAAACCAATATAGAGGATTCAGATATTAATTTTAAAGGACAAACAGTGCCTTTGATTGCTTATGCCGATGTTATTCCTACACATAAATATACTGTTAAAATGGTTATAGGAGATTATTCTGATGCATCTCTTGATTCTGCTGTTTTTATTGAAGCGGGAAGTTTTGATTTGGGGCAACCTGCTATTGTCAGTGAAGAAGGGATAAGAGAGAATCTTCCGTTGTGTCAGGGAACACCGCAGATTATTCGATCGGGTAAATCAAAAATTCCGGGGGTTACTTATACATGGAAACGAAACGGTGTTTTAATTCCAGGGGCTGATAGTAATTCTATTACTATTGATAAAGAAGGGGTTTATTCTGTAACCTACTCTTATGAAATTGGATGTGAACAAACGGATGATATTACGGTTGTTTATGCTTCTCCGGTTCCGTTGCAAGAACCGAATGATTTGTTTGCTTGTAAAGGTGCAAACACTACGTTTGATCTTACAGAAAATGTTCCTGTTGTTTTGGGTGGTCTTAATAAAAACGATTTTAAAATTGATTATTATCATTCGCAGTCAGATGCAGATAATATGATGAATCCGATTGCTAATTTTGATAAATATCTGGGAACAGAAGGAGAAACAATATTTATGGCGGTAGAGTATTATGGGGCAGAATCGTCTTGTATACCTGTTAAAACATTTAAATTACTTTTTGGTCCCGGGCCAAGTGGTACAATTAAATATTCTCCGGAAACAGATGTTGCTGAGTTTTGTATGGAATCAAGTTCTTCAATCAATGTTTTGAAATCAACTGTATTTACCGAAGGAGGGGTTTATTCTGTTGAACCTACGGTAGGATTGACTGTTGATTCGATAACAGGGGATTTGAATTTGGCTAATAGTATTCCGGGAGATTATGTAATTAGTTATAAAATAGCAGCCAAAAACGGATGTGATGAGCATATTGCAATTGCTAAGGTGAGGGTTAATGCTTGTAATACGGTAGTTATGAATCCGATTAGTCCGATTTGTCAAGGAGATTCTGTAGTGTTAACTTGTACAGATATGGGCTTAGGGATTACTTATGTTTGGTCTGATGAAAAAGGTGTTTTAGGAAAGACAACAGTTCCTGAGTTTGCTCTTCCGTTGACTCCAAAAAAGGCCGGAAATTTTGTCTATTCAGTTATGACATCTGTAGAATCTGTAAATTCAATTGCAAGTTCGAGAATTTTAGTTGTTAATCCGCTTCCTGAGCCGGCATTAAAAGAAAAAGCTTATATCTGTGCCGATGCAGGCGTAACAATTTTAGATACAGAGTTAGATTCAAATCAGTATGGTTTTGTTTGGTACAAAGAAAATGAGGAAATTGCTAACGAGGTTCTGAATTTCTATGAAGCAACCGAAGAAGCAATGTATAAAATAGAGGTTGTTGATTTGGTTACAGGTTGCAAAAGTTCATCGACAACAGAAGTGCTAAAATCGGTAGCTCCAAATACGGTTAAAGCTCAGGTTGCTACCGGTTATTTTGTAGAAAATGCTAAAATAGTTGTAACGGCTTCTCCGGTTGGTGATTATCAATATCAACTAGATGGAGGAGAATTTCAGGAAAGTAATATTTTTGAAAAAGTCGATTATGGAAATCATGACATCATAGTGAGGGATAAGGGAGGTTGTGCAGAATTAGCTACAACAGTAATGGTTGTTGATTATCCTAGATTTTTTACTCCAAATGGAGATGGTTTTAATGATGCTTGGAATATTTCTGTTTTAAGTGATCAGTCTGATGCAGAAATTTTTATATTTGATCGTTATGGTAAATTGTTAAAACAGATTATTCCTGCCGGAACAGGTTGGGATGGGACTTTAAACGGAGAACCGCTTCCTGCCGATGATTATTGGTTTGTGGTTAATTTTACTGAAAACGGAATAAAGAAAACTTTTAAATCTAACTTTTCTTTATTGAGATGATATTGTAGGTTTTTATAAAAAAATAAGATTTTTAAAAAGTAGTGAACTTTTAGTTTACTACTTTTTTTTATTTATCCGGGATACAAAATAGGTCACAGGTTAAACCTGTGTCAGCATTAGGATATATTTCACTGAGAACCGCGAAGAATTCACGGAGGAATTTTAAATATTCGTTTTTTCTTCTTACTCAGATTGTCAAATCTTTTTGCCTAATCTCCAACTTTTGCGATTGATCCATTATAGTTGTTGTAAGAAAAACAAGGCATAAAAAAAACTCCTTAGTTTTCTAAGGAGTTTTTTGTGGGCGATGAGGGGTTCGAACCCCCGACCCCCTCGGTGTAAACGAGGTGCT
>CAZWAF010000064.1:0-13766 GCA_964631795.1 uncultured Flavobacterium sp. | reverse complement strand
AGGAGAAAAAGAACCCGGCTTTATGTTCGGTTGGAAACAACTTCCAAAAAATGGTGAAATTGTTTTTATTACGGGAGGCGAAAAAGATGTAATGTCTCTGTCCGCACAGGGCTATAATGCTTTTACTCTGAATAGTGAAACAGCTACACTGAATAAAGAAATTGCATCCGAATTAAAGAAACGATTTAAAAAGGTTATTGTCCTGTATGATAACGACGAAACCGGCCTAAAACAATCACAAATCCTTTCCGTTACACACGGATTTTATCGTCTAGTCCTGCCGGAAATAGCAAACAATGGTAAAGATATTTCCGATTATTTCAGTAATGGTAATTCTAAAGATGAATTTAAAACATTTATAAATTCATCTTTAGTTACCTCAACACCGGAACCATTAAATACTGAAAAGACAATCTTCAATGCGGTCGAATTAATGGCAATGGGAAATATTGAACCACAATACCTGATGGAGCCAATTTTTCCTCAAAAAGGTTCTGCAGTATTGGCAGGAAAACCCGACACAGGTAAAAGCCAATTTGCTCGCCAACTTTGTATTCAGATTGCGTTGGGATTGAATGAGTTCTTGGATTTCAAAATCAATCCGGTTCACAATAAGTCTATTTATGTGGCAACCGAAGACAACTTGGAAGCAACAAGGTATTTACTGAACAAACAAATCACCGGACTTGGAGAACAAGCCAAAGAAAATCTTCGCTTTATGTTTGCTGATACTATGGAACAAGAAGAAATTTTAAAAGAATTAGACAAAGCACTTACTGAAGAACCTGCCGACTTGGTAGTGATCGATAGTTTTGGGGATATTTTCAAAGGTGGCGACAGCAATAACAATATGGCGATGCGAAACACGGTTAAAACCTTTGATAAAATTGCTAAAAATCACAATTGCCTGATATTGTTTGTACATCACATCAATAAAGGTGCCTACCGAATTGCGCCTGGACAGGAACACATTCAGGGCGGAGCTGGGCTGGTTCAAAAAGTACGTCTGGCGATTCAGCTTTCCGAAGGAGAAGGAAACATCCGATACTTTACGGTTGTAAAAGGGAATTATTGTCCTAAAGAATACAAACAGAATTCTTTAGAACTCAATTTTTCAGAAGAGACTTTTTTGTTTACCAATACAGGCAGAATGATCCCTACCGATGAATTGGGAACGCAGCAAAATACTGGAAACAAAGAAGAAAAATACAATGAATTAGAAGAAATAGCAGAAACCATATTCGGAGACAATCTGGTTTCCTATGGTAATTTCATCAAGCAATTCTGTGAAATCACCGCCAAAAGCGTCACAACAGCGAAACGTGCGCACATCAACCTTTTAAAAATAGGTCTAATCGAAAAATGCAACGGTGTCTACCGACTTACAAAAACCACATCCAATGTAACAATCAATATTGATGGTCTTGAACTTAATGATGAGGTGCTGTTTTAGGTTCATAGGTTCATGGGTTCAACCCCCTATACATTTTGGCCCTATGAACCTATGGATCTATCATTTGAAATCGCAATTCCCTTTTTGATATTGATATTGCTTTTTGATATTGACATTGCTCTCCGGTATTAGTATCACCCCATATTTTCAAATCATCACATTGACACATTTTCACATTGACCATACACCCCTAGTTAAAATGAATACAAAAAACTTGACATTTTAAAAAATCGCTATATATTTGCACCAACAGCACCCGTTCTGCATACCGTAAGATCTGCAAGCTGGTCATTGTCTTCAAAAAGAGTCATCATGGCAATCGCAATCAAATCAATACCTGTTTTAAGAGACAAAGCTGCACAGGCTTTCACCTCGACAGTTACTGCAAATACTGCAAAAAAATCCTCTGTAGATTTTTCCAAGCAAGTATCTGTTGCTTCTAAAATTTTAGCTAAAGCAAAAATATAATTCTATTTTGGGATTCCTTCTTGACAAGTGTACGCTTAAAATTTATGATAGCGAGATAATTAATTCTTGTCAGCCCTTTGATTGTGACAATTACGATTTAAACGATTTTTTCAGAAATGACGCTTTAAATTATTATGCTGAATTATTAGGAAAAACCTATTGTTTCACTTTAGACGAAAATCCCGAAATTATCGTATGTGCTTTTACTATTTCCAATGATAGTATCAAAACCTTTCTTTTACCTAATGCCCGAAAGAAAAAAGTGATCAAAGATATTCCAAGACAAAAGCAGATGAAGTCCTATCCGGCTGTTTTAATTGGTAGACTCGGCGTAAACAAAAATTATAGATTTATTGAAGGTGAATCCGATAGAACAGCTAAACAACTAATGGATTTTATAAAATCTTGGTTCATTGACGGTGCTAATAAAACAGGTTGTCGTTTCATCGTAGTAGATTCCTACAATGAAATTGGTCCTTTAAAATATTATTCAGATAACGAATTTATTCCTTTATTCAGTACCGAAACACAGGAAAAAGAATATACCGGCATCGATTCGGATGCGAAATTAGAGACTCGCTTAATGTATTATGATTTAATCATATTGAAAGCATAATTTCTCTACTCAATTACCTTAAATATCACATGCAATATATCAGGTCGGAGCCTACGTACTCTCACTGAATATGAGTACAGTATCAATCGACATCAACCCCGATGACACCCTGTTTTTTTGACATAACTTCTTGTTTCTTGCTTCTATTTCATCATTTTAGAATTCAAAATTCCCCCAATCCCCGACTTAGTATAATGGTATCACATTTTGATACCGTGATACCTGATTCCTCAACAACAAATACTCGTGAAAAAATAAAAATTATTATACATTTGCACCAACAGTACCCGTTCTGCATACCGTAAGATCTGCAAGCGGGTCATTCTTTTTTTCATAGCTATGGTAAATAAACCAGCATATTCCATAGCAGAGCAAATCGCTTTACTCAAACAGCGAAGAATGCATTTCCGTGATTAAGCTTGCTGCTCAATTTCTAAAAAACATTTCTTATTATCGTCTCAAAACCCTATACATTTTGGCTCTATGAACCTATGGACCTATTATATTAAATTAAACCCAAAAACATCTTATTCTTTCAGAATGAACTGCTAGCTATTTGGCTTTTGGCTAATCACTATTTACTAGTCACTCTTCACTTTGGTATCAGGCATCATCTGTATCAACCCCCTATACATTTTGATACCCGATACCATGATGCCAACATAATAAAACTTCAAAAACCTTCCATTTTTCTACATTTAAACCTAAAAAACTCTCTGCAAAAAGATCAAAAAGTAGTTCAGACAATAACTTTGGAATGCCACCTGTTTTACCGAACATTTTCTATTGTGCACGCACTATCTGTACTAATACATACACCCCAATCATAATACCTTGTTATAAAAATGGTTTATGCTGACATCTGTATTATCTAAAATCAAATTTTAACAATATCGGCAATTTAGTATCCTTTTTTGTTAAAAACCAAAATGTTAATTATTTATTAATGATTATTTTTCTTACTTTTAAATAATTAAGAAATCAATTATCTAGTTATTTAATTATTATAACGTTAAAATTTAAACCAATTATTAATTTATGTTTTTTATAAAGTAACCAAATCAGCCTATTAGAAAACAAACATAACAGGAGAATCGGTCTGGAATATCCAAAATGAATAATTAACACTTCAATCTTTTCTCTTTACCCGCATGAGCATACCCTAAAATTTACTAATTCTAAAAACTGTTTTTTATGAGAAGAATTCTACTTTCTACAATTTTAATATTATTAAGTTTTCTAAAAGGTTCTTCCCAAGACTTTCGAAATTCAAAATGGTACAGCGGAAACAACGGTTATGATTTCAATACCGACCAGCAAATAGACACTCCCTCAGGTCTAGACTCCGGCTACGGATATTATAATTCTTATGCTTCGGTTTGTGATAACAGTGGGAATCCACTTATCGTCACAGATGGAAACAAAGTCATGATTACCAACGGAAGTGGAGGTTTATATCTGTTGACAGACGAATTAAAAGCAGGACTTTCTAACGAGTCTTTTCTACAAAACACTATTATTATTCCAAAACCCGAAACTCCTTCAGTTTATTACATAATTACCATCAGCGGAAACGATCAAGGGATTGGAGGCGGATATGGTTTCAATCAAGGGCTTTTCTATTCGGAAGTCAATGTATCCAATGGTACCATTCAAAATTTAAATATTCCGCTGAAGAATCCCAACGGGGTCATTATAAACGAATCGTATGGCAATAGTTCGAACGCAATTACCTCTACGGTTCATGCCGATGGTATTAATTATTGGTTGGTAGCGAGTATTGACAATGGTAGCGGGAATAGTCTATTTTCTTATAAAATAACATCAAACGGAATATCAAACACTCCTTTTTCTTATTTTGATATAGGTTTTAACTCTCAGGCTACCAGCCTTAAGATCTCATTGGGTACCAACTCTCAAAAAATAGCTTGTTCCGCTAAATATGGTGATACTTTTTACGGAACGTTTAATAACGCTACCGGAGAAATTATTTTACCAAATTCTAATCCCTACGGATATCTAAGTGAATCCCGAAGTGTTGAATTCTCTCCCGATGGTAATATCCTATATTGTCTATCGAACAGCGGAGAACTTCGTCAGGTGTTATTTAATACTAATAATATAGATATTACAGATCAATATTCTATAGCTTATAGTAACAACTTCAGGTCGCTGCAGCTCTCCATGGATAATCGGATTTTTATAAATGGCTATAATTATCCTCTGAACTATATTTTAAATCCAAATCAGGAATACGCAGTCAATATCGATTACGACTACAATTTTGGCTACAATATTTCGTCTATGCCGCAATTAGTACCTTTTAACTCTTGTACATCTTCTGTTACTCCATCTTTTAGTCCTATATCACCCATCTGCTCCGGTTCTTCTGTAAACCCTCTGGTAACAACTTCAATAGAAAATATTTCAGGACATTGGTCACCGGAATTTAAAAATACGGAGACAATTACTTATACTTTCACTCCCAATCCGGGACAATGTGCAAATACTGCGACGATGACTATTACGGTCAATCCCATAACGCCTACGTTTAATTCTGCTACTTCAATTTGTTTTGGAGCAACTCTAGATCCTTTGCCAGCAACTTCAACAAATGGCATTATAGGTTCATGGTCGCAGTCTTTGAACAATACGGCAACTACAGATTATATTTTTACACCAAACTCAGGACAGCAATGTGCTGTTGCTACAACCTTAAGCATAGCCGTAAATGATTGTAGTGAACCGCAATTTCCTACTAATGGGACTAACAGCAATTGGGTTATCGGTAATTCAACCGTCTTAAACATCAATAATATGTCATTAGTGACCAATGAAACAATAGCTCCTTTTAATAATACATCCGGATATGCTTCGGTTTCAGATGATTGTGGCAATTTGGTTTTTGTTACCAATGGAGTGGATATATGGAGATATATAAATAATTCTTATATAAAGGTTAATAATTCTTTCAGTTTGTTGGGAGATAATGATCCAGAGGTTAAGCAAAATGTAATTATCATACCCAATCCCAATGATTATAATAGTTACTATATCGTAACAGCAGGTTATTTGGGAGTATATTATACTGAATATGATTTGTCGGATTATGATTATGACGGATTGGGATATTTTTGTAATATAAACGAACCCCTAAGCACTTCTCCTTGCACCGCTTTGTGTCCGGCCCTAAATACAAATAATGAATATACGCTTCATTACTACAATCAGTCGTCGCAAACTTTCAATAGTTATTTATTTGGATATAACGGAATCACCCAAAATGGAAATTTCGGACTTAATTACAATCTTCCAATTTATTGTAATATTAACTATATGAAAATAGCTCCTGATCGTGATTTATTTGCCTATTCTACCGATCAGGGACACATTGTTTCCGGTAGGCTTTCGGATACTAACGCATCAC
The DNA here is from genome assembly GCA_964631795.1 of uncultured Flavobacterium sp. Lineage (GTDB taxonomy): Bacteria > Bacteroidota > Bacteroidia > Flavobacteriales > Flavobacteriaceae > Flavobacterium. Next base: position 7,802 of record CAZWAF010000064.1, on the reverse strand, counting down.
TATACTTTAATCCTATCGATAGATCTCAATCTATCACCGGACTGGAATTCTCTCCCGATTCACAAAAACTTTACTTTACAAACTCTCTGGGACTGTATAGTAGTGATCTGGATTATAGTTCGAATGTGATAGAATCTAACTCCAATGCATATAGTAGTTCCTTTACCGGATACGGAAGTTTGCAATTGGCCAACAACGGAATAATTTACGGAGTAAACCATATATACCCTACCTTTTTGCAAATATCAGATTCTGGTATTTCAGTGATAGACACAGGGGGATCCGCAAATGGCAGTTTAAGCTTACCTCAAAGAATTCCTATAAACACCAACAATTTCCAGCCTTTGAAAAAGACTCCTTATTTTTCACCTCTATCACCTTTATGCAAAGAAAGTAGCGTCAACTTACCAAGTACCTCTCTAAATAGTATTACGGGAACCTGGTCTTTACTATGTCAGGAAGGTTATAATAAAGATTATCGTTTTATACCTAACAGTTGTGCTAATTCGTCTACAATGAATATTAAGGTTATTCAGCCACAACCTGTTTTTAATCAAATATCTCCAATCTGTTCCGGAAATAGTATTAATTTGCCAACTACTTCAGTTGATGGTGTTACAGGAAATTGGTCGCCTGCAATTAATAATACAGTAACCACTACTTACACTTTCACTCCAAATCCAGGTCAATGTGGTACAGGCACAACAAGTATGACTGTAGAAGTTAAGCCTAGGGAAACTCCTACATTCAATGTTATTACTCCCATCTGTCAAGGAAGCACTATTGACCCTTTACCGAGTACTTCAACCAATTATTACACAGGTCGTTGGTCGCCAACATTGAATAATACTGCTACGACGACTTACACATTCACACCATATTCAAATCAGTGTGCCTACACTACCACAAAAACAATAACAATCGTTCCTTCAAATGTAAGTTTTACGGGATTGAAAAGCAGTTTCTGTTCTACTGAAGCAGCAGTAACTTTGGTGCCGAGTTTAAGTGGCGGGATATTCAGTGGTGCCGGAGTAAGCGGAAATATTTTTACCCCTTCGGCAGCAGGATCTGGAAATATTAATATCAATTATGCTTTTATAAACGAAAACAACCCTCTAATAGGTAATTACAGTGTAAACAACATTCCTTTTGCGTCACTTTCAGCAACAGGAACAACTGTTTCTTTAGGGTATGATCAGGTATCAGCAGCTTTACCTGTAGGATTTAATTTTAGTTTTTATGGTAACACATACAGTAAATTCTATATATCTTCAAATGGTTTTATTTCATTTAGTCCTCTTAATCCTGGGGCAATTCCCAACGTAGTACCTGAAAATGATGATTATAATAATATTATTGCGGCTGCGTGGGGCTGTGATTATAATATAAATTTGGGTGGAACTATTACTTATTATACAACAGGAATCGCTCCTAACAGAAAAATGGTTATATCCTTTAATAATATCAAATATTATGATGGTATTGACAGTATGACCTCCCAAATTATTTTGTATGAAAGCAGTAATCAGATTGAAATACATACCTCTAATGTTTCAAACGATAATTCTTTACAAACTCAAGGAATAGAAAATGCCACAGGAACACTTGGGGCAGCCGTACCGGGAAGGAACAATACGATATGGGCAGCTAACAATGACGCTTATAGATTTGTACCAATTACGAATCAATGTGGAGCATCTACCCAAACTATTACTGTAAATCAAGCAGTCAATCCGGCTTTTCATACTTATGAACCTATATGTTCGGGAGTAGGTGTGGGTACGTTGCCTACCACTTCTTTAAATGGAATCTCCGGAACCTGGTCACCTCCTTTAAACAGTACAGCAACTACCAATTATACATTTACTCCAAATTCAGGACAATGTGCCAATACAGCCAATATGTCATTGACCGTAATACCGAGCAATGTAACGTTTAGTGGCTTAAAAAATAATTATTTTTCATCTGAGGCAGCTGTTACTTTGATTCCGTCTATTGCCGGTGGTACATTTAGTGGTCCGGGAGTGAGTGGTAATACATTTACCCCATCGGCAGCAGGAACCGGTCAGGTAACTATTCATTATGGTTTTAATACCATTGGAAATTATAACGTTCATCAAATAAATTATGCTCTTGAAGGGGCTGTGGGAACAAACGTTGACCTGACCAACAATCAGGTGTCAACAGCTTTGCCTATAGGATTTAATTTTAATTTTTATGGGAATTTGTACAATCATTTTTATATTTCGTCCAACGGATTTATTTCGTTCGACCCAGCAGTAACGAATGGTTGTTGTTATCGGGAGATTATGCCTGAGACGAATGATGGAATCAACAATTTGATTGCTGCCGTATGGAGTCATCTGGATCCGTCCGCAGGCGGATCAATAACATATACTACCACAGGAGTAGCTCCTAACCGTATACTTGTGGTATCATTCAACGAAATTAAATATTACGAAAGTACCGACAGTGTTTTTGCTCAGATTCTATTGTATGAAGGCAGTAATAAAATTGAAATTCATACTAGAAATGCCGAAGACTGTTTTATACAAACCCAAGGTGTTGAGAACGCATCCGGTACAAGAGGGGTAACGGTGCCGGGCAGAAATATGGAGTATTGGGGAGCTTTTGAAACAGCTTATAGATTTACACCGGTAGTAACAGCATTGTGCGACGGAACTGCACAAACGGTAACGGTTTGTCCAGGTGCATCAGCTGTTGTGCCTAATTTTGAAGCAGTAGCACCAGTATGCGTGGGGACAACCTTGTCGCCTTTGCCTACAACTTCTGTGAATGGCATTTCTGGAACCTGGTCTCCGGGTTTGAATAATCAGCAGACAACCACCTATACATTTACACCGTATGACGGTCAGTGTGCCACCACAACCACAATGACCATTACAGTAAACCCAAATTTAACACTCGAATTCTATCAAGCAGCTACTATAAGTGCAGGATCTGAATTTGTATTGCCTACTAATCCAAATAGTCCCAATGGTACTATTACCGGAACATGGTCTCCTGCTATAAACAATATAGAAACCACAACATATACCTATACCCCTTCGGCAGGTACTTGTGCCAATACAGCTACAATGACCGTTACAATTACTCCGTATTCGTCTCCGTCTGGACAACACGTAAATACTTCGTTTAAAGACCAAATGAATACTGTTTTCGGCAATTTAGACAAAAGTAAAATGCCTGATATTGTACTTGATTACGGGATGGACTTTGAGGACCTTTCGGTGCATAATGGTATCCTAACTGATGGAAACGTGATGCACCGCGGTAAATATGCTTCCATTTACAACACCCTGCTCACGGCTCGTGTGCGAACTGGCGTGCCGGGATTGGTAAACCCTACCACGTTTAAAAGTAATTGGAACAACCTTAGAGAGGTCAACAAAATCGTATTGAGCGGCCTGTATTACAAATACAGCCAGTTCAAAATCGATGCTCCTGGCAACACTATCACTCTTAGTAACGGCAAGTTGTATGACAAATACGTAAACGAGGTTTGGCAGAACCCCTATGACGAAAAACAGGTTTTTGCCGTAGCCGCTCCTATATTGGTTTATAACAACCTGAGTATGCAGGTACAACTACCAGCGTCCTTATGGTACACAAATCAGGCAAGCAGTGTACAGAGCATTGCCATCGATTTTGCTGATGGATTGGGCTATCAACTAGTTGCTCTTGATGAAGTCAAAAATCTTTATTATTACCAAGCAGGCATGTATGAGTGGAAGTACAAGCTGACGCTTACCAACGGCCAAATCCTATACAGCCACAGCAAAATACAAGTGAATGGCACTGCAGCACGCGTCACTAATTATAACAATAACCCGAGTCTGCCCTGCTTAAACTCTTCTGGTGTAGACCAAGTCCTTTTTTCAGGTTCTCGAACTTATGAAGGTTTGGCCAACAGGGCCATAATTGAAATAGATTATGCAAACAATGACTGTGTCATCCGTAAACCTCTTATCGTGGTAGAAGGTTTTGACAGCGGGTTGTTGGGAAAAGAAAATCCTTTGGGTGAAGTTGATTATAGAAGTTTTAAAAACAGTTTTGATTTTAGTGGTTCCGTAAATTTACCTGCCCAACTCGACACCTACGACATCATCTACATCAATTTCATGAACGGACGTGATGATATTCACCGCAATGCTTACTTGGTAGAAGACATCATTAAATGGGTAAATTCAAAAAAGCAAGGTACTCTGCCTAATGTGGTGCTAGGGCAAAGTATGGGAGGACTTATTGCCCGCTATGCCTTGCGCGATATGGAAAACCAACTGGTAGCCACCGGAGACTCAACATGGAACCACCAGACCAGCCTCTACATAAGCCACGATGCGCCTCACCAAGGGGCAAACATTCCGCTTGCGACACAGTATTTATTAAGGCATGTTATAAACGAAACTGTACAGACCCCACTGCAAGATATGTCCATACCTATTAGCGATGCGGGAATCTCCATATCTATTGATGATGTTCTAAATCTGTTTGAGCAGCCCGGCACCAAACAGTTAATGATCAATTATGTTAATTCCGGTTTTACCATTAACAATACGGCAGGAGATAATTGGCGTACTGAATTGAAAAACATGGGCTACCCGCAGCAAACCCGAAATATTGCCATCAGCAATGCCAGCCATTGTGCCAATTCTCAGGATTTTGAACCTTTAGATAATTTGTTTTCTATAAACGGATATGCCAAGACCACTTTTTTGACAGATCTAATCACTTCATTAGTCCCTATTATACAGTATACCTGTATAGATTTAGCTATGGCTACAGGTAATCCCGATTGGCTTGCAGGAGCTCTTCCGGGTAATAGTAAGTTTAGCATGGATTTTTACGGAAAAGCACTACCTGAAGCAGGTACTTTACACCAAATTTATCATGGATCTCTGACATACACTAAGAGTTTATTAGGAATTTACAGCTGGACAGTCGATTTAATTACCCCAAGAAATTATTCCTCTCCTTTAGGAATGTCTTACGATTCTTATCCGGGAGGTAGTTATCAACTTTTTTCAATCCCTACTTCAGGTGGTGTGAATAATTCAGATGCAGATAAATGGGTAGGATATTTTGCAACGTTTGGTGCTACTTTTCAGATTAAAGACAGTTTCGACTTTATACCTACTCCAAGCGCGTTGGATGTAGGTAACGGGCAAACAACTTTGGGGGTAAACGACTATTGGGAAAAATATAATAAACTCAATCCTCCTTTCGCTTCGAAGACTCCAGCATTTGATAATTATACCACATCCTTCAATACTTCCGGTACCAACGAAAATCATATTTCATTCAATACCAGAAACGGCGATTGGCTGGCCACGGAGCTTGATAACGATGCCGACAACACTCAGATGTTTGACTGTACCTATGTTTGTTCAAGAATTCCAATACCCGGTTCCGATGTTATTTGTTCAACAGGGTCATATTCATATTCGTATCCGTCTTGGGCAACCGCTGCTCATTGGTCAATCACAAAAGGGGCTAATTTGGTTACTCTTACAGGAAATTCAAATCCATGGCCTCCTTCTGCTCCGCAAAATGCTACCCTTACACCTGTTGGCACAGGTTCGGGTGAAGTAATTCTTGAAGGAACTTTTGCAGGTTCATGCGATAATGTCCTTAGTACAAAAAATATCTGGGTGGGCAATCCGCCAAATTTTGGATTGTATCCATTTAAAAATGGTGATTGCTGGAACGTACAGATTGTGGCACCAAACATGAGCCCTCTCTCTAATAACGGAGGTTCCACCGTAGTCTGGACAAAATTATCAGGAAACGGTACACTATATCCAGGCACAATAGCCCAGATATGCCCTCCGGTGTTCTACATACCAGGCAACGGCTGGACAGTAACATTTAAAGTTGAACTGATAAACGCCTGCGGCAGAACCGAGCAAATCCTTACCTTAAACAATCCTACCGTTACTCCTCCTCCCGGTATGGAAAATAATTCAAGAAAAGTCGATGCCGGCTCAGAGATTGAGGAAATCAAGGATGATTCTAATGGTAAATATTACGTTATATATCCTAATCCGTCGGCCGATATAGTAAATATAGAAACCAAAAATAAAAATCCTAAACCAACACAGGACAATCCTGTTTCGGGAGAATTATTTGATATGAAGGGGACTTTTATTGCCAAAATACCTATTTACAAGATTAATACTACTTTTTCTGTTAAAGATTTAAGTAAAGGTGTATATAATTTGAAAATTAATGATGGATACCAAACAGAAAACCATAAGATTGTAGTTGAATAAAAATCTTTGCAGAGAAATTTTGAAATAGAAATACCTAAATGCCGCGCGAAAGTACTGACTTTGTTGAATTTCATTTCGCGTGGCATTTATTAACCAATAAATTTTCTGTAGATTTATAATCTGTTCAAAAAAATAATGCTAATTAAATAGAAAAACAATCAATATAAGCATAACTTTTAAATTACACTAAATTGACATACTATGAAAAATTTACTTTTTTTATTCATCACATCTTTTACCTTAATTTGTTGCGAAAAAGACAATCAATCCAAACCTATTGCCGAAATAGATAAATTACCTCCAGCAACACAAACAGGTGCCGGAACTATAGGTTGCTTACTGGATGGCAAAGCTTTTAAACCTGGTTATTATAATAACGCTACTAATTGTTTTTATCAATATACCAATGGAGGGTATTATTTTGTTATTCATTTTAACAATAGAGATTCTAATTACAACCTTAAGAGTTTGGGGATTTTAACAAGAAAGAAAGAAATCCATGAAGGAGAAACATACGATTTATTAGAATATATCGATGGGAACTTATCTGGAGCATATTCGTTTAACGCATCTGATCCCTCATATACAACACAGACACACAAAGGCGAATTAAAAATCACCAAACTGGATCCTGTCAATTACATCGTTTCGGGTACATTTTGGTATGATGTAGAGGATAAAGGAGGCGTGGTACACCAGATAAGGAACGGCCGTTTTGATTTTCATTATACCAATTAATAATTTTAAATAATTAAGGAATAGGATATTTTCAACGATACTAAATGAAAAATTTACTCTTATTACTCATCATAACCTTTAGTTTAATCTGCTGCGAAAAAGACACACAATCCAAACCTATTGCCGAAATAGACAAACTCCCGCCGGCCACACAAATTGGAGCAAATACTTTTGGCTGTTTACTTGATGGAAAAGCTTTTAAACCTGATGGGGGGAATAATTCATTACAATGCTTTTATCAGGTTGTAAATTATGATTATTATTTTTATATAAGAGGAACTAAACACATTAGTCCAGATACTATTGTTTCAATTTATGTAGTATCCCAGAAGAAGCAAATTTTTCAGGGAGAAACATATGATTTGTTTGAAAAAATTGATGGGAATGTTTTTGGTTCCTATGCTATAAATCTAACATCAAATACCACTTCACATTTGTTGTCTGGAAAAACAACAATCACCAAATTAGATCCTATAAATTATATTGTTTCCGGTACTTTTTGGTACGACATCATAGATTACCAAGGTGTTAAACACGAAATAAGAGAAGGTAGGTTTGATATGCATTACACTAACTAAAATCTTAATAAAATGAAAAACATAACAATATTATTATTGATGATTTTTTCAATAATCGGTTGCGAAAAGGACAATCCCTCAAAACCCTCAGAGCTTATTACCGAGATAGACAAACTCCCGCCGGCAACGCAAACAGGAGCCAACAAGATAGGTTGCCTGCTAGATGGTAAGGCTTTTATGCCTGGATATTACA
>CAZWAF010000063.1:2872-14014 GCA_964631795.1 uncultured Flavobacterium sp. | reverse complement strand
CGATTACGGTACGTTTTCCTACCTCGATGATTTCGTCTTCAATTTGTTTGGTTGTTTTGGCAACAACTTCTTCGATTCTTGCCGGGTGAATACGTCCGTCAGTAACCAATTTGTGTAATGCCAATCTTGCAATCTCTCTTCTTACAGGGTCAAAACAAGAAAGGATAATTGCTTCAGGAGTATCATCAACAATGATTTCTACACCTGTAGCTGCTTCAATTGCACGGATATTTCTTCCTTCACGACCAATGATTCTTCCTTTTACATCATCAGATTCAATATTGAAAACCGAAACACAGTTTTCTACTGCTTCTTCTGTACCAACTCTTTGAATAGTATTGATGATGATTTTTTTAGCTTCCTGTTGTGCTGTTAGTTTAGCCTCTTCCATAGTGTCCTGAAGGTAAGACATGGCACTGCTTTTAGCTTCCGCTTTCAAACCTTCAATCAGTTGGTTTTTGGCATCTTCGGCAGATAAACCGGAAATGATTTCCAGTTGTTCCAGTTGGCTTTTGTGCATTCTGTCAACTTCCTGCTGTTTTTTGTCAAGCATTTCAATTTTAGAAGCGTATTCTTTGGTTTTAGCTTCAAATTCGTCGTTTACTTTTTTGGCTTTAGCCAATTCGTTAGAAATCTGAGATTCTTTGTCTCTTACTCTTTTTTCAACTTCGGCAACTTTTTTGTCACGGCCCAGAATTACCTGTTCGTGTTCTGCTTTAAGCTCAATGAATTTTTCTTTGGCTTGAAGAATTTTGTCTTTTTTGATGTTTTCGGCTTCAAGATTAGCATCTTTCAAAATAGAAGCGGCTTCTTTCTTTGCGTTTTTAATCAGTGTAGAAACATTGCTTTTTTCTAGAAATTTTGCAATTGCAAAACCTGCCGCAGTTCCTATTATTCCTGATAAAATTATTATTAATGTACTGTCCATGTTTGTTAAAAAATTATTATATAAAAAAAGCCTACAGTAGTTTTGATTGTATAAACTCGTAAAGACAAGTTTTGAGCTAACTCGCTGTTCAAGGATCTGCACGAGGCAGCATGCTTTAGTAGCGACGATTTACTCATTTTAATTTGTTAGTGTTGAGTTTACCAAATGTTTAACTAATGTAGGCAGTATCTTAGTCTATGTAAAGAACGTTTATTTATCCAGATATTGAGCTAATAAATTATTGATTTTATTCAGTCTTTCGGTTGTTTCGGTACTTACAACTGTTTTATCAATTTCTATTTGTTCTAATTGTGAAGCGAATTGCAAAGCACACATAGCCAAAACATCTTGTTTGTCTCTGACGGCATAATTTTCTTCAAACTGTTTAATCATAATATCAATCTTTTTTGAAGCACTTCTCAGTCCTTCTTCCTGCGATAAATCTACCGTTAACGGGTAAACTCTGTCGGCGATTGATATTTTAATTTTTAGCTTTTCGTCCATTTTTAGTCAGATAGCTGTGCTATACAGTAATCAATTTCACGGATTAATGAATTTATTTTAAGCTTTGTATCTCTTTTATAATCATCACTGCCTAACAATGAATTTGCCATTTTGAGTGAATCATACTGCGTTTTAAGCGCCTCAATCTCATCAGATTGTTTTTGTATGGTTGCTGCAGAATTTTTTAGAGCATCTCTCAAATCTTCGGCGTTTTGTTCTAAATTCTTTAATTTAGTTAAAAGCTTTACGATTCTAATTTCAAGAGTATTAACTATTTCTGCAATTTCACTCATTGAGCTAAAATTCATTTCTTAATTTCACAAAGTTAGTATTCCTTTTTATTAATGCAACAGATTTTTGAAATATTTAGATGTTTTTAGAGTTTTCAATGTATAAATATTTAATTAATAGTTCTTTAATGAAAATTAATTGAAGTTGTTTTGAAATTTGTTTGATTCATTAAAATTTAAATCGATTTATATTGGATTTATTTTTTTCAAATGCTCTTCGTTTTTTTATATTAGCCAAAACATTTTTCATGAAATTTCCCTTAGTTTTATTGTTTTTCACAACTGCCATCTTTGCGCAGACAGATTATCCGAAAGAGTATTTCAAATCACCTGTGGATATTCCGCTATTGCTGTCCGGGAATTTTGGCGAACTGAGAAAAAATCATTTTCATTCGGGTTTGGATATAAAAACGCAGCAAAGAGAGGGATTGAATGTTTTTGCTGTGGCAGATGGTTATGTTTCAAGAATTAAAATTTCTACTTTCGGTTACGGAAAAGCTATTTATATTACGCATCCTAACGGTTTTACTTCTGTTTATGGGCATCTTCAAAAAGCAGCCGGAAATATTGAAGATTATATTAAATCCAAACATTATTCTTTAGAGTCTTTTGAGATGGATTTAAAATTAAATCCGGATGAATTACCGGTTAAACAATGTGATTTAATTGGTTTTAGCGGAAATTCAGGTGGTTCGGGCGGACCGCATTTACACTTTGAAATCCGGGATTCTAACACCGAGGAAATTATAAATCCACTTTTGTTTGGTTATAATTCGCTTGTTTTTGATCACAAACGTCCTGTTCTAAATAGTTTGAAAGTATATCCTTTAGACGATAATTCGGTTGTAAATGAATCGAAAGTTCCTTTTTTGGTGAATTTGTTTAAACAAAGTGAGGGAGTTTATATTGCCGAAAACATCAAAGCTTCCGGTAAAATAGGATTTTCAATCAATGCCATTGATTTTTTTGATTTTACTTCAGATACCAATGGATTGTATAAAGTTCAGTCGTTTCTTAACGGAAAACCTTCTTTTGGTTATCAGTTTGAAAATTTTTCATTCGATCAAAGCCGATATATTAATGCCTTGTTAGATTATCCAGTATTTATGAAAACCAATCAGCGTTTTCAAAAGTTATTTATGAAAAATCCGTATCCTTTAAATATCATTAAAACCGATGAAAAACAAGGAATAATAGAGGTTTTGCCGAATTTGAATTCAAACTATACTATTGAATTATCTGATTTTCATGGAAATAAAGTTTTGGTAAATATTCCTATTTCGTATTCAAATTTGCCTGCTAAAGCTTCAAAAGCACCATTGAAATCTAATTATTTTTTGAAAGCATCTATTGATAATATTTATAAGAAAGACAAAGTTTCTGTTTCTGTTCCTGCAAATGCTTTTTATGAAGATTTTTATCTGAATTTTGATGTAAAAGCAGATAAAATCTATTTTCATGATGATTCGGTTGCTTTGCACAAAGATATTTCGGTTAGTATTGAAGATACTTTGACGACAAATGAGAACAAAGACAAGATTTTTATTGCCTCGGTCAAAAATGGAAAATTAAGCTATAATTCTACAAAATTGAAAGAAAATCAATGGGTAATTTATACTAAAAATTTGGGCGAATTTACTTTGGCAAAAGATTTGGTTTCGCCAACAATTAAACCATCGAATTTTCAGGAAGGACAATGGCTGAGTAACCAATTGGGTTTGCAATTGGAAATAAACGATAATTTATCGGGAATTAAAACGTACAATGGGTATCTCAACGGAAAATGGATTTTGTTTGAGTATGATTATAAAACCAAAAAAATAATCCATTTGTTTGATAATGCTTTTTTGGTTGACGGAAAAAATGAATTGAAAGTAGAAGTAACAGACAATGTTAAGAATTCTGCTATTTTTGAAACTTACTTTTACTATAAAAAGAAATAACGATTCCTTTGAAAAACAAACAAAATCTCATATTATTTTTCTTCCTTTTTGTAGGATATTTAGCATCGGCACAGATTGCGAGAATTCAGGGAATTGTTCTGAGTGAATTCAATAAACCTATAGAAAATGTAAGTGTCAGATATTTGAACACCGGTGTTTCGACCAATGAAAATGGTTATTATTCTCTAAAAGTTCCTGCCGGAAAAAAGATTACATTAGAATTTTCGCACATTACACTTAAGAAAGCTTCGGCAACTTTTATGTTGAAACCCAATGAGAATTTTGAATTCAATATTGTTTTGAAGGAAAATATTGAACAATTTAATGAAGTTGTAATTACGGCCAAAAACAGAAAACGAATAGAAGGACTTGTTTCTATTGAGCCTTCGGTTATTCGGAATATTCCGGGAGCCAATCCGGGAGTAGAAAACATTCTGAAATCTTTTGGTGCCAGTTCTAATAATGAATTGAGTACACAATATTCTGTTCGTGGTGGAAATTTTGACGAGAATTTAGTTTATGTGAATGAAATCGAAATTTATCGTCCGTTTTTGGTGCGTTCCGGCCAGCAGGAAGGTTTGAGTTTCACTAATACCGATATGGTTCAAAATGTTGATTTCTCGGCGGGAGGTTTTCAGTCGAAATACGGAGATAAGCTTTCTTCAGTTTTAGATATTACTTACAGAACTCCAACTAAATTTGGAGTTTCAGCACAAGCGAGTCTTCTTGGCGGAAGCCTTACAGCCGAAACGGCTTCAAAAAATCAAAAATGGAATGCAATTACCGGAATTCGTTACCGGGATAATAGTCTTTTGGTAAAAAGTCAGGATACAAAAACCAATTATCATCCAAGATTTGCAGACATTCAGGCTTACATTACTTACACGCCTTCTATAAAATGGCAATGGAGTTTTTTGGGAAATATTTCTCAAAATGTTTATGATTATACTCCAACTTCTCGAGTGACCAAATTTGGAACTATCGATCAGCCACAGGCTTTGGTGGTAGATTATCAGGGAAAAGAGAATGATAAATACAGCACTTATTTCGGAGCGCTGAAATCGGTTTATAAGGTTAATGATAATTTCGTTTTGAAATTTTTAGGTTCTGTTTATCATACTTTAGAACAAGAATATTATGATATTTTGGCCGGTTATGGATTTGGACAATTAAATACAAGCGATTCTCAGAAATTGGGAGATGTTGAGTTTGTGACCAAAATAGGAAATGAATTGAATCACGGGCGAAATGATTTGGATGCTTTGATTTCGAATGCAGAAATAAAAGGAATTCATGAATTTGAACGAAACAAAATAGAATGGGGAGCCAAATATACTTATGAGAGTATTCGTGATAGAGTAGTGGAGTGGCAGGTTATTGATTCTGCCGGATTTTCGATCAATCCGCCGATTATTAATTTGCCAAAAAAAGATGAACCTTATACACCTTACACAGGACCTTTGGTTCCGTATCAAAATATAAGAGCTACCAATGTTGTAAATACGAACCGAATTTCAGGTTATGTTCAGTGGAGTCGAAGAGATTTTATAGGCGAACATGAAATTTGGTACAATGCCGGGGTTCGTGTTCACGATTGGCAGGTAGAATCACAAAATGTGGTTGGTAAAAATCAGATTATTGTGAGTCCAAGAGCGCAATTTACCATAAAACCTGCCTGGGAAAAAGATATGATTTTCAGAATTTCGGGAGGTGTTTATCAGCAACCTCCATTTTACAGAGAACTTCGCGGTTATGACGGCATGGTAAATCCTGATGTGAAGGCTCAAAAGTCGATTCATTTTGTTTTAGGAAATGATTACAGTTTTAAAATGTGGGAGCGCCCTTTTAAACTGATTTCGGAATTGTATTACAAATCTATGACCGATGTAAATCCTTATACACTGGAAAATGTTCGAATTCGTTATGCTGCTGCCAATAATGCGGTGGCTTATGCCAAAGGTTTTGATGTCAGGTTGAATGGTGATTTTGTTCCCGGAACAGAATCATGGCTGAGTTTTGGATACATGAAAAATGAGGAAAACATTGAAAACAAAGGATTTATTGCCCGGCCAACTGACCAACGATTGAAATTTGGAGTTTTGTTTCAGGATTTTATGCCTCAAATTCCAAGTGTGAAATTTTACTTGAATTTGGTTTATAATACAGGTTTACCTGGAGGTTCGCCTTCTTATTCAGATCCTTATATGTATCAGTTGCGTTTGCCTGATTATAAGCGTGCCGATGCCGGTTTTTCGTATGTTTTTACCGAAAATAATAAGTTTCGTCCCGAAAATCATTGGCTCCGAAAATTTAAAGATATGTCAATAGGATTTGAGATTTACAATCTTTTTGATAATCAAAATGCGATAACTAATACCTGGGTTAGAGATGTTTATACAAAAACGCAATATGCAGTTCCTAATTATTTGACCACAAGAGTTTTTAATATAAAATTTAGTGCCCGTCTATAAAAGAGTTTATAGAGCCGGAATTGAAAATCAAAAATGACTATATTTGAACGAATAAGATTCGATCTTTAATAAAATTACACATGAAAAAGACATCTGTTTTATTGGCTTTGCTTACTGTTTTTGCTGTTTCGGGTTGCAAACAGGAAAAAGAAACTCCGAAAGTGATTTATGAAGATGAAGCACAAAAGAAAAAGCCTAAAAAAGATAAGGTAGAATCAGACTTTGCAATTGCTGATTTACCTCTGCAAATACAGGGAACTAAATATCTGATTCATCCTGTGGGAAATTACAGGGTTTATGAAGGTAATTCAAAAATGAGTTACGGATCTTCCAATGCTGATAAGGGCAGTTTTGTGGTTTCGAATTACAATCGTTTTGAGTTGACAGGATTTTTACAAAATATAAAATTCCAACATATTGATTCATCTTCTGTCAAGCCATTGACCTCAAATCCGGTTTTGATTGAAACAATGACTTTTCTTAATACAATTGCTGATAAATCAAAATTGCAATTATTGGTTTATACTCTTGCCGATCAGGACACAAATAAAGATGGAGAAGTGAATTCTAATGATATAAAAACTTTGTACATCAGTAAAATTGACGGAAGTAGTTTGATGAAACTTTCAGCCGATTTTCAGGAAGTAATTGATTGGAATTTGATAGAATCGAAGAATCGTCTTTATTTCAGAACCATTGAAGATACCAACAAAAACGGACAGTTTGATAAAGATGATTTTATTCATTACAATTTTGTCGATTTGTTGAATAAAGAATGGACGGTGATGAATTATGATCCAATCTAGGATTAAGGAATTAGGATTTTAGATTTGGGATTTTTGGAGATGATAAGAATTAATAAATAGTTTGGATATTGAATATTCTCTCGGATCAGAATTTATAAAATTTGATAAGGAAATAAAAAAAAGCAGTTCCCAGGCTGCTTTTTTTATTAGTAAAATACAAGACTGAAAAAATGTTTAAAAATTTCATTTTTACTTTTGTTGTTGCTTTGACTGTAATGGGAAAAGGAGCAGCACAACAATCAATTTCTGCGGAAACCTTTCATAAGCACGTTAGTTTTCTTTCATCAGATAAATTGGAGGGGCGTTTTCCGGGAACCAAATCCAATGATAAAGCTGCGGCTTATATAAAAAAGCATTTTAAAAAATTCGGATTGTTGAAATTTGATGATAATTATTATCAGTCTTTTAAACTGGTAGTGAAACCGGATGTCAATAAAATGAAATCCGGAAGTATTATTACTCAGAATGTTGTAGGCTATATTGAAGGATTTGATGAAAAACTGAAAAATGAATATATTGTTATAGGTGCACATTATGACCATTTGGGTTGGGGTGGAAAAGGTACCGGAAGTTATAAAAAAGACACGCTGGCAATTCATAACGGAGCCGATGACAATGCTTCGGGAGTTGCGGCTTTATTATCTATTTTAGAAGAATTTTCAGTATCGAAAAGCAAACCTAAGCGAAGTATTATTTTTGTTTCTTTCAGTGGAGAGGAAGAAGGTTTGTTGGGTTCTAAATATTTCGTAAATAATTTACCCGTTGATGAAAGAGCTGTGAAAGTGATGATTAATATGGATATGGTAGGCCGATTGAATCCTGAAAAACAACTCTATATGGGAGGAGCAGGCACATTCCCCGAAGGAGTAGAACTCATGAAAAAATTAGGTGACGGAAGCGGACTCAATCCTGTAGTGCATGCAGGTGACGTAGGAGG
Source organism: uncultured Flavobacterium sp. (assembly GCA_964631795.1). Classification (GTDB taxonomy): domain Bacteria; phylum Bacteroidota; class Bacteroidia; order Flavobacteriales; family Flavobacteriaceae; genus Flavobacterium. Next base: position 6,135 of record CAZWAF010000063.1, on the reverse strand, counting down.
GTCTGACCATGTTTCTTTTTACAGAAAAAATATTTCGGCAATAGGACTACATACCGGTGGCCATCCGCAATATCATACTCCGGACGATGATATAAATTTAATCAATAGCCAAGGTGGTGTTTTGGTTTGTAAATATATTTACAATGCTTTGAATGCAATTGCAAACTATGAGCAGGAATTGTATTTTATCAAACAAAATTAAGATTTAGGAATTTTGGAATGGATTGAAGAAATAAAAAAATCCCGTTTATGATAATATGAACGGGATTTTAATTTTATAATGATTCTGGTTAAGCTAAGATATTCGCAAATTCGATTCTTATATTTCCGTCTTCGTCAATTTTGGTAAGATTTACTTCATGCAAGGTGTTTACCAATTCAGGATTCCAAGGAGTTTTTACTTTAACGTAGTTTTCGGTAAAACCATAAATGTAGCCTTCTTTGTTTTCTCCTTCAAATAAAACTGTTCTGGTAGAACCAATTTGGCTTTCGTAAAAGGCACGACGTTTTTTCACAGAAAGTGAGCGAAGCATTTTGCTTCTTTTGTTTCTCACATTTGCCGGAACAACACCTTCCATTTCAACAGCTTCTGTATTATCTCGTTCCGAATATGTGAAAACGTGTAGATAAGAAATGTCTAAATCGTTCAGAAAATGATAGGTTTCAAGAAAAAGTTCGTCGGTTTCGCCCGGAAAACCTACAATTACATCCACACCAATACAGGCGTGAGACATAACTTTCCTGATTTTTGCAACGCGTTCCGAATATAATTCACGCATATAACGACGCTTCATCAATTTCAGAATTTCATTGCTTCCTGACTGTAAAGGAATATGAAAATGCGGAACAAAAGTGCGGCTTTGAGAAACAAAATCAATAGTTTCGTTTTTCAGTAAATTTGGTTCGATAGATGAAATTCGCAAACGTTCAACTCCTTCAACAGTATCAAGAGCCTGAACCAATTCAAGAAAAGTATGTTCGTGTTTTTTGTTTCCGAATTCACCTTTTCCGTAATCGCCAATGTTTACACCGGTCAATACAATTTCTTTAATTCCTTGTTGTGAAATTTCTTTGGCATTTTTCAATACATTTTCCAAAGCATCACTTCTGGAAATTCCTCTTGCTAAAGGAATGGTACAATAGGTACATTTGTAATCACAACCATCCTGAACTTTCAGGAAAGCACGAGTTCTGTCTCCAATGGAATAACTTCCCACGTAGAAATCGGCTTCTGCAATTTCGCAAGAATGCACTTCTCCCATATCGTTTTTAGAAAGATTGTGAATATAATCGGTGATTTTGAATTTTTCGGTAGCTCCCAAAACCAAATCAACTCCGTCAACAGAAGCCAATTCTTCGGGTTTTAACTGTGCATAACAGCCAACGGCAGCAACAAAAGCTTTGTTATTAAGTTTTAATGCTTTTTTTACAACTTGCTTAAATTGTTTGTCGGCATTTTCAGTTACCGAACAAGTGTTGATAACATAAATATCGGCAACATCTTCAAAATCAACGCGATCAAAACCTTCGTCTTTAAAACTGCGCGCAATGGTTGATGTTTCTGAGAAATTGAGTTTACAACCCAGAGTGTAAAAAGCGACTTTCTTTTTGTTTTCCATAATGTAATCTTAATTGATGAAATCGTTGTCAAAAATTAAGTGGGGCAAATTTACATACAAAATTCGGTTTGATGAAATTATTAATTTCTGTATCTGAATTGATTGCTTTAGAATTTTGAAATATTGAAAGGTTATTTTTTCCCGATTGATTCTTTGATAAATAATTCTGATAAAATATGTTTTTTTGTGTTTATTTGTTGGTTAAAAATGAGAGAAAAATCGTAAATTTAAAGAAGTGAGAAAAGAAATTCAGATATAGTTTGGAGCGCTTTTTTTACTGAAGTATATTGTAAAAAACTAATCAAAATGAAACCTCTAAAATTAATATTTGTTCTTTTGCTATCATTTAGCTTAAGTGGTTTTGGGCAAACTAAAAAATTGACCAAAACGGGTACGATATTTTTTGAAGCATCGGTGCCTTCTTTTGAGGAAATAAAGGCAATAAGCGAGAATGTTAGCTGTATTTTAGATACTAAAACGGGAGAAATCAGTAGTTTGGCGTTGATTAGAGGTTTTCAATTCAAAATAGCTTTGATGGAAGAACATTTTAATGATTCATTTATAAATAGTGCTCAATATCCAAAAGCGACTTTCAAAGGTGTACTCGAAAATTTTAATATCAATACATTGGATGGTAATCCAAAAATTTATAAACTCAACGGAAAAATTAAAATAAAAGGCAAAGTAAAAGAAATTACTACAACGGCAAGACTTAAAAAAGTCAATAATGATATAGAAATTGCAACTGATTTTTCTTTGAATACAGATGATTTTGGAATCGAAATTCCCAGTATTTTGGAAAAGAAAATTTCAAAAAAAGTGAATATAAAAGCCGATTTTCTTGTTAGATAAATCATTTTATTTTTTGAAAACGACTTAATAATTCTTTGTAATTCAAAAAAAATTATTCTTTTACTCTTAAATTAGAGTTATAATAATCGATAAAAATTATAACAGAAATAACTAAGGAAGCCAATTCAAAAGGAATAAAAGCGGGATCTATAGGTAACATTTTTAATAAAATGGCAGCAATACAAAGTATAAAGAGATTGAAGTTGAAAATTCCTGTAAAAAAGTAAAGAAAACTGGTTTCTAAAATGCGGTTTTTCTTCAAAAAAATTGATAGACCTCTCAGAAATAAAAGAATAACACCTCCAAATAAAGAATAAAAAAGACTGTAAAAATAATAGATTCCCAAACCTAATCCGTGAAACTCTCCCGGCTCTTCCTGATAAAACCAAAATAGAGCTACCAAGGTCCAAATATTAATTAATACAACAGAAATAAGACAATATTTATAAAATTTCTCTTTCATCTTTTGAATTTTTTAAGCTAGGCTAAAATACTGAAATATTTCAGGACTAAACATCGTTTTTAAAATAAAAGTCCTTCCGGAAATTACGGAAGGACTTTTTGATTTTCTGATTGAGATTATTTGCTCAAATACATTTTTCTTCTTGAATACAATTCGTAGAACTGATCGTCTTTTAGATCTTCAATAAATAAAATGCTTTCTCCGGTAGATTTCATCTCTGGTCCTAAAGCTTTATTTACATTTTGGAATTTACTGAAAGAGAAAACCGGTTGTTTAATTGCGTATCCTTTTAATTGCGGATTGAAATCAAAGTCGGTTACTTTTTTCTC
>CAZWAF010000063.1:0-2862 GCA_964631795.1 uncultured Flavobacterium sp. | reverse complement strand
ATTTTTGTAGCATAATTTACATAAGGTTCACCATAAGCTTTTGCGATAAATGGAACAGTACGAGATGCTCTTGGGTTTGCTTCGATAATATAAACAATATCGTCTTTGATGGCAAATTGAATGTTGATTAAACCAACAGTTTGTAATGCTTTCGCGATTTTTACCGTGTGGTCTTTAATCTGATTCATCACAAATTCGCCTAGGTTAAATGGAGGTAAAGTTGCGTTACTATCGCCTGAGTGAACTCCGCAAGGCTCGATGTGCTCCATGATTCCGATGATATATACATTTCCGTCAGCATCGCAAATTGCATCAGCTTCGGCTTCGATAGCTCCGGCCAAGTAGTGATCCAGTAATAATTTATTTCCGGGAATAGATTTCAACAAATCAATTACGTGTTCTTCTAATTCTTGTTTGTTGATTACGATTTTCATTCCCTGACCTCCTAATACATAAGAAGGACGAACCAATAATGGGAAATCTAATGTATTTGCTAATTCTGAAGCTTCTTCAGCACTTTCGGCAATTCCGAATTTAGGGAAAGGAATGTGTAAATCGGTCAATAAATCAGAGAAACGGCCTCTGTCTTCGGCTAAATCCAAAGCATCAAAGCTGGTTCCCAGAATTTTGATTCCGTATTTAGACAATTTTTCAGCCAGTTTCAAAGCTGTTTGTCCTCCTAACTGAACAATTACTCCTTCCGGTTTTTCGTGACGGATGATGTCATAAATATGTTCCCAGAATACAGGTTCAAAATATAATTTATCAGCCGTATCAAAATCGGTAGAAACAGTTTCAGGATTACAGTTGATCATGATGGTTTCATAACCACATTCTTTTGCAGCCAAAACTCCGTGAACACAAGAGTAATCAAACTCAATTCCCTGACCAATACGATTAGGTCCCGAACCTAAAACAATTACTTTTTTCTTATCGGTTACAATACTTTCGTTGTCAACATAAACAGTTCCGTCAGCTTTTTCAATTTCAGCTTCAAAAGTAGAGTAGTAATATGGAGTCTGAGCTTTGAACTCAGCAGCACAGGTATCTACCAGTTTGTAAACACGGTTTATTTTTAAATCTTCTCTTAGTTTGTAAACCTGACTTTCCAAACATCCCATCATGTGAGCAATTTGTCTGTCAGAGAAACCTTTTTGTTTCGCTTCCAAAAGCAATTCTCTTGGCAAAGTATCTAATTTGAAGTTTTTGATTTCTTTTTCAAGAGTAAACAATTCTTCATATTGTTTCAGGAACCACATATCGATTTTAGTGATTTCGTGAATTCTGCTCAATGGAATTCCCATTTCGATAGCATCATAAATCACAAAAACACGATCCCAACTTGCAAAAGTTAGTTTCTCGATAATTTGTTCGTAGTTTTTATATCCTTTTCCGTCAGCTCCCAAACCGTTACGTTTGATTTCAAGAGATTGAGTAGCTTTGTGCAAAGCTTCCTGGAACGAACGTCCAATTCCCATAACCTCTCCAACAGATTTCATTTGAAGCCCCAAAGTTCTGTCGGCACCTTCAAATTTATCAAAGTTCCAACGAGGTATTTTTACGATTACATAATCCAAAGTCGGTTCGAATAAAGCCGAAGTAGATTTTGTAATTTGGTTTTGCAATTCATCTAAAGTATAACCTAAAGCCAGTTTTGAAGCGATTTTTGCAATTGGATAACCCGTAGCTTTTGATGCCAAAGCAGAAGAACGAGATACACGAGGATTGATTTCAATGGCAACAATATCTTCTTTTTCGTCTGGAGAAACAGCAAATTGCACGTTACAACCTCCAGCAAAGTTTCCAATGCTTCGCATCATCAAGATAGCGTAATCACGTAATTTTTGGAATGTTTTATCCGATAATGTCATCGCAGGAGCTACAGTAATCGAATCTCCTGTGTGAATTCCCATTGGATCCATGTTTTCGATAGAACAGATAATCACAACATTGTCGTTTTTATCTCTCAACAACTCCAATTCGTATTCTTTCCAGCCTAACAAAGCTTTGTCAATCAAAACTTCGTGAATTGGTGACATTTCTAATCCGTAGGTTAGTTTTTCGTCAAACTCTTCTTTAGTATGTACAAAAGCTGCTCCGGTTCCTCCAAGTGTAAATGAAGGGCGAATTACTAATGGAAATCCAAATTCCTGAGCAATTTCTTTTCCTTCAAGGAAAGAAGTAGCCGTTTTTGCAGGTGCAGTAGGTACATTTATTTTTTCAAGCAATTGTTTAAACTGCTCTCTGTCTTCTGTAATGTTGATGGCGTTAACGTCAACACCAATCAATTTTACACCGAAATCTTGCCAAATCCCTTTTTCATCAGCTTCAAGGCACAAGTTCAAAGCTGTTTGACCTCCCATTGTTGGTAAAACGGCATCAATTTGTGGATGTGCTTTCAGGATTTCAATAATCGATTTAGTTGTTAGCGGTTTCAAATAAACGTGATCCGCCATAGACGGGTCAGTCATGATAGTTGCCGGGTTGGAATTGATCAAAATAACCTCGATTCCTTCTTCACGGATAGAGCGTGCTGATTGAGAACCTGCGTAATCAAATTCGCAAGCCTGACCAATAACAATAGGGCCTGATCCTATTATTAATACCGATTTTATTGAATTGTCTTTTGGCATTGTGTGTGTAATTGAGTGATTGATTCTTTATTTCAAAATTAAAGTTCAAGGTTTGCAACGGCTTCAACCTTAAACTTTAAGCAAAATTTTAGTGACTATGTATAAAAAAAGGCGATACTAATAAAATAGTAACGCCTTTTTTTATTTTTCTAAAAACATTATTTTTTGTGTCTTGGTTCACAAGAAACAGTCAATTTATGTCTTCCTTTTGCTCTTCTACGAGCAAGCA
>CAZWAF010000062.1:8830-14096 GCA_964631795.1 uncultured Flavobacterium sp. | reverse complement strand
TTAATCTGTGTGAATCTGTTTAATCAGTGGCTGAAAATTTTTAGAAACTGAAAGCAAAATACACTAAAGTGCATAGTTTTAAACTATTTTTGAGACCAACAAATTTGACTTCATATTCCTTTTTTTGAATTTTCCATTACATTTGCAAACGAATGAGTAAAAGAAAAATCATACAGTCTGCTTTTATGGCGATTACAGTATTGTTTGCAATATTGTTTCAGTCGCTGCATTCTTATGAACATATTTCTAAAACTTTTTCAGAAGAAAAATCGGCTCATCATTATTCTGAATTCGAAAAAAATTCCTCCACTCAGGTTCATGATTCCGATCACTGTTTTGTCTGCGATTTCACTTTCAGCAGCTTTGTAACCACCGAAAGCTTTACTTTTTCATTGCAGTTTCCTCAACAGGAAATCCCTTATTTTTTCAACAATCCTGAGGCTTTTATAAGTCAAAACAAGATTGTTTGTTCTTTACGCGGACCTCCCGCCATGTATTGTTTTATATAATTTTCTCAACTTCTTAAAAACATTCTTTTTTTAAGAAGTATTTTCTATTTAAAAACATACATTCATAAAAATGAAAAAATATCTTATTGCATTTATTTTACTGATTTCTGCAACAATTCAGGCGCAAAACAACCTGGACGGAATTGTTACTGATACCAAAAACCGACCTTTGAAAAATGTTTTGGTTGAAATTATAAATTCTGACAAAAAAACCACCACTGACGAAAACGGGAAATACGAAATTTTGAATATTCCTGACGGAAATCTGACAATTCAATTTTCGGCAAATAATTTTACTACTCAAAATAAAACGATTTACATTAACCAAGATAAAACCAGCCTTAATATTATTTTAGAACACGCTGCATTTCATTTGGATGAAATTATAATTTCAACCGCTTTCAACAAAGTACAGTCGCAAAACGTGATGAAAGTAACTCACGAAAGCATTAAATCAATGCAACAAAAAGGCGCATCCACATTGGTAGAAGGATTGGCTAATTTGCCCGGCTTATCTCAGGTTTCAACCGGAGCTTCTATAGGAAAACCCGTAATTCGCGGATTGAGCGGAAATCGTGTTTTGGTCTATTCTCAGGGAGTGCGTCTGGAAAACCAGCAATTTGGAGAAGAACATGGTTTGGGATTGAACGATTCGGGAGTAGAAAGCGTAGAAGTTATAAAAGGACCGGCTTCGCTTTTATATGGTTCCGATGCTTTGGGAGGTGTTTTGTATTTCAATCCTGAAAAATTTGCAGAAAAACACAGTTTCAATTCCGATTTCAGCCAAAAATTATTTTCTAATACTCTGGGAAGTAATACCAATTTTGGAGTAAAAACTTCGAGCGAAAACTGGAAATTTATGGTTCGCGAAAGTTATTCTACCCATTCTGATTATTCGATTCCGACAGGAGAACGTGTAACCAATACCCGTTACAACGAAAATGATTTCAAGGCAGCTATTGGTTACAGCAACGAGAAAACAACGAGTATTTTTAGATATAACCTGAATAATCTTGATTTAGGAATTCCGGAAGTTGATATCGAAACTCTTGAAGATCAACAATCAAAAAGCAAAAAAACAACTTTCCCAAAACAAGGCGTAACCAACCATTTATTGAGTTGGAATAACAGTTTTAATTTCGAAAATTCATCTTTAGATGCCAATATCGGTTATATTTTTAATGACCGAAAAGAATTTGAAGACAGCGACGTGGCCATTTTGCAAATGAAATTGAAAACGCTCAATTATGATTTGAAATACCATTTGCCTCGTTGGGGAAATTCAGAATCAATTGTCGGAATTCAGGGAATGAATCAGGATAATGGCAATTTTGGAGAAGAATATCTGATTCCGAATGCTAAAACAAACGATTTTGGAGTTTACGGAACTACACGTTATGATTGGAATAAAAATGTGATTCAGGGCGGAATTCGCTTTGACAAAAGAAATATCAAAAGTCAGGAACACGGAATTATGGGCGAAGAAGGCTATTTTGGTGCTTTAGACCGAAATTTTAGCAGCTTTAATGCCTCGGCTGGATATAAAACCAATTTGGCTCAAAAACTAACGTTCCGGCTTAATGTTGCTTCCGGATTCAGAGCTCCCAATTTGGCCGAATTAACTTCCAACGGAGTACATGAGGGAAGTAACCGATATGAAATTGGAAATCAGAATCTGAATAATGAACAAAACCTGCAAACCGATTTGAATCTGGAATACAAAAACAACCATTTTGAATTTTTTGCCAATGGATTTTACAATCATATCAACAATTATATTTTCATTTCTCCAACAGGAAACATAATTGATGAGAACAATGTATATCAATACATTCAAGCCGATGCGAGACTTTACGGAGGAGAAGCCGGAATTCACCTTCATCCGCATCCTTTGGATTGGTTGCATATTGAAAGTAGTTTTGAAATGGTAAATGGGGAGAAGATTTCGGGTGAAAATCTGCCGTTAATTCCTGCAAAAAAATGGAATAATACCCTGAGAACCGAATTCAAAATCAATGATTGGCTTAAAAACGGAATGGCGACAGTGAATTTTCAAACGTTTTTTGACCAAAAGAAAGTAAGTGATTTTGAAACCATTTCTGCGGGTTATAATTTATTGAATCTTGCTCTTAACGGAGAAATTCATCTGGGTAAAACTATTTTTAATTTGAATCTGAATGCTAACAATGTTTTGAACCAAACCTATATTTCGCATCTGTCAAGACTTAAAGTTGACGGTATTCCGAACATGGGGAGGAATATAATATTGGGAATGAATTTTAATATTTAATTTACATTAATCGGGAGAAAATTATTTCACAGAGAAACACAAAGATCCGCAAAATTCAACATAAATTTCAAGAAAATGTCGTTTATGACTTTGACAAAAAGTTACTAGCTTGTCTATATTTGCCACAGATACGCTGATTTTTTTGCCACGAATGCGCGAATTTATATACTTTGTGTTGAAAAATAATTCCACTGATTACCGGCTAAAGCCGGTTGGCGAATTACACGAATTATTATGAATTCTACTTTTAATATTCAATAACTTAAAATAGAGTTAGATGGAATTTCAAAAATTCCTACAAATTCTAATCCGTGAAATCGGTGGGCTAATGCCTAATTCAGATTAACAAAAAACCCCGACACTTCTCGAGAAATGTCGGGGTTTTTATTGTTCTGGTTTTACTTAAACCAATTTATTTGCTACTAAATATTCAGCAATTTGAACCGTGTTAGTTGCCGCTCCTTTTCTAAGGTTATCAGCAACAATCCACATATTTAAAGTATTTGGCTGGCTTTCGTCACGACGAATTCTTCCTACAAAAACATCATCTTTTCCTTGTGCATAAATTGGCATCGGATAAGTATAAGTATCATTGTTGTCCTGCAAAACAATTCCAGGAGTGTTGTGAAGAATTTCTCTCACATCTTTCACTTCAAAATCGTTAGCAAACTCAACGTTTACAGCTTCACTATGTCCGCCCACGATTGGCACACGAACAGCCGTTGCAGTAACTTTCACGTTATTGTCTCCAAGGATTTTTTTGGTTTCTTTAACCAATTTCATTTCTTCTTTTGTGTAACCGTTGTCTTCAAAAACATCGCATTGTGGAATTGCATTTCGGTGAATTGGATATTTATAAGCCATATCACCTTGGATTCCTGCGTATTCATTTTCCAATTGTTTTACCGCTTTCACTCCGGTTCCGGTAATCGATTGATAAGTAGAAACAATTACTCTTTTGATATTGTATTTTCTGTGCAATGGAGCCAAAGTCAATACCATTTGAATGGTAGAACAGTTTGGATTTGCAATGATTTTGTCTTCTTTAGTCAACTCCGAAGCGTTGATTTCAGGAACAATCAGTTTTTTGGTCGGATCCATTCTCCATGCCGAAGAATTGTCGATTACAGTAGTTCCGGCAGCGGCAAATTTAGGAGCCCATTCCATAGAAGTTTCTCCACCGGCCGAAAACAAAGCAATATCCGCTTTCATATCAACTGCCGTTTGTAATCCAACTACTTTGTATTTATTTCCTCTGAATTCAATTTCTTTTCCAACTGATTTCTCAGAAGCGACCGGAATTAATTCCGTTACCGGAAAATTTCTTTCTGCTAAAACCTGAAGCATAACTTCTCCTACCATTCCGGTAGCACCTACTACTGCAATTCTCATAATATATGTATTAGTTTTTTGAACAATTTTTCGACCACAAAAGTATTAATAAAAAACTATCAGATTCTAAAAAATAACATATTGTTAAGAATGTAACAATATACTTTTTAGAAGTTTTAAACTAATCTTTTTTAAGTAAATCTCTTATTTGTGTAAGCAATTCTTCCTGTGTTGGCCCAGCAGGAGCAGCAGGAACTTCTGCATTTTTCTTTTTTGTTGCATTAATCCCTTTTATGATAAGAAACAAAACAAAGGCAATTACCACAAAAGAAATAGAGGTCGAAATAAATTTTCCGATAAACATTCCTCCGGGTGCCCAGGTCTCAATATTTTCAGCTCCGGCAGCGTCGAGAGCCGGTTTCAGAATAATAGGAGTAATAATATCTTCAATCAGTGAATTGACAATTTTGCCAAAAGCACCTCCAATTATAACCCCAATAGCCAAATCGACTACATTGCCTTTCATGGCAAATTCCTTAAATTCAGATATCATTCCCATAATTAATTGTTTTTCAGATTAGTTAAAAATAAAAAACTTATTACTATAACCGACAATTATTCTCTGTAAAAAATTCTTTTTACCCTTTGCGAAATACTGGTCATAATTTCATAAGGAATCGTGTGCAACGCTTTTGCCATAAAAACCACCGTTGGATTCTTTCCAAAAATAATAGCCTGATCTCCTTCTTTGCAATTGATTTCACTAATGTCTGCCATGAGCATATCCATGCAAATACTGCCAACAATTGGTGCTTTTTGACCTTTGATAGTAACAAAACCCAATCCATTGCCCCAATGGCGGGAAATACCGTCGGCATAACCAATAGGAATCGTAGCTACTTTTGTTTCTTTTTCGGCAATAAAACGACGACCGTAGCCTACACTTTCTCCTTTTTGAATGGTTCTTATTTGGGAAATTACCGATTTAAGTGTTCCTACATTTTCAAGATTCAACTGTTCAGTAGCATCGTTTGAAATTCCGTACAATCCAATTCCCAAACGCACCATATCATATTGAGCCCCGACAAAATTTTCTATTCCTGAGGTATTTAATATATGCCGAATCGGATTTATA
>CAZWAF010000062.1:3931-8820 GCA_964631795.1 uncultured Flavobacterium sp. | reverse complement strand
TATACTCAATTCCCTCATCATTCGGGAAGACAGTTCCTCAAAAAGTGCAATCTGCGAAAGCGCAAATTCATTGTAATACAAATCGTCACTGGTAGCCATGTGCGATAATATACTTTTCACTTTTACCGAACGATTATCCTTTAAAACCGCAATCAATTCATCAACATTATCGGCTTCAAAACCCAAACGATGCATACCCGTGTCTAGTTTAATATGAACAGGATATTCTTTCAGGTTTTTTTGTTCCGCAATTTTCAGGAAAGCATTAAGCCCTTTGAGACTGTAAATCTCCGGCTCTAAATTGTACTGAATAATCGCGGCAAAACTGGTAGTTTCGGGATTCAAAACCATTATAGGCAGATTGATTCCGGCGGTTTTCAAAGCAATTCCCTCATCGGCAAAGGCAACTCCAAGATAATCTACTTTGTGATATTCAAGAAGCTGGGCAATTTCAAAACCACCGCTTCCGTAACCAAAAGCTTTCACCATTACCATCAGTTTGGTTTCGGGTTTTAATTTCGATTTGAAATAATTCAGATTATGGCTCAGTGCATTGAGATTAATTTCAAGAACCGTTTCATGCGTCTTCTCTTCCAACAAAAACACAATTTTTTCGAATTCAAAAATTCGGGCTCCTTTTATCAAAATGGTTTCATTACCAAAATTCATTTGATCAAAAGTATCTACAAATTCCTGAGTGTTTTTGAAAAATATTCCATTGGAAAACAAATCGGAAAAACCGGAAATAACGGTTCCAATACCAATTAACCTGCTTATTTTATTAGCAACAACCATTTTTGCCACTCTCGAATAAAGTTCATCGTTTGAAAGTCCGCTCTGAAAAATATCCGAAAGTATAAGTGTTTTCTTTTTATGATGTTTGTGGCTTTCCAGAAAATCTAGCGCAATTTTCAACGATTGAAAATCAGAACTGTAACTATCATCTATTAAAGTCGAATTATTGATTCCGTTTTTGACTTTAAGACGCATTTCTACCGGAAAAAGCATCGCCATTCTGGAAGAAATTATTTTGGAATCATATCCAAAATGAAGCATTGTCATCAAACAAGGAATGGTATTTTCTACCGAAGCATCGTCCTGAAAAGGAATTTTAACTTCAAACTCTTCTGCTTTCGTTTTCACTTTCAGAATTGTAGCATCTGCCGCCATTTTTCTGAAAATAAAAACATCGGCACTTTTGTCTTCAAAACTCCAGGAAAAAGTATTGATTGCAGGGCTTATCAACGCATCTACTTTTGGATTTTTATTATAAATAAATAATTCTACGTTCTGAAAAAGTTTGAGTTTTTCGATAATTTTTGTTTCCGAATCAGGGAAACCTTCATCGTGAGAAGAACCAATATTGGTCAGAATTCCAATTGTCGGGCGGATAATTTTCTCTAATTTCTCCATTTCTTCCAGAGTAGAAATCCCCGCTTCAAAAATTGCCAAACTATGCTTTTCGGTAATTCCGAAAACAGAAAGCGGAACTCCCACCTGAGAATTATAACTTTTGGGACTTCGGATAATATTATAATCGGGATTTAACAGAAAGTTAAGCCATTCCTTAACAATCGTCTTTCCATTACTTCCGGTAATTCCAAAAATAGGAAAGTGAAACTGAGAGCGATAATGCGCTGCCAACTGTTGCAATGCCTGCAAAGTATTGTTTACCAACAAAAAATTGGCATTTCCCGATAAATTTTCAGGAATATGGCTAACTACAAAATTCTGAACTCCTTTTTCTATCAATTCGGCTATATAATTGTGCGCATCATTGTTGGGCCCCACCAAAGCAAAGAACAAAGTAGTTTCTCCGTTTTGCAACGACCGGCTGTCGATAGAAACAGTATTGACAACCGCTTGGGGATTTATTCCCCTGAATTGCGCCTGAATTTGTGGAATTATATCTTGAATGGAAAGAATCATTTCGCAGCTGTTAGTTATTTTAAGAAATCACAAAGATTGTAAAATTAGGCTAATTTTAGTTTAGAGCAAAAGTTGAATTATAAGTTGTGAATTCCTGATAAACATTTCAAAGCAAATAAAATATTAATAAAAAAGTGCCTGTAAACAAAATCGACAAAGCTGGGTTAAGAAATAGAAAACTGCAATGTTTCAGTTTTCTTGATTTTTAAAACAAAAATCCTGTAAAAGACAAAATAGATTCTTTGCTTAAACAGTTCTGCAAGAAATTATGTAAGTTTAGAGAATGATTTAGAAGATTATTCTGAAAAAAATGCCAACCCGACCACCGTGTAAAAGACAAGATTAATATAATTTAAAATAAAAAATCTTTAGATATATTAGAAAAACACTTAACTCATACCATGAAAAAAATTGGCTTTATTATATTGACATTATTTGTCTTTCAATCCGGTTTTTCACAAACTGAAAAGTTAATAATGGGGAAAGTTGTAAATAAAGATTTTTCTGTTCAGGGAGTTGATGTAATTAACTATACAACTCAAAAAAGCACCCTTACCAATGAAAAAGGTATATTTTATATCGAGGCTAAATCTAATGACATTCTCTTACTTTACCATAAAAACCATTACGACAAGAAAATTATTCTAAGCCAAAAAGACATTGATTCTGAAAATTTTACAATAGAATTAATTATAAAATCAATTGAGCTTAATGAAGTTGTTATTCAACAAAATCAATCCAATGAATTTAAAATCACTGAAACCGATATTGATGAACAGAAATTTTTGAGAGAGTATGAACGTCCTAAAGTTATTGGTGTCTATGGTGGAAGTATGCCCTATGGAGCAGATTTATTAGGATTGGGTATTGGTGCGATTGTTGGCACTGTTAAAGTGGTTAAAAAAATATTCAAACTCGAAAAAGAAACAAAGAAAGAAAAAGAAACAATGTTCAAAGAATATGTGGTTGCCAATTTCAAAGATGATTATTTTGTCAGGAAATTGAAATTAGAACCAACTGAAATTTCACATTTTATAGCATTCTGCGCTATAGATCCAAAATCTAAAATCATTTCAGAAGATCTGAATATTTTTACAGTTATGGATTTTATGAATGAAAAAAGCATCCAATTTAAAAAGTTAAGTCCCAATTCCCGGAAATTTTTTATAAAACAATAGACTACCCTGAAATTATATCAATGATTAAAAATTAACACAAATTTTCAATCATACAATCTTAAAATTCAGATAATTTCAATGAAATTCGTGTTCTACAAAATTTAAATCCTCCCTACTTCAATTGTTATAAATATCGCTTTTTATTGGCGGTATTGTGATATTATTTCTATTTTAGCAAAAAAGGACAATTATCGGCTTAGATAATAATTAGATTTTTTACCTGACAAGGACTTCAAAAAATGTCAATTTCTGTTAACGAGCTATTCGCTCAATAAAAAATAAATTATGAAAATAGGACTAATCGGATTCGGAAAAACCGGAAAATCAGTAGCTTCAATACTTCTGGAAAATAAAAACTTCTGTTTAGAATGGGTTTTAAGACAAAGCACTGTTTTAGAACACAGATCGGTTCCGGAGTTTTTCGGAATCCAATCAGATGAACCCGGATTAACCTATTCCAGTTCCAAAACCACAATGGAAGAATTGTTAGACAAACATCCTGTCGATATAATAATTGATTTTTCTTCCAGCGAAGGAATTTATACTTATGGAGAACTCGCAGCGGATAGAAAGATCAAAATTATTTCGGCAATTTCACATTACAAAGAAAAAGAGCTTCAGTTATTAAAGGAATTATCTTACAGAACAACGGTTTTTTGGTCGCCAAATATTACACTTGGAGTAAATTATCTTCTTTTTGCTGCCAAATTTTTAAAGAAAATTGCACCCTGGGTTGATATTGAAGTAAACGAAGAACATTTTAAAATGAAACAAGGAACTTCGGGAACCGCAATTAAAATTGCCGAAGCATTAGACGTTGAGAAAGAAAATATTAATTCGGTCAGAGCAGGAGGAATTGTCGGAAAACACGAAGTTATTTTTGGATTTCCTTATCAAACCGTTAGATTAATTCATGAATCAATTTCGAGAGAAGCCTTTGGAAACGGTGTTGTATTTGTTGCCGAAAATCTAAAAGACAAACAAACCGGATTATACAATTTTGAAGATCTTTTATCGCCTTATTTTGTGGCCTGATTATTAAAAACCCCCTCGCTCCCACGAGCGTAAATGCAGAATTCAATATAGTCACGAGCTAAAAACTCGCGACAGTATAAAGATTCTATAACAAAACCACAACCCTGAAAAGTTGTGGTTTTTGCATTACATTTATCCTCTTAAAACGGTTTTTAAAAAATTTACTACTTTCGGCAAGACTTTTTAAACTCAAAAAAATCATACAATTCAATCTATTTAAATCCTGACTAAATGAAAAACACCTTATTGATTTCTTTGTTTTCGTTAGCTTTCGTACCTCTTTCAGCCCAAAACCGCGATTATTGGCAACAAAAAGCTGATTATAAAATGGATGTCAGCATGAATGTAAAAAACTACCAATACAACGGCAAACAAGAATTGGTTTACACCAATAATTCAAACGACACACTCAAAAAAGTCTATTATCATCTGTTCAACAACGCTTTTCAGCCGGGAAGCGAAATGGACGGCCGTCTTCAATGCATAAAAGACCCCGACCATAGAATGGTAACCAAAACTACTGTTGACGGAAAAGAAGTAAAAGTAAGCCGAATCAAAAACCTGAAACCGGACGAAATTGGCTATTTGAAAATCACTAATTTCAAACAAGACGGCATTTCTTCTACAACAAAAACCATAGGAACCATTCTTGAAGTTATTTTGCCAAAACCTATTTTGCCAAAAAGCCAAACTACTTTTACCCTTGATTTTGAGGGACAGGTTCCGGTACAAATTCGTCGTTCGGGA
>CAZWAF010000062.1:0-3921 GCA_964631795.1 uncultured Flavobacterium sp. | reverse complement strand
AATTCTGAAGGAGTAGCGCTTTCCATGACGCAATGGTATCCTAAAATTGCCGAATTTGATTTTGAAGGTTGGCATGCCGATCCTTACATTGCCAGAGAATTTCACGGTGTTTGGGGAAATTTTGACGTAAAAATTACCATCGACAAAGAATACACTATTGGCGGAACCGGTTATCTTCAAAATAAAAATGAAATAGGTCACGGTTATCAGGATGCTGGAACAGAAATCGTTTATCCGAAAAAAACCAAAACGCTTACCTGGCATTTTGTTGCTCCGATGGTACACGATTTTGCCTGGGGAGCCGACAAAGACTACCTACACGATGTGGTAAAAGGTCCTAATGATGTCGATTTGCATTTCTTTTACAAAAACAATCCAAAAACGGTTGAAAACTGGAAGAAACTGGCACCTTACATGGTAAAAGTAATGGATTTTTACAATCACAAAGTGGGAAATTATCCTTACAAACAATACTCATTTATTCAGGGTGGCGACGGCGGAATGGAATATGCCATGTGTACGCTGATGCTTGGAAACGGTGAACTTGACGGAATTATAGGTACCGGAGCTCACGAACTGGGACACTCCTGGTTTCAGCATGTTTTGGCTTCCAATGAATCGAAACATCCTTGGATGGACGAAGGTTTTACAACCTATATTGAAGATTTGGCAATGAATGAAATTGCTGCCACTAAAGCCGAAAACCCTTTCAAAGGAAATTACAATAATTATTACAGATTGGTTGCTTCCGGAAAAGAACAACCACAATCTACCCACAGCGACCGTTATGACGAAAACAGGGTTTATTCGATAGCGTCTTACATAAAAGGAAGTATTTTCCTTTCGCAATTGAGCTATTTGATTGGCCAGGAAAATCTGGACAAAACATTGAAAAGATATTACAGCGACTTTCAATTCAAACATCCTACGCCAAACGATATCAAGCGCACCGCAGAACGCATTTCGGGAGCGGAATTGGACTGGTATTTGACCGATTGGACACAAACTACCAATACGATTGATTACGCCATTAAAAACGTAGAAGAAAACGGAAAAAACACCAATATTACTTTGGAAAGAATTGGCAGAATGCCAATGCCAATGGATATTTTGGTAGAATATACAGACGGAACTAAAGAGAGTTTCTACATTCCGTTGCGAATGATGAATTTTGTAAAAGAAAACCCGACTCCATCAATAAAAAGAACTGTTTTGAACGACTGGGCTTGGGGATTTCAATCTTATACTTTCGAAATTCAAAAGTCTAAAAATACTATTAAGAGAATCATTATCGATCCTAGCGAGTTAATGGCTGATGTGAAAAAAGACAATAATGTTTTCTTAAATGTAACCGAAGAGAAAAAATAATCTCTTTTTAAGATAAAAGAGAAAAAATTAAAACACGAATTGCACTAATTCACACCAATAGATAGTGAAAATTAGTGCAATTCGTGTTTTAAATATCTAATGCGTGTAGTGAAATTCATTCAAAATTCTCTCTTATACTCTCTTTCCTGCGTTGTTCCAGTTTAAACGGATTTTCAATTACAATGTCGAACGCTAAATAATGAACATTATAAGAATCTTTAACACCAACCAAATTGTTCATATAACCAAGGCTAAAAACAAAAGGTATTGTTTTTGGCGACAAAGAATAATACAATGAAAACCTGCTTTCTCGGTAACTAAAATCGGTCCATGTGTTTGAATCTGTCTCTTTACTTATGGAAAACAGTTGTTCGGAACTTGCAATAAGTTTGTGTGTTTTTCTTGCATCCAGATTTACTGCCAATTGTAACCGAAACCTTGAACGAAGCTGAAAATCTTCCGATACATTTTGAAAGTCGGGCGCATAAAACTTTCTGAATTCTTGTCTGAATGTTGGAATCAATTTTATATTCGAAGTTTTAAAGATGTAAGAAAACCTGCTGTAAAGCCGAAATTCTTGTTTCAACTTTGGAGTGTCGTGTTCATAAGGCGGATTATCTAAATACTCATCTTGTCTGCGATAACTCAATGCAAACGAATATTGCCAATCGCTGTGAAACTGGTGATAAAACTCCTGATTGACAGCAAAAATTGCTTGTTTGAAAAACGGATCGTAATTATCGGGATTGCTTTTTCGTCCCAACCCTATATACGACATAGATTGCCAGCCTTTGCCCTGAATCGTGTCTAATTCCTGACGTATGCCAAAGGCAAACCAACTCGCCGTATTGGCTTTTCCCAATCCGGGCGAACTGATTTGCGAAAAAGAATTACTCACAAAAAGAGCAAAAATAAACAGGATTAAAAACTGTTTTCTCAATTTAGTCGGCAACTTTACTTAAAACAGTTCCTTCACTATCAAATGCTACTTTCCATTCTTCGGAAAAAGATTTCAGTTCAAGTGTATAAGTTATCTTATTTCCTTCTGAGATTTTTTTAACATCTTCTACACGATAATTCTTAAAATTACTGCTGATTTTTGCCAATACTTTTTGAGGCAAATCGCTTTTGGAAATTTCCTGTCTGTGTCTTACCAATTTCCCTGTTTTGTCATACCAGACATCATGGTCTGTTCCAAGCAAACCGGTTTCAAATTCTGCTTTATACAAATTGCCTTTCAATTCCCATTCAACATCAAAGGCTTTTGGGAATGACTGTTGGAAATTATTTACAACCAATGACGGAACCTGGCTTTGCGGAATATCTTGTGCCGAAACAGTGTTTACGAAACAAGCAAATACACCAATTAAAAATATTCTTTTCATTTTCTTTAAATTTTTAAATTATGGTACAAAGTAAATCTGCAATTCTGGAAACAAATGGGAATGTTCTGTTCTTTACAGATAATTCTGAAAAATGAAAAATGTATTTTTATCACATTCGCGCTGCAATACAAAAGCATAAAGTAAAAACATTTCAAAGACGAAAAAATTATTTGAAACGCAATTCAAAAGAATGAAGATTATTTTCAAAACGATACGAAACAGAAAAATCATACAAATCGCAAATGGCTTTTACAATTGCCAAACCAAGGCCTATGCTATTTTGATTATTATCGGATTTGTAAAAACGCGAAAATATTTTTTGTTTGTTTAACGAAATGTTACTTCCTGTGTTGTTTATTTTAATTGCTTTTTCAGAAATTTCTATGTTCACAATTCCATCAGAAATATTGTGAAAAATTGCATTTCTAAGCAAATTTGAAATAATAACATTGGCAAGTGAAACATCTATTTGTGTTGTTAATTCGGCAGTTTCGGAAACAGTAATTTTTATGTTTTTGAATTCTGCCATTTCTTCCAAATCATTTATATTTTGACGAACAACTTCGTTGAACAAAACTGTTTGATTATCTAAAAACTGCTTGTTTTCTATTTTCGTTAAAAGAAGTAATGATTTGTTCAATCGAACCAAACGTTCCACAATGCTCATTATTTCAGCAATACTTTCGGCTTGTTCGTTTTCGAGATTTCCTTTTTCAATCAATAATTCCAATTTATTAGTTGCTATTGCCAAAGGTGTTTGCAATTCGTGCGAAGCATTTCCAATAAATTGTTTTTGCTGTTCATAAGTTTCAATATTGTGTTGCAACAAAATATGTACGGCTTTTTGTAAATCGGTAAATTCTTTTGTTTCGGTTTTTACCTGGGGAAAATTTTTACCAATTCGATAATTTTTAAGTTGATTAAGAAAAGAGTAAAAAGGTTGCCAAAGTCGTTGCAGCACAAAATTGTTTATGATAATAATGCTTACAATCAGTATAAAATAAAGCCAAAGTGCATCATAAAGTAATTCTTCTACCAAATCGTCTTCCTCAACCATTGAATTGATAATGCTCAATTCATAGTAATGTCCGTTGTTTTCAAATGCAGTTGTGAGCATACGAACAGGCTCAAGTTCGGGTTCCTCATCGTCTGCATCCTGCATATACAT
>CAZWAF010000061.1:0-14236 GCA_964631795.1 uncultured Flavobacterium sp. | reverse complement strand
TATCAAAGGATTCAACATGATTATTGATGGAGAATTAGATCACTTGCCAGAAGCTGCATTCAACTTGAGAGGAACTATCGAAGAAGCTATCGAGGTTGGAGAGAAAATGTTAGCTGAAGCATAATAAATTAGGAATTGGGAATTAGGATTTTTATTCTGTAATTCCAAAATCCAAAATCCTGAATCCAAAATAAAAAAATTATGATTTTAGAAATAGTATCGCCGGAAGCAAAATTATTTTCAGGAGAGATCACTTCGGTAATATTGCCGGGAGTTCTTGGAAGTTTCCAGATTTTGAATAATCACGCTCCCATAGTTTCGACTTTGGAAGCCGGAAAAGTGAAAATAGAAGCGCCTAGTTTTAAAATTGCAAAAGAAAATGTTGATAAATTTACGAAAGTAAGCGACAAACTTTATACTCTTGCAATAAAATCCGGGACAATTGAAATGAAAGATAACAAAGTAATTGTTTTAGTTGACTAAATAATCTTTGTTTAAAATAAGTAAAGCCTGACAATTTAGTTTGTCAGGCTTTTTTGTTTTTAGGGCTTTTTTCATTATTCTATATTTTACTCTTTTATATATTCTATTATATCGGCTGGCTGGCAGTCTAAAATCTCGCAAATAGCTTCTAATGTAGATAATCTTATCGCTTTAGCCTTACCGGTCTTTAAAATAGATAAATTCGCTGTTGTAATCCCTATTTTCTCTGCTAATTCGTTAGAGCGCATCTTTCTCTTTGCAAGCATTACGTCCAAGTTGATGATTATCGGCATATCTATATGGTTAATTCGTTTTCTTCTTGCAGTTTTCTGCCGCGTTTGAATACTTCTGCCAAAACATCGAAGAAATACCCGATACAAAAAATTGCGGCATATAAATTACACATTGCTGTATGCCGTTTCCAATGAATGACCATCAATATGATTTCAATGATAAAGAATATCAACGCGCTCCATTTTACGAGTTTACCAATAAGTTTAAGTTGTTTATGAGTTTCCTTTTTAAATATGAAGTCGTTTTGGAAGAGAATTAATAAGGTTCTGAATTCATATAAGGCGTATAGAAGAATTGAATAATTCAATATGCTGAAGAAAAGCAGAATTTTGTCCCAAATAGAATTTATGAAGATTGTGTTTGGGGAAATATCCAGCCACAGTTTATAAGTTTCGTTAGGTTTGGCAGTGAATAAATAAGGAGCTACAAGTGTGATGATATAAAGTATTATGCCTACAAACAAAAAGACTTCGGTTAAATTTTTTAGGGAATATAAATTTGAATTTTTCATTTTATGACTGAAATTAGAAAGTCAAATATAATAAAATAATCGTAAAACAATAATTAAATATCAAAAATCGATTATTTTATTCGATTTACACAAAAAAAGTCCAACAGCAAATGTTGGACTTTTCTATTGATCATTTTTTTAGATTCTTAATTATAAATTCGAATCGTATTATTTCCTAAAACTTCAACCGCATAAGGTTTCATGGGGTATTGTCCCGGACCAACTCCTGTAAAAATGCTGAATTCGGCATCATCGCAACTGCATTTGGCATTTATTCCATTTATTTTCATGCGGGCACAGGAAGAAATTGGGTGATTCGGGCAATTGGCTTCCCAAGCTCTGAAATCAGTATCAGAAACTTTCATTACAATTATTCCGTTTACGCCCACACCATCTTGCGAAATATAGATGGGATTTACAGGCGAATTCAGTCCGCTGTAAGATGGAAGATTTATGTTGATAGTAGTAGAAAATGAATAATTAGGAATATTCGGATTTTTGTAGCGAACGGTTTCTTTGGTACAATTTGCGAATGTCAATGCAATAAAGACAAGGAAGATTATTTTTTTCATTTAAAGCTATGTTTGGTTGAACAAATTTAATTTATTTAATTTTGTCTCATAGATGGTTAACAAATAATTATAGACTCAAAAATAAATTAATTATATTTGCGTTAAGAAATCCCGTCGAGATGGGATTTTTTCTATTTATATAAATGACGAAAATATGAGTGCAGTATCTTATTACACAGCAGAAGGATTAAAAAAACTCAAAGACGAATTAGAACAACTTAAATCGATAGAAAGACCAAAAGCTTCTCAGGCCATTGCCGAAGCGAGAGATAAAGGTGACTTGTCTGAGAATGCAGAATATGACGCAGCCAAAGAGGCTCAGGGTCTTTTGGAAATGAGAATTTCTAAAATGGAAGAATTATATGCAAATGCAAGGTTGATTGACGAAAGTCAGTTGGATCTTTCTAAAGTATTAGTTTTATCTAATGTGAAAATCAAAAATCAGGCAAACGGAATGGAAATGAAATACACTCTTGTTGCCGAAAGTGAAGCTGATTTGAAAACCGGGAAAATCTCTGTGACTTCTCCTATCGGGAAAGGTTTATTGGGTAAATCGGTTGGTGATATAGCCGAAATCAAAGTTCCGAATGGAATTCTTAAATTTGAGATTTTAGAAATTTCAAGAGACTAAGTTATGGCAAGCATTTTTACCAAAATAGTAAACGGAGAAATTCCGTGTTACAAAATTGCCGAAGACGAAAACTTTTTGGCTTTTTTGGATGTAAATCCAAATGCAAAAGGACATACTTTATGTATTCCTAAAAAGGAAATCGACAAGATTTTTGATATAGAAGATCAGTTGTATTTGGGTTTAATGGCTTTTTCTAAGAAAGTTGCCATTGCTTTAGAAAAAACAGTTCCCTGTAAAAGAATCGGAATGTCTGTTATTGGTTTGGAAGTTCCTCATGCACATGTACATTTGATTCCGCTTAATGAAATGGGAGAAATCCGTTTTGTAAATAAAGTAACAATGACACCGGCTGAATTTGAAGCTTTGGCTACAGCCATTCAGCAAAATTTATAGCATTTTTTTTTTTTTGACATCGCTCATTTTTGGACTTTCCGGAAATGAGCGGTGTTTTTTTATTCTATCTTAAAGCTAATCTGGATAGTAGTACCTTTGTTTATTTCAGAATTTAACACTTTAATTCTTCCGTTGTGATATTCTTCCACAATTCTTTTTGTGAGTGAAAGTCCAAGTCCCCAACCGCGTTGTTTGGTGGTAAAACCAGGTTCAAATATTTTAGAGAATTGTGTTTTTGAAATTCCTTTTCCTGTGTCGGAAACTCTGATATGTACAAATTTCCCCGCCATTTCTATATTTACCGATAATGTTCCTTTGCCACGCATGGCATCAATGGCATTTTTTATCAGATTTTCAATTGTCCAACTGTGTAAAGTTGGGTTTATGGCAATCATTATAGGTTCTTCGGGAGCAATGAAGAAAAACTCTACTTGTTTTGAATAGCGGGATTTGAGATAATTATAAGATTCCCGGGTTTCATGAATTATATCGAGTTTTGTCAAAACCGGTTTCGATCCTATTTTAGAAAACCGGTCGGTTATGGTTTGCAATCGGTTGACATCATTTTCAATTTCTACTACAATTGATTGGTCTATGTTTTCGGTTCTCATAATTTCAATCCAACCTATTAATGACGAAAGAGGAGTTCCTATTTGATGAGCGGTTTCCTTAGCCATTCCTGCCCAAAGTTTATTTTGGGTAGCCATCTTGGTGCTTCTGTAAAAATTGTACACAACAGCACCAAAAAGCACCAAAATAAGTAAAAGTGCAATTGGATAAAATTTCAGTTTATTAATCAGGGAAGAGTTTCCGTAATATAAATACTGAAATCTGTCGGGTACATATTCTATTACAATTGGTTCATTTTCCTTTTTGATAGTTAAAAGAAAGGCAGTAGATTTTTCTTTGTCTTTTTGAATTTCCGGATCAACATTAGACATACTCAAAATTTGGTTGTCCTGATCGGTCAAAATGATAGGGATTGATGAGTTGTTGCTAATGATTTTGAAAGGGAGTTCCAGTTCGGTATTTTCGCCTGCATTGATGAGTGTTTTTTGGGCTTGTGCCCAAATTTCCATTTTGATGCGTTCTTCGTTTTTGAATATTTGGAAAAAAGTATAAGTATTCCATAAAATTGCCGCTACAATAATAAAAGAGGCAATGATGATAATCCAGCGGTAAGTGTTTCGTTTTTCTGAAAACTGCATAGGTAGATTTTGAGCCATAAATATAATGAATTGGAATAAATAGTGATTAGTGAAAAGCTATTTTCAATTTTTGAAACTTTTAAAATAAATAACCGTTGATATTTCTCTATTTTATATTTTTGTTCAAAATCCAATAAAAATGATAAGTTTAGAAACTAAAGATATAGCTCCTTTGAAATTGCAGGCTTATTTGCAGAGTTCTGTTGGCCCGAGACCCATTGCATTGGCAAGTACTGTTGATGAAAACGGAAATCCGAATCTTTCTCCTTTCAGTTTTTTCAATGTATTCAGTTCTAATCCTCCGATTTTAATTTTTTCTCCGGCAAGACGTGTGAGAAATAATACGGTAAAACACACATTAATTAATGTAGAAAGCACAAAAGAAGTAGTGATTAATGTTGTGAATTATAACATGGTACATCAAACTTCTTTGTCGAGTACTGAATATGGTGACGGAATTAATGAGTTTTTGAAAGCAGGTTTCACTCAGGTAGCTTCGGATATTGTAAAACCTTTCAGAGTTCAGGAATCTCCGGTTCAGTTTGAATGCAAGGTAAATGAAGTTATCAGCCTGGGAAATGAAGGTGGAGCCGGGAATCTGGTAATTTGCGAAGTTTTGAAAATTCATATAGATGAAGCGGTTTTAGACGAAAACGGTTCAATAGATCAAAATAAAATTGATTTGGTTTCAAGAATGGGAGGAAACTGGTATTCGAGAGCCAATCAAGGTTTGTTTGAAGTTCCAAAACCGTTGACTACTTTAGGAATTGGTGTTGATGAAATTCCGGCATTTGTAAAAGAAAGTCCTGTTTTTGACGGAAATGATCTGGGAATGTTGGGTAATATTGAAGCATTGCCAACTGACGAAGAAATTGATATATTTGTAAAAAATAATTTTGCCGTAAAAGGAGTTCTTAGTTCGGCCGATGAAGTAAAAGTTCATCAAAAGGCAAAAGAATATTTAATGGTAGAAGACGTGCTTTCGGCATGGAAAGTATTATTAGCAGAAAGAGTTTAACAGAAATAATAAATAAGAGCAGTAAAATGGAAGTTGTAGGAAGAATTAAAGTTATAAACGGAGTTCAGCAAGTGAGTGCTTCGTTCAAGAAAAGAGAAGTGGTTATTACTACTGAGGAACAATATCCTCAGCACATCATGATAGAATTCACTCAGGATAAATGTGATTTATTGAACAATTACAATCCGGGAGAACAAGTAAAAGTTTCTATCAATTTAAGAGGTAGAGAATGGGTAAATCCTCAGGGAGAAACTAAATATTTCAATAGTATTCAAGGTTGGAGAATTGAAAGAATGGCTACAGAAGCTCCGGCTGCGGGAGGGTATTCGGCAGCACCGGTTACTCCGGCTCAGGCTTTTCCACCGGCTACAGAGTACAAGGAAGAACAAATGGAAGATGATTTGCCATTTTAATAAAATATCAAGAGCCTCAATTGAGGCTCTTTTTTTTGGGTTAACTCAAATATATCAGAGGTTAATCAGGCAGGAATTCATAAAGAGAAGTTTTCGAAACAAAATCAAGGAAACGCATGAGTTAAGTTTGCCACGAATTCACGAATTTATCATATTTAGTGATGTTTTTTTATCTTTATTATTGAGATAGCACGAATTCTAATCCGCCAAAGGCGGATTTTTAGTGAAAATTATAATTCATTTTCATCACATAAATATAATTCGTGCATTCGTGGCGATAAAACAAAATTCATACGTTTGCCCTGAATCAAAATAATCCTAATGCCGATTTGGGTTTAATGCAATTGAATCAACATTCCCAATCCCATTTGTTTTCCCAAAGTAGGATACAGAAAAGAAGTAGTTTTCTTGTTCTTGCCTTTGAAACTGTAGTTTTTTAAAGGATTCCAATAAGAAACAATAAGCCCAGAAGCCAAACCAATTCCGGCTCCGGCCAAAACATCAGAAGTATAATGTTTGTTATTGGCTATTCTAAGAATTCCGGTTGCCGAGGCAAATAAAAATCCGCTACCGGCATACCATAAATTAGAATCTTTGAATTCATAAAATAAGAGTGAAGCATTGGTAAAGGCAGTTGCGGTATGTGCGGAAGGAAAACTTAAATTATTCGATCCGTCAGGCCTTTCTTCTTTTACAGTATATTTCAAAGTCTGTACTACTGTCCCCATTATTCCGGTTGCAATCGCGAAATTGGCCGTTTGATGAAAAAAATCATTTTTGGGTTTAAAGCCTAAATATTTTCCTCCGTACATTTGAACCAAAGGAACAAACGGGATATAATTGTCTGCCGAAGTATGGAAATCTTCTCCAAAGAATTCGTTGGCATTTTCCTGAATTTTAAGATTTAATTCTGAATTCAGCAAAAGTGTTCCGCTTGCAATCAAAGCTGCGGGAGCAATAAATTGTTTATAAGACAGTTTATCTTGTTTTTTAGGAGTTGAAACAGAGTCGATAGTTTGAGCGTTTCCTGCAAATAAAGTTGTTAAAATGAGAAGAAACGTAAGTTTTGTTTTCAATGTAATTGATTGTTTTATAAAGAAATTTGAAATGCCAAATTTAGTTGGAATCATTAATAATAAAATAATATTTGAATGTTTTTGTTAGAAAAAGAACTTTATTTTCCTCCGGTTTCAGAAAGTAATTTTGAGGGGATTCTGGCAATTGGAGGCGATTTGTCTCCCGAAAGATTAATGTTGGCCTATAATAGCGGCATTTTTCCCTGGTTCAACGAAGACGAACCTATTTTGTGGTGGGCTCCTGATCGTAGAATGGTTTTGTTTTTTGATGAATTGGTTGTTTCAAAAAGTATGAGAAATATCCTTAACAGAAATATTTTTAAGGTAACATTCAATCAGGAATTTGAGAGCGTAATCAGAAATTGCCAAACGGTAAAAAGATATAATCAACAAGGAACCTGGATTAGCGAAGAAATGGCAGAATCTTATTGCTGGTTAAATGAATTAGGATTTGCAAAATCGGTAGAAGTTTGGCAGGAAGATCAATTAGTTGGCGGTTTATACGGAGTTGATTTGGGACATGTTTTTTGTGGGGAAAGTATGTTTTCTAAGGTAAGTAATGCTTCAAAAGTAGCTTTTATCGCTTTGGTCGAATATTTGAAAATGAATAATTACAGTTTGCTCGATTGTCAGGTTTATAACGAACATTTAGCAAGTTTGGGATGTAGAGAGATTAAACGGGAAGAATTTATGAAGATTTTGAAGAGAAAATAGTGTTTTGATATTAAAAATTAAATTCAAATGAAAGATGGTTTTTATAAATTGTTGATTTGTGAAAAATTAACATGAGATTATCATAATTAATATTTTATTTTTAAATTTAAGTAGGTGATAAATCGCTGGTAAACAGCAATTTATTTTGTTTAATTAACTTTTAATCTGCTTAAATATGAAATCAAATTACGTTTTTAAATTGAGCTTCATCTTTTTGTTTTTTTCAGTTGAAGCAATTTTTGCACAAATGACCATTGCAAAATGGAATTTTAATGGTTCAAGTTCTACAACTGTTCCGGGAGGAACTTCAAGCCCTACAGTTGCAGAAGGAAACGGAACAGCCATGCTTATTGGTGGAACTACAGCCACTTTTTCGTCGGGAACAACCGAAGGAGGAAGTACTGATTCATGGGCGGTTGCCTCAGAAAATTTTGGTTGGAATACCAAAGCGTATGCGCCATCAGGAGTAGAAAACAAAATGAGAGGAGTTCAGTTTAATATCAATACTACAGGACATGAAGGTCTGGTTTTGAGTTTTGATCAAAGATTGAGCAGTACCGCAAATACTACCTATGTGGTTCAATATACTTTAGACAATACTGCAAGTTCTCCGGTTTGGCTGGATGCTCAGACTTTTACCATTACTCCCAATACCGATACCGGAAATGTCTGGTATAATACAAGGACTGTTGATTTGAGTTCAATTTCCGGCTTGGACAATAATCCCAATGTAGGAATCAGAATTGTAAGTGCTTTTGATTCTTCGGTTTCGAATTATTTAGCGGTAACATCAACTTCCAATTACAGCACATTAGGAACTGTGCGCTATGATATGGTAACAATTACTGCAAATGCTATGGCATTATCATTACAAAAAAATGATAATCTTATCACATTCCATTTTTATCCGAATCCGGTAAATGGTGATTTTATTAATTTCGGAAAAATGATGAATGTATTTGTTTATGATTCACTCGGAAAAACTATTATTTATGCAGAGCAAGTCGAAAAGCTTGATATTTCAAAATTAAGTCAAGGATTGTATTTTATAAAAAATGATGAAGGTGGAGTAGCGAAAATGTATAAGAATTAAGCTTTAAATTTTATACATAACCTGAGTTCGATTAATAACTGCCTGTAAATCAATTTTAAAATTAAACACATAGGTACATAGGAATAAACTATAATCAAAGAATTGACTAGGAAATAATATTATTTCTCACATAGCCAAACTATGTGAAAAGTGAAACACCTATCAAATCCTTTTAAAACGTAAAAAATTCTATGTATCTATGTGTTGAAAATTGTAAAAGTCACTGATAGAATAACTTATAAATCGAACTGAGGTAAATAACAAAAGCCTGCAAAATAGCCATTGCGGGCTTTGTTTTTTAGTAAACTGAAATTTAAAACTTCAATGTCATTCCAGCCATAAAGTTGATTCCCGCCTGAGGGAAATAACTCATGTAGTTATCTCCATATAAATAAGCATTAGAAACATATTTTTTGTCCAAAAGATTGTTTATCAATCCGGTGAAAACAATCGATTTGAAAATCTTCTTAGTTTTTAGTTCATAAACGGCATTAAAATCCATTAAAGAATAAGCTTCCAATTTGGTTTCTTCCGAATCAAAATTTCCTGCAAATTGGTCGGATACATATTTGTGCAATAATGATAATTGCAAATCAGAAACAGGTTTGTATGAAAGCGCAGCACCTGTAATAATTTCAGGAGAGAATGCAATAGAAGTAGTTCCATAATTAACTAGTCCGCTTCCGGTGTCAACCGTATAATTTTTGATTTTGTTTGAACTCAAAGTCATATTCGGACTGAAACTGATTTTTTTGCTCAACATTAAAGTGGCATCGATTTCAAAACCGGCGCGGTAACTTTGCGGCACGTTGGCGTGAATTTCATAACCTACATCATCCAATTCTCCTGTTTTTACCAATTGGTTGGAGTAATCCATAAAATAGAAATTGGTGTTAAGAGTTACTCTTGAAGTACTCATTCTCCAACCCAATTCATAATCGTTTAGTTTTTCATGTGTTGGATTTCCGTTTTCAAAATCAATTCTACTAGGTTCACGATTGGCTACTGCATATGAAAAATAAAAATCGTTGTTTTCATTCATCAAATAAGTCAAACCAGCTTTTGGGTTTACAAAGTTGTAGTTTTTGTTGATGGTTCCATCCGTAACTCCACTTGCCTGATAATTCACATGACGAAACTGAAGATCTCCAAATAAACTCCAGTGATTTCCTAATTTATAATTTACTTTGGCATAAGAGTTTAGATCCAATTTGTTTCCAAAATTCTCATAGTATTTATCTTCCGGTTGACTTGTAGAAGCATATCTCGCCCAAATTATATTGCCAAAATGGTCGCCTTCATATTTATTGGCAGCACCTCCAAAGATAAAATCGGTTTTTGTGTCTTTGTAGTTCAATGAAAAAGTAGTTCCGTAAAAATCGTTATCGAGCCATTTTCTGTTGATTAAATCGGTTGTAGTTACTCCGGTAACAGGTGTTAAACCATAAGAAGCGAAATCGGCTTCATCTTGATAACTTTCGTAATACCCTTTTCCTTTTGTGTAATGCACCGCCAGATTTGATTGCCATTTGGGACTGAATTTTTCGTTCCAATGCAATTGATAGTGATTTTGACTATAATTATCGGTTTGATTGTCATAAAAACGAGTATTTCCAAATTCATCTGTGTACATTCCGGCAGCGTTGAAAGTAGGATTTGTTTCCAAAGTAGCTTTGTCAACACCATACCAGGCTTGGTAGGTTTTTTCGTGTCCGCCAAAAGCCAAAGCTTTGATCAAAGTAGTTTTTCCTACATAAGTTCCCTGTAAAAAATACGATTTCAGGTCGGATGAAGCTCTGTCCACATAACCATCAGAATGCAATACAGATAAACGGCCTGCAATTTCAAAATGATCATTCATCAATCCGGTACTGAATTTAACGGTGTTTTTTCTTGAATTAAAACTTCCGTAAGAACCGGCAATTTCTCCGCTGGCTTCTTTAGAATAAGAATCGGTAAGCATATTCAGGCTGGCTCCAAAAGCACCACCTCCGTTGGTTGAAGTTCCGACACCTCTCTGCAATTGAATACTTTGAAGAGAAGAAGCAAAATCGGGCATGTTTACAAAATAAGTTCCGCTGCTTTCAGAATCATTATAAGGAATTCCGTTGATGGTTACATTGGTTCTGGTGGCATCGCTACCTCTCACTTTGAATGAAGTATAACCAAATCCGTTTCCGGCATCGGAAGTTGTTACTACCGAAGGCATATAGTTCATAAGAACCGGAATGTCTTGACCCAGATTTCTTTTGGCAATTTCCTGTTTGCTTAAATTACTGAAAGTTACAGGCGTTTCTTTGTTGATTCTCACTCCCGAAACAAGTACTTCATCGAGTTTTACCTGGGTAGAGTCTTTTGGTTTTTCCTGAGAGAAAGAGGCGACAGGTAATAGGCAATAGAGGAGAAAGAAGCAATAGGCAATAGGCAATGGGTAATAGTAGGTGCCTGATAATGAACTTTTGAACTTTGTTTTTTGCTTCTTAGCTAATGCTTTTTGTCTTTTGTCTAATGGCTTCTTAGCGACTGTAATAATAGTATTCATCCGTAAAAAAGATTACGAATAAAAGGGGGAATTATTCTTTTGTTTAAATTAATGATGATTGTTCCTAAACGACTACTTCGCAGCGTACTCCCGAAATTTCGGGACTGTTTTTTGTCATTTTTTCCCTAAACAGCATTACCTGTTCCAGGTTCTATGGGTATGATCTCAGCTTTATTCTGAACTTGTTTCAGAATCTGAAATAAATTCAGATTTAAGCACCCCTTTGAGACGGAGCAAAGATAGAATTATAAATGACAAAATTCAATGGCAATTTTAATAGCAATGTCAAAAACAAATAATAGCAATGTAAAATATTTGAAATTGTCAAAAATGTGGTTTTCTTCTGTTTTTCTTGACTTCCGATAAGTTCTTTTTGTCATTAATTCGTTTTCTTATAGCAGATCTCGGAATTTTTGTAGGTTTTCGGTCTTTCGGTTTAATCAAAGCATTCTTGATTATTGCTAAAAATCGTTTGATTATGATTTCTTTATTTTTCAGTTGGCTTCTGTCTTCATCGCAATTCAGAATCAGGATATTTTCAGTTGTCAAACGAGAAGATAAATTGGTTGCAATCAAAGTTTTTTCTTCTTCCGATAAGGCTTTCGATTGAGTTAAATTGAAACTCAAAACCATTTTCGACGAAACTTTATTTACATTCTGTCCACCGGCACCACTGCTTCTGACGGCTTTGAATTGCAATTCGGATAAAATTATTTCAATATTCATTTTGAGCCGTTTTTATCAGTGTTTGATTTTTGAGTGTTTTATGCCATTCTATGTAAGCAAAAACCGCCAAAATAGTGAAGATAATGTACTGCAAAGCGAGCATTCCCAGTCCGCGGTAAAGATAGAGCGGAACAACTATTGCATCTCCAATAATCCAGAGAGTCCAGTTTTCTATTTTCTTACGTGCCATATACCACATTCCGGTAAAGAATATTCCTGAGGAAAGTATATCTATGTAATTGTCTGGATTTATTGGTTGGTCAAAAGCGGTATAAACTCCGAAAACAACAAACAATGTCAGAAAGAACATTGCTATTCCGATGATTTTTTCATTTTTAGAAGTTCGGCTGATAGGTAACTGTTGGTTGTTTTCTCTGCTTTTCCCCCACATATACCAACCATAAATACTCATAATAGCAAAATAACCGTTGAGTAGCATGTCTCCCAAATAACCGGCAAGATATAGCAGGTAAGTAGTGATTATGGTTGCCAAAAGTCCGGTAGGATAGACCCAAATATTTTCTTTTTTGGCAAATAAAACGCTCAATATGCCCGAAGCAAAAACGATGAATTCTAATAGTATTTGAATGGAATCGGCATTTTTATATTGGGCTAAAAAAAAGTCAGTCATTGTTTTTTATAAGTGAATAGCTGGTTCAGCTAAGTTAGGCTTGAAATTAGTGTTTTCAAAAAACGAATCGTTGTCTTCAAAAGCAGTGCCAATTACAACTAAGTCGGCACCGGCATCATAGGCAGCCTGAATTTTTTCCCAACTTCTGATGCCTCCGCCTACAATTAAAGGAATATTGATGTTTTTTGAAATTTCATGAATCATTTCAAACGGAACCGACTCTTGAGCACCACTACCGGCTTCGAGATAAATGAGTTTGTTGCCCATCATTTCTCCTGCCTGGGCAGTTGCCAGAACCAAATCAATATTGTTTCTGTCTAAAGGCTTGGTTTTACTCACTTTTTCTACGGCAGTTTCTTCTCCGCTTTCTATTAAAATATAACCGGTTGGAATGATTTCGAGAGTACTTTTCTTTAAAATTGGAGCAGCCTGAACCTGATATTCGATCAGATAATCGGGATTTCGACCTGAAATTAACGAAAGAAATAAAATAGCATCGGCCTTATCTGAAATTTGTGACGGATGTCCGGGAAAAAGAACAATCGGTAATTTGGTTTCTTGTTTCAGTTTAATAATCAATTCGTCTAAAATGTTATTATTAACCAGACTTCCGCCAACAAAAATGTGTGTTGCCGGAGATTGATTGATTTTTGAAATTAAATTGGAAACATTTTTAAGTTCAATTTTATCGGGATCGAGAAGAATAGCCAGTAATTTTTGATTTCTGCCCCGAAACATCGGGATTGATTTCAGAATTTCGGAATAAATAGTTGTCATGGTTTTGCTCGCAAAGACGCTAAGGCGCAAAGTTTGCAATTTTATCTGAAATACAAAGCATTTAATAAGGTGTTATTTCTTAAATGCATAAACCAGAATGAAATTTTCGATTTCTTCAAAATGAATTCTGAAATCACGAATTAATCCGCCAAAATGAAGATGTGCCAAAGTTTGTTTTTCGACTAACTCGAAAGTACTGACTCTGATGTGATCTTTAAAACTGATTCCGGCCTCATTTCTGATTTTAAAAATGGCTTCTTTGGCACCCCATTTTATAGTGAGTTTTTTTATGTAATCTTCTTTAGAAATGTTTTTAATCCGTTTTAATTCAGCATCGTTTATAAATTTGTGAGCAATGGTTATTATTTTGTCTCTCTGCAATTCCATGTCGATTCCTACGGTTTGGTCGCTAATAATGATAGCTGAAAACTGATAAGAATGAGTGATAGAAATATGATTAACACCTTTGAGATGAGGTTTCCCAAATTCGTCATAATAAAGATCGAAATCATCGTGGCCGGTTTCCAGTAATAACATTCTTACACTTAGAAAAGCTCTTTGATGCATTTCCGATTTCATTCCGGTAAGCCGGCGTTCACTTCTTTCGTTCAGACGAACTTTATTATAAAGTTCTTCCTTACTTTCAGTAATCTTCCAGATTAGAATTCGGGTTGAGGAATTGGCTTCTATTGTTTTATAAAGTGGCATCTCTTTACGGTTGAGTTTGGTTGTTTTGTTATTTATCTGAATTTCAAAAGAACAACATCTTAAACAAAAGATAAATATTTATGAAAATGGTCAACTT
Source organism: uncultured Flavobacterium sp. (assembly GCA_964631795.1). Classification (GTDB taxonomy): domain Bacteria; phylum Bacteroidota; class Bacteroidia; order Flavobacteriales; family Flavobacteriaceae; genus Flavobacterium. Next base: position 349 of record CAZWAF010000061.1, on the reverse strand, counting down.
CAAAAAGGAATTCATTAATTTTGCGACCATTTTAGAAATCAAATATACGAAATAGATGAGTACAACGACTATTCCATTTGTAGCTTACAAGGTAAAAGATATTAACCTTGCCGCTTGGGGAAGAAAAGAAATTGAATTGGCAGAAGCTGAAATGCCTGGTTTGATGGCACTTCGCGCTGAATATAAAGATGAGCAACCTTTGAAAGGTGCTCGTATTGCAGGATGTTTGCACATGACCATTCAAACTGCGGTTTTGATCGAAACTTTGATCGCTCTTGGTGCTGAAGTTACCTGGTCGTCTTGTAACATTTTCTCTACTCAGGATCAGGCTGCTGCTGCAATTGCTGCT
>CAZWAF010000060.1:0-14636 GCA_964631795.1 uncultured Flavobacterium sp. | reverse complement strand
AATGTTAATATAGTAATCCATAAGTTGTGGTTTGATTAAAGATTAGAAAACACGATATTCCATTCGATAGCACCGTCCCTATCATGTATGTTGTGGTTTGATTAAAGATTAGAAAACACGATATTTTGCGCATTTTTCAGCTGTTTTAAATAGTTGTTGTGGTTTGATTAAAGATTAGAAAACACGATATTAGTCGGTTTGTTACCTTCTAATAATCAATAAATTATCTTAAAATGTCGTGAAGAAAAATGCTTCTTTTTTGCAGTGATAAGGCAAGATTGAGGCATTTTTTCATTTCTAAATGAATGAATTTCTGAGGTTTATCTCATAATCCGCAATAGAAGTTTTTTCACAGATCAGATGCTTCGGGACAGTGTAATAATTCAGATAATCATATTAAAATAACTCGAGTTGAGTGGGTTGAGGTTCTTTGGGAATTTCTGATTTACCCCAAAAATTAGAAATATTTCCAAATTGTTTGTCGGTAATTCTCAGAACGCTGACTTTCCCCAATGGAGGTAATAATTTATATATACGTTTTTCGTGTACATCGGCACTTTCGCTACTGGCACAGTGTCGCACATAAACCGAATATTGCATCATATTGAAACCATCTTTCAAAAGATTGTTTCGAAAACCAGAAGCATTTTTCCTGTCTTTTTTGGTTTCGGTTGGCAAATCAAAAAACACGAATAACCACATGATACGGTAGGCATTTAAATCCATAATTGGGGATAACTGATTTTCTTACGTTGTCCGGTATAACATTGTTGCAGAGAAGAAGCCGTTTTTTGCAATCCCACCATCAACGGACTTTTTTCTTCTTTGAAGTAAACGGTACGAGTCAAGATCTGCATTAAATCAGATTTTATAGCCGTATTCAATTCTTGTTCTTCATAATGATTCATGAGTTCGTGCACTTTTTCATCTACCAACGGACGAAAAGGTTCCATAATATCATCGGCCAGGGCAAAAGCATTGTATTTACTTTTATGATGAATTCCCAACGTATTCAACAGTCCGCTTCCTGATAAAGATCTTGCTGTTGCAGCTCTCAGAATGGCATAACCATAATTCAGGAAATTATTGGGATAATCTCCAAAACGTTCTCTTTTAAAAGGCATATCAAAGAACATTTTCCAAAATTGTCCTGCTGCTACTCCTTCCATGTTTGAAGAGTCACCACTAAGAACTTTAGAGGCCAGAAAATCAAATTGATTTTTACTTTTGGTAATGCGCTCGAGAAGTATTCCCTGATTTTTAATTTTTTCAACGATTGTTTGTTGCCAAAGTTGCTTTTTTAACGGAGCACTGGCTTCAATTTGATTTCTGAAAATTTCCTGTTGAATATGATGACTGTTAAGATTCAGAAACAAACCATTAGGCAAATGGTTTTTGCCGCATATTATAACAGCAGTATTGTTTTCAATTAACTGGTTCATTGCCGGAATACTCAAATAGATTTCCGGATTATCTATAATAAGAAAGCCAATATCTTCTATAGGAATATGACTTTTTCTGATTTCAGACTCAATTACTAATTGGTTATTTTGAATGGTAATTTTAGCCTTGTTTTCTATAAGCACCGATTTTTTGATCATAGCCTTTATTATTTTGATTGATTTTCAGTCAATTAAAATAATAAATTTTCATTAATTTTTAGTTATGGCTGATGTTTTAAAATTTTAAAAATAAAAAAGAGTAGCAATATTCAATTACCTATTCAGTTGGAAATATAAAAAAATCCGCTCAGTATTAAGTTGAACGGATTTTTTATGAATCTATATTTGATTATCTTATTTAGATAATCTATGTAAAGTATAAGTCATCGCACTTAGCAAAAAGAAAGCAACAACTTGGTGGGTTAATCCTAACCAAAGTGGAACGTGGTATAATAATGTAAAAATACCCAGAGTAAATTGCACGAATACTAAAATTACCAATGCATTGATACCTGATTTTTGTTCTGATGAAAGACTGTGTTTTTTGCCTTTGAAAAATAAGAGTAAAATTAGTCCCACAACAATATAGGCAACAGTTCTATGAACAAACTGAACTCCGCTCATTCCTTCGGTTAAACGTAAAATCCAGGAATCTTTTTCGAGTAAAATACTTTCGTGAAAGAACTGTCCGTCGCTCATCATTGGCCAGTGGTTATGAATTAAACCGGCATTCAATCCGGCAACAAATCCGCCATAAATGATTTGGAGTAATAAGAAAGCTAAAGTAAAACGGGCAATATTACGAAGAGATTTGTCTATAATTTTTCTTTCGGGATAAATTAAATCCAAGGCTACCCAAAAGGTATAGGCAAAAGTGATAAAAGCGGTGGTAAGGTGTAATGACAGCCTGAAATGGCTCACGTCAGGATTGTCAATCAGTCCGCTTTTTACCATAAACCAACCAAAAAATCCTTGTAAACCTCCTAATGCTAAAAGAATCAAACATTTTTTGATAGTACTAGTATCTAATCGTTTTTTAATTAAAAAATATACAAACGGAATGATGAAAACCATTCCAATGGCACGACCTATAAAACGGTGGAACCATTCCCAGAAATAAATGTATTTATAATCGGAAAGAGAAAAATCATTGTGAATATTGATTTTTTGGTATTCAGGAAATTGTTTGTATCGCTCGAAAGCTTCTTCCCATTTTGCTTCAGAAAGAGGAGGGAAAGTGTCGGTTACCAAATGCCAATCGGTCATTGAAAGTCCCGAATTGGTCAGACGAGTAATTCCTCCCACGACAACCATAAGGAAAATCATTACACAGCCGGAAAGTAACCAGATAATAACGGATTTGTTTTTTTTCATTTTATTTAGAGTTTCTAAGTTTAAGATTCTGAGTTTCTTAGAATCTTTGTTGCTTTCATTTAATTGGAAAATTTTGAGGGTTTTGTCTTGTGTCCCAAATGTCGAGAATCGTGATTTGAGTGTCCGAAATCTGGTATATTATTTCAAAATGGCTTGCGACTTTGAGCCTGACATCCGAATGACCTAATTCTATCGAACTTTTAGGGAAAGTTTCGATTTGTTTTAATGCTTCCTGAAACAGCTGATTAAGTTTTCGACTGTATGAAGTCGATTTGTTTCTTTTATTCCAGTACAAAAAGATAGAAATTCTTGACTCCCTTGCAGCTACTGTCCAAACTGTTTTTCTTGCTCTTCGAACCATTTTTCTAATTCAATTTGTGCTTCCTCATCAGAAATAACTTCACCGTTTTCAACCTGCTTTAAGGCAATATTTATTTTTTGTTGTTCTTCTGCTGAAAAGACTCTGATGGTTTCATATTTTAACGCAGGTTCATTAACAACTGATGAATTTTCTTCTAATGCAACATCGTTTTTCACTTTTAGCAGAGCATTGATTTTTAGCAAAAAATTAATATCGTTACTGTCTATTATTTTTTTTATCAATTCTAATTTCAACTCGGTCGCATTCATAATAGTATGTTTTTATGCAAAATTAGATATTAAACTGTGAAAATGAGTTCAATTTGTACTTAATCTTTTTTCAATCCCAACTTCTCAGCTCTCTTAATCATAAATTCAAATGCCGGTTCATATTCGTTAGGAATTTCTCCTTCCAATATGGCTTCTTTGATAGCTTCTTTCAAAATACCGATCTCACGGGAAGGTTTCAGATTGAAATATTCCATGATTTCTTCTCCGGAGATAGGCGGTTGAAAATTGCGAACATGATCTCTTTCTTCAACTTCCACAATTTTTCTGCGAACAATTTCGAAGTTTTGATGGTATTTTCTGAATTTGTTTGGGTTTTTGGTCGTGATGTCGGCCTCGCACAAAGTCATTAAACTTTCGGTATCTTCTCCGGCATCAAAAACCAAACGACGTACAGCAGAGTCAGTAACTATGTCCTGCGACAAAACAATCGGACGCGAACTCATGCTTACCATTTTCTGAACAAATTTCATTTTATGGTTTAGAGGCATATGAAGACGTTCGAAGATTTTCTTGACCATTTTTCCTCCCAAAAATTCATGTCCGTGAAAAGTCCATCCCACTTTTTTACTGAAACGTTTGGTTGGTGCTTTACCAATGTCATGCAACAAAGCCGCCCATCTTAACCAAACATCATCTGTTTTTGGACAAATGTTGTCGACTACTTCAAGCGAATGGTAAAAATTGTTTTTATGAGTTTGTCCTTCAATCTCTTCTACATTGTTTAAGGCGGTTAGTTCCGGCAAGATGATGTCTAAAAGTCCGGTTTTGTACAGCAGTAAAAATCCAACAGAAGGCTTTTCTGTCGAAAGAATTTTATTGAGTTCATCAACAATTCTTTCACCTGTTATTATTTTGATGCGCTCCGCATTCTTTTTGATTGAATGCAATGAGTTTTCTTCAATCTCAAAACCAAGTTGATTTGCAAATCGGATGGCTCGCATCATTCGCAAAGGATCGTCAGAATAGGTAATGTCTGGATCGAGCGGTGTTTTGATGATTTTTCTTTCCAAATCGGTCAATCCTCCGAAAGGATCCGACAGTTCTCCGAAATTTGAGGGATTCAAAGACAAAGCCAGAGCGTTGATGGTAAAATCGCGACGGTTCTGGTCGTCTTCCAGCGTTCCGTTTTCCACGACAGGATTGCGGCTTTCAAAATGATAGGATTCTTTTCGGGCTCCTACAAACTCGATTTCGGTATCTTCAAATCGCAACATGGCAGTTCCGTAAGTTTTGAAGACCTGAACTTTTGGTTTGTTGGGGAGCAGTTCAGAAACTTTCAATGCCAATTCGATTCCGCTGCCAACGGCAACCACATCGATATCTTTTTTGAAATCTCTGCCCAGGATTAAGTCTCTTACAAATCCTCCAATCACATAACTGTCAACGTTAAGTTCTTGAGAGGCTTGGGAGATTACCTGGAATATTTTATTGTTTAAGGCTGATTTATAATTCATTTTTTTACCGCAGATTCGCAGATTTAGTTGTGATTATTATGTGGTAAATATTCCACAGATTAATTATTTAGAATTGACAATTCTTTTATGAACTAATGAAGTCTTGTTGAAATTCACTAATAAGGCGAGTTGTTTGTCGGAAACTTTTAAATAATTGATACATTGAGAAATATGACTATCAACAAATGAGTCGCATGATTTTATTTCGAGTATGATTTCGTCAAATACGACAAAGTCGGCGTAGAATTTATGTTTTAGAATGTTGCCTTTATAATTTACTGAATATTCCTTTTCTCTTTCAAATGGAATAGTAGCATTTTTAAATTCTAATTCTAAAGCGTCTTTATATACAATTTCAGAGAAACCTTTGCCAAGATTTTTGTGCACTTCAAATAAAAGACCAATAATCTGATATGTTTCTTCTTCAAACAAATATTGAGACATATTTTGGGTTTTAAAATTTGTGTAATTTAATCTTCATTAATATAAAATAAAATCAGCGAATCAGCGGTAAGAATTATTTCCGAATAATTTTAACCTGAGAATCGCTCGTTAGTTTGATTATTGCAGAAGGTTTTCCGGTCATTTTTTCAAGCGGCAAATTTACAACATAGTCAACACCTTTTATAATCTCGGGACTAATTTCTTTGAAACTTTTAGGAGTTGGTTGACCCGAAATATTTGCTGAGGTCGATACCAACGGTTTTTTCATTCGTTCCATTAATTTGAAGCAAAAAGGCTGTTTCACGATTCTGATTCCCAAAGTTTTGTCGGCAGCGATTAAATTTGGAGCTACATTTCTAGGGTTATCCAGAATTAAAGTGGTTGGATTTTCGGATAAATCCAGAATTTGCCAGGCTACTTCGGGGATTTCTTTAAAAACGTTGTACATCATTTTTTCGCCATTCATCAAAACAATCATGCTTTTGGTTTCTTCTCTTTGTTTGAGTTTGTATATTTTGGCAACTGCTTCGGGATTAGATGCATCGCAACCAATTCCCCAAACGGTATCTGTAGGATATAGAATAATTCCTCCTTCTTTTATGACTTCGTAGGCGTTGTGGATTTCTTCATTCATTATATTATAAGTATTTTGAGTGTAATGCAATATTAGTTAATTGAGTTGAATTAAAATAATCGATGTATTTTTGTAGCAATCGATTTTAATAAATTCAATGTAGAATGAATATTTTAGTAGCAAATAATTACTTTGATAAGATGGGAGGTTCTGAAACTTTTTGTTTCACTTTAATTGAGGAATTAAAGCGGGCAGGACATAAAGTTGAATATTTTACATTTTATAAAGGTATTATCTCTGAAAAAATAGAAACAGAACTAGGAGTGAACTTTATGAGTGAAAGTAAATATGATTTGATTTTGGCAAATCATGATACTTGTGTGCGTTATTTAGCTCATAAAGGAAAAATAATTCAAACTTGTCATGGAGTTTTTCCGCCTTTAGAACAACCTTCCAGATTTGCAGATGGTTATGTTTCGATTTCAGAAGAAGTTGCTGCTCATCTTCTGAGCAAGGGATTTAAAAGTAAGGTTATTCTTAACGGAATAAATTGTGATCGTTTTAGTGTCAAGAAACCTATAAACACTCAATTAAAAAAGGTTTTGAGTTTGTGTCAGTCAGATGTGGCAAATAATTCATTAAAGAAAGCATGTGATATTTTAGGAATTAGCATGATACAGCTTAATAAGCATATAAATCCACAATGGCAGGTTGAACAAGCCATAAATGAAGTCGATTTGGTAGTAGGATTGGGGCGTTCTGCTTATGAAGGTATGGCTTGTGGCAGACCTGTTTTGGTTTTTGACGACAGAGGTTATTTTGAATCATATTCAGATGGTTATCTGAATAAAAACAATATTGATTATAGTATTATAAATAATTGTTCTGGTAGATTTTACAAGAAAAAATTAGATTTAAACGAATTGGTTATTGAGCTTCAAAAATACAATCCTCAAGACGGTTTGTTTTTAAGAGAATATGCGCTGAAGAATTTGAATATTAAGAATCAAGTTGAAAAATATTTGGAATATGCCGATTCCTTAAAACCGTCAAAATTTTATTTATTACTTCATTTACTAATGTGGGCTTATTTTCTTAAAAATAATTTTAAACGTAAGAAAAAGGAAGTTAAAAAAGCCATAAAACTTTATTTTTCAGGGAATCGGCATTGAAACGCTATGGTAAGAATTCAATATTTTTAGATTGGTAAATATTCTAAATTGTTTCTTTGATTCACAGGATCAGTTCAAAAAGTACTGCAATCCCAATTGTAGTTGAAAGTTGAACGTGTTGCTATAATACCATTGAAAGTGCCTTGCTAAAGTGCCGTTTAGTTTTGCCTGTACACCTAAATTTCCAAAACGGTGATACGCATAAGTGTTCAGGTTCAAATCGACCCATTTTTGATTATAGATTGTAAAAGCATCATAATAAAAATCCATATTATGAGCAAATCGTTCCAGTTGAACTCCCCATACATTTCCTTTGTTCCATAAACTGCAATCAAAAGTTTGTGAGTTTCCGCTAGGACCTATGCCGGCACCCATAACTTGACTTTGGTTGGTGTAACCGTGAAATATTGGGTTATGCATATACCAAGAGCGAGAGTTACGAACCATTCTGTCTGCGCTTTGTTGCATTTGAGTGTTTTCAAAATTAAATTTCAGGTACTTGGTTTTGTCGGAATTGAGCGTGAAAATTTTGCTCAATCCAAATAAATTGGCTTGTGAATGTTCCGGAGATTCAAACAAATCCCAAAGATTAGCCGCATGGTCGTTCCATCCTTTTTCGGCATAGATTTCAAATTTAGATTCTTTGAAAACCCACCTGAAGAATAGGGATGCCAATTGGTCTCTTCCTATTTCATCTTCATTACTACTTAAATTTCCTTTTTGAAAAGGCATAATTATAGGCAGGTAATCTGAAAGAGTATGCCCTAAATTCTCGTGGTAAATTTGAAATACTCTGTTTAAACCCAGAAATAATCCCGGAACCCATTTAGGTTGATAATTGACCGAGAAAGCGTTGATGTATCTCCAATCGGATGATTTTATTTGTTTGTAATTAACACCATCAATTATGTATTGTTCTTCGGGAACATCAAGATTGGAACTTTCCAGTTTACCGGAAATTAATTGACCTTCAAAGCTTCCGATAGAAGTTTGAATCGGTTTTTTTGTATTCAGGGTGAAATGCAAAAATCCGGGAGCGTTGTTGCTCATTGTCAAAGAATTGTATTGACCCGGTCCCCACCAAAGGTTTTCTGTAGATACTCCCAATGACATTTTTTTGTAATCTATGGCAACCCGGCTTTGTCCCCAAAACAATTTTGAGTATGCTTTATCTCCCAGTCTTTCCGGATTGTCGGTATAATTGAGATAAAGAATGTGACTTTGTCGGATTTCATTGGAGGCCGAAAGCGGAAAGGTTTCAAAGTCAGGATTGGCTGCATAGACATATTCCGGTTTAAGCTGAATATTGAACATCCCGTATTTATAAAACATTCCGGCAGTTGCCATGGTTTGATATCCTTTGGCCGGAATCATAGCCCCATCATTCCACCCTGAAGGCGCAAATGTGTTGTATTGCTGAATGAGGCGAGGAGCTAAGAATTGAAATTCTGACTTTGAAGTTTCTTTGTTTGAATCTCTGAAAATACTTTGAGAAAGCGGTCTGAAAGTAAAGGAAACCAGAGAATCTGTTTTGCCTAGCAATTGTTCGTTTCTTAGTCGGATTTCTATCATATCGATAGAGCCAACAGGAATGTTTTGAGAGAAAAGGTTGTTTGTAATAAAAAGACCGAGTAGAAGTAATTGTTTTAGTTTCATTAGAATTGAATTCTGTTTGATAACAGTTGTTTTATTTTAGAAAAAAATTATAGTTGTCTTTTTCCTTTTATTTTGTCTTTTATTTTTCTGAAATAATAAAAAACAGGATTTGTTTTTTTTAATTTAGTTTCATATTCTTCGAATAGATTCATGTTTTCTTGAGATAATTCGTGGAATATGTGAGATTGATTTGTTGTGGTATTGTTTGTCAGATTTTTAAAAAAAAGGTATCTTTCATAGTGAGAGTTCGAAATTTTGCTAATTTCTTTAAAAGTCATAGGTGTTTTATTTCCTAACGTGAAATTGGCTTCCAGTATTTTTCGGTTGATTTTTTTAATCTGTTTTTTCTTGTTTTGGTTTGTTTTTCCAACGCCCATTTGTTGTGCGCTATGTATTCTGTAAGAAATTAGTTTGTCACTAATGTAGCCAAGTGATTTTCTTGAAGAAACAATAATAGCAATCCATTCATCGTGAAAGCAGTTTTTTGTGTCAGGTATTGGAATTATAAATTTTTTTATGTCATTTTTAAAGCAAAGGGTAGCGCCGGTTACCATGTTGGCTTTGTATTTAATTAAATCAAAAAGATCTGTAGCTTTTGTTAAAATGTTTTCAAAAAAATATACAGATTCCCATAAACTTTTTTCTGAAAAAGAATCATTGTTATCATTGATTAAGTCCGCATTCGTGAAAACGGCTTCTAATTCAGGGTTTTTTAAAAAATGAGAAATTATTTTTTCTGTTTTGTTTGTTTTCCAAATATCATCCTGATCACTTAAAAAAATATAATCTCCATCGCATAATGAGATTGCCTTTTCAAAATTTTTATTGGTACCCAGATTAACTTCATTTTCGTAATAAGAAATAATTCCGGGATGTTGAATTTGGAAATCTTTTATAATATTAAAGGTATTATCTGTCGATTTATCATCACAGATGATAATCTGATTAACCTTTAGTGTTTGATTAAGGATGCTGCTCAATTGATCTGAAATATATTTTTCACCGTTGTAGGTGCACATAGCTACTGATAATTTCATTTTTTGAAAACGATAGTTGTATTTATTATTGAATATTCTATTTGATTGCTCGTTGGGTTTAATGAAAACCTGAATTTAAGAGATGAAAAAAATCAAGGGATTTTAAAAACAGTTTTTACCCAATTATCAATACTATATTTTTTGAAAATTTCCTCTGGCAATTCTTGGTAAGAAGTGTCGAAAAAGGCGTTTGGAATCTCAGTTGTTTTTTCATCCCAAATAAATATGTTGTTTGGATTGTAAAAATCGTAGTTAATAATATCCTTGTTTGTTGTAATTAATTTTTTGCGTTGTCCCATGGCTTCAAATACTCTGAAAGTAAGTCCGTTTTGAATTGTTTTTTGGACATCTAAAATAATTTTTGAATCTCTGTAAATCATTTCGCTTTCCTGGACAGGAATTGCTTTTTCGATTAAGTTAATGCCGGACTCTTTGTATTTAGAAATTAACTTTTTATCATTTGTTTGAAGTATGATATTTGTTTTTTTATTCTTTTCTTTTATAAGCGGAATAATTTTGAGGATTGTTTCAATGCGGTCGTCTAGTTTGCCGATAAAAAATACGTCATTATTGAATTGGGTATTTTTGTCGGTATTGTAGTAAAAATTAGTCAATAATTTCATGCCGTATTCAGAAACGTCTCTTGGTTCAAAACTATAGCAAGTCTCAAAATAAGGTAATGTTTTTTTATATCTGGGTATGTTTGCAAAGCTATCCCAAAAGTAAACAATTGTGTGTTTTGCTTTTTTTGAGATATATTTCAAATCTTCTTCTGTAAAAAAATCAGGACAAATTACAAGTAAAAAGTCGTATGTTTCATCTTTAGGAATTTGGTTTATTCGCTCTTTACTAGCCCATATTTTTTTTAAATTCCTTTTTAAGAATGTTTTAGATAAAAAATTGAGGATTTTATGAAAACTACTCTTGTATTGGTAATTTTTAAAAATAACGGTTTTTAGTTCAGCATTCAAGTTGTTTTCTATGCCTTTTTCAATGACTTTATGGATGCCGAAATAGTCAGGACAACAAAATAATACTTTCATAAGTGTTTTATTTTCTGTTTGGTTTTCAATGATTCAGAGAGAGGAGCTCCTCTTAGTATTAAAAAGAACAAAGGCCGGTTTTTTGATTTGAAAATACTGCTAAAGAAATATTTTATCAAGAGAAATGATGAAACAGTCTGGTGAGCAAAATAACCGTAATGTTTTCGGATAATATAAAGCAAAGAGATTTTGAGTTCTTTCTTTATTGCAATCGATTTTTCGGTACTGGCTCCGTGCAAATGAATAAATTTTGCCTGAGGAATTAAGTAGGCATATTTTGATTTTTCGGCCAATCTCAAACATAAGTCGGTTTCTTCATAATAAAGAAAAATATTAGTGTCAAAACCTCCAACTTCATAGAAATCATCTGCTTTCATAAACATTAAACTGCCGGGAACAAAGTTGACCTTAACAGGATTTGAATATCTTTTTTTGCGTTTTGGATATTTTTCAGAATTGATTTTTTCTAAAAAATTCCGTCCGAAAATCTCTCTGGCAGGCGAAGCATAATGATCTAAAGAAACCATGAAATCTCCGTTTTCTTTGAATGATTGTGCACCGGCAATCCCAATTTGAGGATTTTTCTCCATTTCCGATTTAAGAATCGACAAGCAATCATTCAAAAACAGCGTATCGTTGTTTACAAAAACCAGATATCTGGCATTGGCAAACTGAACTCCAAACATATTTCCTCCTCCAAAACCGGTATTTATTCTGTTTCGGTGCAATTCCAGATTGATACCTTTGAGAGTTTCGGTAAAACTTTTCAATTTAAGATAATCTTCTTCTTCCGAAGCATTGTCTGTAATTATTATCTGATAATTTAGCTCAGGAGAAGTTTTTTCGATTATAGAATTAACACAGTTAATTGTATGCTCGCTGGAATTGTAATTAATAAGAATAATTGCGGTTTCAAACATTATAGAAATAGGCTTGTTGTCGATGTTTCAATTGATATTTCACTCTTGTAAATGCCTTTAATAGAGGACATAGTTTTATATTTGCAAATTAACGAATAAAAAAAGAATGCCTCCTAATGTTTTATTGCTTAAAAAGGAGGTTGAAAGATGCTTTTCGTAGATATATAAATTAATATTTTGACATACCATGAAGACAGCTCTTTTAATATCAACATATAATTGGCCCGAATCACTGGAATTGGTTTTGAAAAGTGTAATGGCTCAAAGTGTGCTTCCGGGCGAAATACTTATTGCCGATGATGGTTCTGCCGGAGCTACTAAAAAAATTGTAGAACAATTTCAAAGAATGAGTTTTGTGCCTATTAAGCATGTCTGGCAGGAAGATAAAGGTTTTAGAAAGTCAAAAATTCTTAATAAAGCAATTGCACAATCGGTTTCCGATTATATTATTCAGATAGATGGAGATTGTATTATGCACAGGGAATTTGTTAGTGACCATATAAAAGCGGCTCAAAAAGGAGTTTATTTGTATGGTTCCAGAGTTAATATTTTGCCCAATTATGTGCAGGAAGTTTTTGAGAAAAAGCAAATTGAGTTCAATTATTTTTCGAAAGAAATAAAAAACAAAAGCAGAAGTTTACATATCCCTTTTTTTTCTAAATCATTCAAGGCACATTCGGGAATTTCTAAGAAATTCAGAGGATGTAATGTTTCTTTTTGGAAAAAAGATTTTATTGCAATTAATGGTTATAATGAAGATTTTGAAGGATGGGGAAGAGAAGATTCTGATTTAGCCATTCGTTTAGGCAATAATGAAATTAAAGCAAAACGATTGCGCTATGCCGGAATTGTGTATCATATATATCATAAAATAAATTCGAAACACAATTTTAAACTGAATGATACTATTCAAAAAGGAACCATAAAAAATAAGACTACTAAAATAGTTAATGGAATTGATCAGTATCTTTCTTAAAGGTTAAACCGGGCATATTTTACAGCGTACATTTTCAAATCATTTAATTTCTAAATTACTCAATCTTTCTATATTTCATCCAAAGCTGTAAATAGCGTTTAAATACTGAAAAAGCGTGAATATAAGCCAGAATGAAACCTTCTTTCCCGTCTAAAAACCCTAATCGGTAGATATATTGCCACCAAAACCGGTAACAAGGACGAATAAAAAAATGATACAAATTCGGACGTTTGTTTTTCAGATAAAGACTTTCCGCCTGAAGTTTGCTGTATAAATTGAGTTTATTGTTATAATTGTCAAAACCTTTATAGCTGTGATGATCGACACGGGTTTTCAAAAAACCGGTTTTTCCGTTAACGGCAATCCCTTCATGAACTAAATTCCCGTTGTAAGTACAATAGTTTTTATTAAAAAGACGAATTGCCTTATCGTTTTGCCAACCTCCAAATCGGATTGCTTTCCCCATAAAAAAGAAGTTTCTTTTCACATAAAAAGCGATAACATCATTTGGATTATTGACTACAGAAATAATTTCCTTTTCGAGTTCGGGGTTGACAGGTTCGTCAAGATCAAAAAAAACAATCCAGTCGTGTTGTGCCTGTTGGATAGCAAAATTTCGTTGTGCCGAAAAATTGTCAAAATTTCTCTGAATTACAGTAACGCCCAGTTCTTTTGCAATGGCAACAGTAGCATCAGTACTGTTAGAATCAATAAAAATAATTTCATCGGCAAAAGACAAACTTTGAATATAATGTTTTACATTTTCTTCCTCATTTAAGGTAATGGCTAAGGCGGTTATTTTTGGTTTCAAATTATTTTGCTTTCAGTTTTTTATTGATGTTATGGGCAAATATAATAATTTTACAGGCATATCATAAAACGAAAACTACGAAATGGCCCGATTACCTATTTTAATGTATCATAATGTTTCTGCTGTAGAAAATGCCGGCAAAGGACTCACTGTTTTTGCGGATAAACTGGAAGCACAATTCAGGTATTTGGCTGAAAATGGATTTACCACTTTCCATTTCTCGGAACTCGAAAAAGAAGTTTCAATCCCAAAGAAAAGCATCGTCATTACTTTTGATGATGTTACCGAAAATCAATTGATATATGCTGTGCCTTTGCTTCAAAAATACAATTTGAAGGCTACTTTTTTTATTCCGTTTGCTTATATCGGGAAAACCGATAGTTGGAACAGAAATTCAGATTCAGAGGGAGAAAAAATTATGACCATCGAACAATTAAAAGAACTGGACGATAGAATAGAATTGGGTTTGCATTCTTTTGCGCATAAAAAATATTCAATTTTATCTCAGACGGAAATTGATGAAGATTTTGCTCAATGTTTTCAGATAATTGAAGAAAATGGATTGAATGTTTACAATGCTTTGGCCTATCCGTATGGGAATTATCCAAAGAAAAATCCTGAGAAAAAGCAGTTTCAGGAGGTTTTAAAACAAAATAAAGTAAAATTGGGATTGCGAATTGGGAATAAAGTAAATAAGTTTCCATTTAAAAAGCCGTATGAAATTATGCGGATTGATATAAAAGGAGAAGATAGTTTGCTGAAATTTAAATTGAAAATCCGCTTCGGAAAATTGAAGCTATTTTAATCTTATTGGGAGAATTAGTTGAATAATAAAATTTATTTTTCATAATTAGAAAACTACGAATGATGTTTTTATTACGAAAAGGCCTCGATACAATTTTTAAAAAAAAGCTTGCAGCATTTTTTTTAAAAATCACTCGGCCTGACGAAAAGAACGTTATTTTATATTACTTTTTTATCAAAAAATGAAGATTTGAAGTGGCGATTGGTAGCCGTAATATTATAATGTCTCTAAACGTCAGTTCGAGTAAATTTTCAGAAAAAGCGAATAGCATTTTCTG
>CAZWAF010000059.1:0-15815 GCA_964631795.1 uncultured Flavobacterium sp. | reverse complement strand
ATTAAACTCTCAAAAGTGAATTTTAAAGTTTCTATTTAATTTTTAAACAGGCTCTAAAACGAGCATAAAAAAGAGGCTGTCCGAAAATTACTTTTAGGAAAGCCTCATATCTTAACTCAGCTTTGTCGATTTTGTTTGTAGGCACGGAATCCCGAAATTTCGGGACCGTGCTAGCTTACGTTTATATATCCGAGTCATCGGGGGTTTTATTTATTTTAGTTCGTAAGTACGTATATTAAAGTCTTTAAAAACAACATTCTTATCATTGACACCAGCTTCTATCTTACTGGAATAAGAAAATTTTTGACCTTTAAAATTACCCAGTGTTTTTTCAAATTGTATGTCAGAATAACTACAAATTAATTGATAATTATTATCCTTATCTTTTTGATATTTTAAATAATAATTGGTCGCAGTGATATTGTGTATCTCATCTTTATATTTTTCGTCCATATACTTTTGTCTGAAATTATTTGTACCTGACAGTTGTGCTCTGAATTCGTAAACTCCAAAATCTTTTTTATCTACAATGAGGTAACCATTGTAGTCAAAAGGTGAGTTGTTTTTGCTTGTAAATTCAACTTTATAAAAGTTGTCGAGATCTGTAATAGTATAATGATAGTTTTTTCTTCTTTCAAGAATATTTCCTGAAAGTTCAAAATCGAAATCAATGATATAAGGGTAGATCAAATCACTATAGATTACTAAATGGCTATTGTTAACATAATAAAGATCTCCTTTGGTTGTAAAATTTTTAACCAAACGATAATTTTTATCTATAAGATACCCTTTTCCTTTTTCATGTTTTATTAATCCATTTAGATAATGAAGCGTATCTGTTTCCATTAATAATTGGTTTATTTCAGTAAAATATTGAGGGAGTTTGTATTTTTCCTTGTCTCCCCACATGATTCCGTCTTCTACAGTGCGTCTAATACGGTTTAATGTTTTTCGGACACCTATCTTAGCCTTTTTGTCTGCCACTGTTTTGTTTAACTTTTTTAAGATGACTGTTTCGCCTACATCCGAAACTTTTATTAAGGAATCACTGTAGCTTTCCTTTATTATGCATAAATAGTTTGAATCAACTTTCTTTATATCAAGGTAGCCATTCGGGTCACTTTTGCCTATCAATAAAGTGCCTTCATAAACTTCTACATCAGAAAGAGGTAATTGATTTTCTTCAGAAATAAACTGTATTCTTTTTGTTTGCGCACTAACAGCGGAAGTGATAAAGAGTAAAACGTAAGCAATGGTTTTAAATATATTCATTTTTGTAATTTTTTATATTAGAGATAATAAATTTAGGTAATGATACCATCGAACCGCTACATATCCGAGCCATCTGGGTTAAGTTCTAATACGGATCCGGTTAAAAATAAAACATAAAAAAAGCGGGATGAAAATCCCGCTTTGCTATTTCAGTCAAATTTGATTATTCTACAGTAACCGATTTTGCTAAGTTTCTTGGCTGATCTACGTTGCATTCTCTTAAAACAGCTATGTGGTAAGACAATAATTGCAAAGGAATGGTTGTTAGCAATGGAGATAGAGCATCACTTGTTTCGGGAATTTCAATTACGAAATCGGCTAAATCTCTAACTTGCGTATCACCTTTGGTTACAATGGCAATTATTTTTCCTTTTCTTGATTTTATTTCCTGAACGTTGCTTACCACTTTATCATAATGACCTTGTTTTGGAGCAATAACAATTACCGGCATTGACTCGTCAATCAAGGCAATTGGTCCGTGTTTCATTTCAGCCGCAGGGTAACCTTCAGCGTGTATGTAAGAAATCTCTTTTAGTTTTAAAGCTCCCTCTAAAGCAACAGGGAAATTGTATCCACGACCTAAATAAAGGCAGTTTGAAGCATCTTTAAAGAATTTGGCAATCTCTTTAGTTACCGCATCAGTTTGAAGTGTTTCGGCTACTTTCTCCGGAATTAATTCTAATTCCTGTAAATATCTGTGGAAATCTGAGTTTGAAAGCGTTCCTTTTGCTTTAGCCAAACGCAAAGCAATCAATGTCAATACTGTAATTTGAGTTGTAAATGCTTTTGTAGAAGCAACTCCAATTTCCGGTCCGGCGTGAGTGTAAGCTCCCGCGTGTGTTTCTCTCGAAATAGAAGAACCTACTACGTTGCAAACTCCAAATACAAATGCTCCTTTTTCTTTAGCCAGTTTGATAGCAGCCAAAGTATCGGCTGTTTCTCCTGACTGAGAAATAGGAATTACTATATCTCCGGGTCTGATAATAGGATTGCGGTATCTGAATTCAGATGCGTATTCTACTTCTACAGGTATTCTGGTAAATTCTTCTATAATATATTCGGCAACTAATCCGGCATGCCAGGAAGTACCACAAGCAACAATCAGGATTCTATCGGCATTCATGAATTTCTCAAGATTGTCTTCAATTCCCGCCATTTGAATTACTCCTTTGCTCGATAATAAGCGTCCTCTGTAAGTGTCTTTAATTACATTTGGCTGTTCGTAGATTTCTTTTAGCATAAAATGGTCGTAACCGTCTTTTTCAATTTGTTCCAAATTCATTTGCAACTCCTGAACATAAGGATCTACTGTAGTTCCATCGTGAATTTTTCGGATTTCGATGGGTTTGCTTAGGCTAACTACTGCCATTTCTTCGTCTTCAAGATAAATTGCATTTGAAGTGTATTCGATGAAAGGTGAAGCATCAGAAGCAATGAAAAATTCATTTTCACCTACTCCAATAGCAAGCGGACTTCCTAAACGGGCTGCTACGATTTTATTGGGATGTTTAAGATCAAATACGCAAATAGCATAAGCTCCAACAACCTGGTTTAATGCAATCTGTACTGCCTGGTCAATTCTTAAATTGTCTTTTAGTTGTACGTCTTCGATTAAGTTAGCCAAAACTTCGGTATCTGTATCTGAATGAAATACATACCCTCTGTTGATTAATTCTTTTTTCAAAGGTTCATAGTTTTCTATGATTCCGTTGTGAACAAGCGTAATTTTTCCTGAATTAGAAGAATGTGGGTGTGAGTTTACATCGTTTGGCTCTCCGTGTGTTGCCCAACGTGTATGTCCCATTCCCAAAGTTCCGTTCAGGGTTATTTCTTTGGCTGCTCTTTCTTCAAGATCAACAACTTTTCCTTTTGTTTTAGCTAGTTTTAAATTATCTCCGTCATAAAGCATTAATCCGGCACTGTCATAACCTCTGTACTCAAGACGTTTTAATCCTTTAATTACAATCGGATAAGCTTCTCTATATCCTATATATCCAACTATTCCGCACATATTTCTCTAATTTGGTTTGGTATAAAATATTTCTAATTTCAATTTTTTTTCTTCCGGAACCGGATTAATCGGGTCATTTCCGCTTCCGTATAAGATTGTTCCGAAAGGATTTAATACTGATGATATCGGAATTCTGTCGAAATCCCTGTCTTTTTTTCCTTTAAACGGATATGGTATTGCTACCGGTTTTTCTAATTTTGAATTTCCAACCAATGCAATCGATTCTGTTACGACCAATCCTAATCTTACATTTGTAGAATCGGCATGTTTCAGAAGCGTTCTGATGTGATCGGTTATTCTGATTTTGTATTTTGTTCCTTTTCCGCTGGATTCTTTTATTAAAATCCCGCTATGAATTTGTTTGTTTAATTTCGGGTTTGAAGTAGTCGTTGCATCGGTATAATAATCATACAACGGACGACGATTGGTTACATCAAAAAGCAATACTCTCGAAGGTTCCGGTGCTCCCGACATTGCTGTCTGGTCTATGTGAAAAGTCAGATTAGCTTCATTAATCATCCAGCCATTTTTCCGAATTGTTTCCAGTTCGTCTGCAACTCCGTTATTATCATTGTCGGGTCCGAATAAATCAATAATTACTGCCGATCCGTCAGATCCTCCTTTTACATACAATCTTCCGTCATTTGGCAAAGGAGGCATAGGTCTTGGCGCAATAGCGGAAGCATAAGCAGAACTATTTGTTTGTTCAATCAAATTTGCTGTATTTCCGGTTAAATTAAGGACAAATTTTTTCAATACTTTTTTCGGAACTTTTTCTCCTTTATAAACAATAGTTGCAGGTATTTTTGGAGTTTCGGGATTATTGTCATG
Source organism: uncultured Flavobacterium sp. (assembly GCA_964631795.1). Taxonomy (GTDB): domain Bacteria; phylum Bacteroidota; class Bacteroidia; order Flavobacteriales; family Flavobacteriaceae; genus Flavobacterium. The sequence goes on along the minus strand of CAZWAF010000059.1, from coordinate 11,701 downwards.
ATCTACCAGTTCTGCGTATTCAGAATAATACAAAGTAATATCGCCTTTAGCAAAATTGAGTTGCATTAATTGACCGGCATCTGCATTGGCTACCTGAAAATACAATCCTCTGAAATAATTTTTAAAAGCATTGTTGTTAGCCAGTTTTTCTGCCGGAGCTTTCAGAATTTTGGTTTCAAAGAAATTTTTGTCAAGATGCAAAGACATTCTTGGAGCATTTCTTGATTCAGCTTTAGTTGTTGGAACCAAATTTTCGTCTCTTTTGTAAACTACAAATTCTTTTGCACTCGGTTGAAACTGAGTGTTTTCAATAGGATTAGTGTTGTTATTTAAAGGAGTTCCAACTTTGTTATTGTTAAAAAGATGATCCTGATTAGTATAATATTTCTGATAACTTTCGAAATTTGAATCCGGATCAAAATCACTCATATAATAACCCGATTCAAAAATTTTAAGATCTATGGTTCCTGAACCATGAATGGAATCCAATTCATATTTTGAACCGGTTGCGTCAGAACTTATTTTTTTACTGAAATACGGAACAGTAAGTACCACACTATCCAGTACTGTCCCGTCTTTATGAACTACTAAATAATCAGGATTGAAAGTAGGAGCGGTTGTAACTAAAGTTAATTGGGTAACAAAGTTGCTTTTGGTTTTCCCAAAAACAGGATTTACATAAATACCCAATGAATTCAGAGTTAAATTGCTCGATTCTACCGCTTCTGTTGCCTGATTAAAAGCATTTACACTTGCTTCGGTGTATGTATTGTAATCAAAATGGTCATCTCCGATAATGTCAGAACCTATTTCGGCAAAATCTTTATCACAAGAAACTGCGAATATGGCAATTGAAAACAGAATGGAAATGGATTTAAAAAATGATTTTTTATACATATAAAATATTACACAAGTTTTGTTTTATAAAATTCGGTGTATGCTTCGGTAAATTTGTCTTTGGTTACAAACGGTAAAAATGGTTTCCCGCTGTTTTTAACATAGTCGATCAAATTTTGAGGCACTTCTTCTGATGCAATGATCAATCCGTCAGAATGTTGAATAGAAGCTTTTAAGATGTTTTCAAAATTTGGCTCAGCCAAATCAGCAATTGCTGATTCGGGAATACCGTCAAATTTCACCTTGTTGATCATTTCTGCATTCAGACTTTCGTTAAATGATTGTCCGTAAATTGAAGTCACAATTTTTGTATCGGCAAACAAAGCTTCGTCTTTGTAGTAATGTTTCATGTAAATTGGCAACATTGCGGCCATCCAACCGTGTACGTGGATAATGTCCGGAACCCAATTGAGTTTTTTAACAGTTTCTACTACTCCTTTTGCAAAGAATATAGCTCTTTCATCATTATCCGGATACATAACACCGTCTTCGTCTGCAAAGGTTGCTTTGCGTTTGAAGTATTCGTCATTGTCAATGAAATAAACCTGGATGCGTTCTTTAGGGATAGAAGCCACTTTTATAATCAATGGCATATCCAAATCATTTACAACCAAATTCATACCCGACAAACGAATTACTTCATGAAGTTGATGCCTTCTTTCATTGATGTTTCCAAATCTCGGCATGAAAATTCTAATTTGTCCTCCCTGATCGTTTACCATTTTTGGTACGTCATAAGACATTAAAGAAACTTCATTTTCTGCAAGATATGGAACTACCTCAGATGATACGAATAATATCCTCTTTTCCTTCATATTGTATTGTTCTTTAATTTTAAGCGATAAATAGCGTGCAAATTTACAAAAATTTATGGAGTTATAGACTAAAATATTATGTTTGCACTTTATTATAACCATAAAAGCATGCTCGTTATAAAAAAGCAGTCCGATTTGAGAGCAACTCTTGAGTCGATTTCTTCAAATTCTTCAGTCAAATCTATTGGTTTTGTGCCTACTATGGGAGCTTTACATCAAGGTCATTTGTCGTTGGCTGCAAAATCAATTTCCGAAAACGAAATTACTGTTGTAAGTATTTTTGTGAATCCTACTCAATTTAATAATGCAACCGATCTCGAAAAATATCCGAGAACGATGGATGCTGATGTTGAAAAATTGAAAACTCTTTCGGATGACATTATAGTTTATGCTCCAAGTGTAGATGATATTTATGAAGGAGATACGGTTTCTCAGTCTTTTGATTTTGATGGTCTTGAATTTCAGATGGAAGGAAAACACCGAATTGGTCATTTTGACGGAGTGGGTACAATTGTGAAGAAATTGTTCGAAATCATACAGCCAAATAATGCTTATTTTGGAGAAAAGGATTTTCAGCAACTTCAAATTGTGAAAAAACTGGTTTCTAAATATAATATTCCGGTAAATATTGTAGGTTGTCCTATTTTGAGAGAAGCAAACGGACTGGCAATGAGTTCCCGAAACGAGCGACTTACAGCCGATCAAAGAGAAAAATCGGCTTTTATTTTTAAAATTTTAACAGAAGCCAAAAAGATTTTTGGCACAAATACTGCTGAAGAAACGACCAACTGGATTGTAAACGAGTTTGAAAAACAAAATGATTTAAAGTTGGAATATTTTCAAATTGCTGACGAAGAGACTTTGTTGCCTTGTGAAGTGAAAGAAAATAACAAAAAATACCGTGCATTTATTGCAGTATATGTTAACGAAGTCAGATTGATTGATACTATTTTATTAAATTAATTACCTTTGCACTATGCAAGTTCAAGTAGTAAAATCCAAGATTCACCGTGTTACGGTAACTGGAGCAGATTTAAATTATATTGGTAGTATAACTATTGACGAAGCGTTGATGGAAGCTTCTAATATTATTGAAGGGGAAAAAGTATCAATCGTAAACATCAATAATGGTGAGCGTTTGGAAACTTATGCTATAAAAGGAAACAGAAACAGCGGAGAAATTACTCTAAACGGTCCGGCTGCTAGAAAAGTTCACAAAGGAGATATTATCATTATTATTTCATACGGGATTCTTGATATAGAAGAAGCTAAAACATTCAAACCGGCATTGGTTTTTCCTAACGAAATCGATAATTCACTTACCTAACTTTTGGGAAATAAATTAAAATCTTTAGCTAGTATTCTTGTCCCAATCCTTCTCGGTTTGGGGCTTACTATTTACTCTTATAACTCATTCTCCGAAAAGCAACTGGCACAAATGAAGAGCTTTTTTGTGAGTGCCAATTATAATTATGTAATGCTTTCGCTCTTATTGGCCGTTGTTGGTTATGTTTTGAGAGCATATCGCTGGAAATACACCATTAATCAAATAGGTTATAAATCTGATTTTACCCTGAATTTCCTGGCGGTGAGTGTGGGATATTTTGTAAATCTTTCTATCCCTAGATCGGGAGAAGTTTCGAGAGCTTTAATTCTGAAAAAATATCAAAATGTGCCGTTTGACAAGGCTTTCGGAACTATTATAGCCGAAAGAATTGTAGATATGCTAGTTCTTTTGTTTTTCATTGGTACTGCTCTTATTGTAGAATTTGAGACATTGAAAAATTTCATTTTAGATTATATTCCCGTTCAAAAACTTATTATTCTTTTCATAATCGGATGTGTTGGTTTTCTGTCGGTAATCTATTTTTATTTTTATTCTACCTGGGGTTTTATTACTATGTTGAAATCAAAAGTGCAGGGACTTAAAGAAGGAGCAATGAGTATTTTTAGATTGGAAAATAAATGGGCATTTATCATTTACACGCTGCTTATCTGGATTTCATACATGCTGATGTTTTATACAACTACTTTTGCGCTTAAAGAAACAGAATCAATTTCTTTGGGAACCACTTTGGTTGCCTTTGTAATTGGGAGTCTTATTATTGCGTTTACCAACGGAGGTTTTGGATTTTTCCCTATTATTATTGCAAAAATTTTCTTTTTATACAACATTCCTCTTGAAGCCGGAAATGCTTTTGGCTGGATTGTCTGGACTTCCCAATTAATTATTACTGTTGTACTGGGGATTTTGGCTTTTGCAGTTTTACCACTTCTCAGAAAAAGATTTAATGCTCTTGCCGATATTTCGATAAGTTAATTGTTTTTTCAAACCACTTTTGAAGATATTTTTTTATTATTTGTTAGTATGATTGACAAAAAAGAGTGTAATTAGTAGCTTAATTTTATCATTTAAAATAAATGTCTAAAGTAAAAACTTCCTTCTTTTGTCAAAGTTGTGGCGCACAATATGCCAAATGGCAGGGGCAATGCAATTCTTGTAAAGAATGGAATACTATAGTTGAGGAAATCATTCAGAAAGAAGATAAAAAGGCTTGGAAATCGGCTTCTGCCGAAGTTCAAAAAGCTTCAAAACCGCTGAAAATTCACGAAATAGATTCTACGCAGGAAATCAGAATGAATACCTGCGATGGAGAATTAAACCGTGTTTTGGGTGGAGGAATTGTTCCCGGTTCTCTGATACTTTTAGGAGGAGAGCCCGGTATTGGCAAAAGTACTTTGTTGCTTCAAATTTCACTTAAATTACCTTATAAAACGCTGTATGTTTCGGGTGAAGAAAGTCAGAAACAAATAAAAATGCGTGCCGAACGTATTACTCCAAATGGCGATAATTGCTATATTCTTACCGAAACCAAAACGCAGAATATTTTTAGACAGATAGAAGCCATTGAACCCGAAATTGTAATTATCGATTCGATTCAAACACTTCATACCGATTATATAGAATCTTCGCCGGGAAGTATTTCTCAAATCAGGGAATGCACTGCCGAGTTGATAAAATTTGCCAAAGAAACCAATGTTCCGGTGATTTTGATTGGACATATTACCAAAGACGGAAGCATTGCCGGGCCAAAGATTTTGGAACACATGGTAGATACTGTTTTGCAGTTTGAAGGAGACAGGAATCACGTTTACCGAATTCTTCGTTCTCACAAAAACCGTTTTGGTTCTACTGCCGAACTTGGAATTTATGAAATGCTGGGAAGCGGACTTCGTGAAGTGGCAAATCCTTCAGAAATATTGATTTCGCACAAAGAAGAAGAATTGTCCGGAACTGCCATTGCTTCTACACTCGAAGGAATGCGTCCGTTGATGATAGAAATTCAGGCGTTGGTTAGTACTGCCGTTTATGGAACTCCGCAAAGAAGTACTACTGGTTACAATGCCAAAAGATTGAATATGATCTTGGCTGTTTTGGAAAAAAGAGCAGGTTTCAGATTGGGGACTAAAGACGTTTTTCTAAACGTAACCGGAGGAATTTCAGTTGATGATCCGGCAATTGATTTGGCTGTAGTGGCTGCAATTCTTTCTTCAAATGAAGACATTCCGGTAGGAAAAGATTTTTGTTTTGCAGGCGAAGTCGGGCTTTCGGGAGAAATTCGACCGGTGAATAAAGTGGATCAGCGCATTCAGGAAGCCGAAAAACTCGGTTTTTCTACTATTTTTGTTTCAAAATATAATAAGATTACAATAAAGAACACGATTATCAAAGTGCGATTGGTAAGTAAGATTGAAGATGTGGTTAGTGAATTATTTGGATAAAAGAAGCAAGAAACAGTAGATTTCAGGCTTTCGACTTTAGAACCTTCGACTTTAAGATTTTTTATTATGAGATATAAGACAAAAAGAAGAATAAAAATAATCATTGGGATATTGACTGTACTCATTTTGGCTTTGAGTGCGCTTCTTTTCTATTTCAGAGATGAAGTTTTGAAAAAAGCATTGGTAGAAGTTACCGAAAAAATGGATCAAAAATACAATTGTATTTTTACTGTAAAAGAAGCTCATTTTGAAGGTGTTTCAGGAATTCATTTTGCCGATGTGGCTTTGGTTCCAAAGGATAATGATACTCTTTTTAAGTTCAAAAAGATGAATGCAAGCATCAGTATCACGAAACTTTTAGTAGGAGATGTACAGTTGGGAGCACTTGAAATTAAAGACGGAGTGGTTCAATTGGTCAAAAACGAAAAAGGGAAAAACTTTGAGGCTTTTATTTCTCAGAAATCAGAAAAGAAAAAATCAGGTAAGAGAGATTATGCTGATATGGCTTATCGCTTGATTTCGAAAGCATTGAACTTAGTTCCAACGGATATGGATATTCAGAATCTGACTATACGTCTTAATGATATGGGCAAAAAGGCGACTATTCATTTTGATCAATTATCATTGGAAGACAAAGAAATGCAAAGTAAAATTTGGGTACAAACCAATACTTTTACTCAACGTTGGAAAATTAACGGTTTTGCAGATCCAAGAGGCCGAAAAGCCGATTTGAGTTTTACCAATATCGATACCGGAGCGGTAAAAGTGCCTTATGTTGATGAGCGTTTTAACCTGCAATCGAGTTTTGATTCTATCAGAATGAAGATTTTTGACATTGATAAAGACGGTGACGAATTGCACATTGATGGCTATTCATCGGTTTATAATTTCACGGTAAATCATCCGAAAGTAGCTTCAAAACCGGTGGTTATTAAAAATGCGAACTTTGATTATCGTTTTCTTTTGGGAGAAGATTTTATTTCGCTCGACAGCACTTCTACGGTTCAGTTCAATAAAATAAAATTTAAACCGTATGTTTCTGTTGAAACCGAAAAGGATACGATTTTTAAGTTGAAGGTAAAAATCCCAAAAATGAAATCTCAGGATTTTATCGTTTCCTTGCCTGATGGATTGTTTACGAATTTTCAGGGAATGGAGGCAACGGGTAATTTTAGTTTTGCTCTTGATTTTGAATTTAATAAAAATAAACCAAAGGATTTGATTCTTGACAGTGAACTACAAAAGGAAAACCTGAAAATAGTGAAATACGGACAAGCTAATTTAAGTAAGCTTAACAGTGAATTTCAATATCGCGCCATTATTAAAAATGTTCCTCAACGTCCGATAATGGTAGGTTTGGCGAATCCGAATTATGTTACAATGAATCAAATTTCACCTTATTTGAAAAAATGTGTTTTAACAACCGAAGACCCTTCTTTCTTTTCTCACAAAGGATTTATAGGAGAAGCTTTCAGGCAGTCGATTATTAAAAATATTAAAACCAAGAAATTCACTCGTGGAGGCAGTACCATCAGTATGCAGTTGGTAAAGAATGTTTTTCTGACGAGAGAGAAAACCTTGTCAAGAAAAATGGAAGAAATTTTGTTGGTTTATCTTTTAGAAAACAACAGAATTGCGAGTAAAGAACGAATGCTAGAGGTGTATTTTAACATCATTGAATGGGGACCAAATGTTTACGGAATTGGAGAAGCAAGTCGTTATTATTTCCAGAAACATCCGTCACAACTGACTTTGAATGAATGTCTTTTTTTGGCTAATATTATTCCGAGCCCAAAGAAATTCATGTATAAGTTCAACGATCAGGGAAATTTGAGAGATTATGAGATTAGACAACAACGTTATTTGACCAATTTGATGAGTCGCCGCGGTTTGTTGCCAGGGCTTGACAGTATTGCAAGAAATTCTCCTGTATATATTTCAGGTCCGGCTCGTTCTCAAATCAGAATTAGGGAAGTTGTTCCGACAGTTGAAATCGATTCAATGGAGGTTGATGAAGAGTTTGAGTTGTAGATTTTATTAAAATGAGGAATACATAAATGAAAAAAAACGCTTTTTAAGTTCAAAATTAAGAAAGCGTTTTTTGTTTTTGAGGGTATTTTAAGATTAATTCCCTGTGAATTGCACGGAATCAAATAGTGCATAATTTTGAATTGTAGGAAGATGATCGCCTATAAAAGGCAGATTCTCCATACTGCAAAATATGTGGAATTTGGTTTTATGACCATAATTCAATTCAAGAGATTTCATCGCAATACCATTTATTTTCCAGATAGCAATATATCGTTTTTTTGAATTTAGAGATAATTCAATGCTTAATTGATAAGATTGTTCTCTTTTGATTTTAACAGGAGCTGACATGAATGGATTTCCTTGTGAGCTCATGTAGAGAATTAAATCATCAGATTCAGCCTTTAAGTCGTTTCGTACAGTTTGTTTTCCGTAACCAATTTCAAAATCGAGTTCGTGAGAATCATTATTGTATAAAAATGCACCAATACTGGCCTGATCTCCAATTCCCATTGTGGGTACATAAACATTCCAGGTATAGATTCCGGTTGTGTAAGCAGAACTTGTATAAATTTTAGTTCTTTCGGTTGTATTTGGGTTGGTGTACATTTTTAAAGAACCATTTTCAAGAAAATAGTTCTTTAGATTGTTTGCAGAATCATCGATCCATCCGTTTAGGTTGTTATTAAAATCCCAGAAGTTTATTGTTGCAGTATTTTTGTTAATGCGGGTATGTAAACTGTTATTGTTTTGAACCATTGTTTTGTTTGTTATAATTGTTTTTTCAGACGAACAGGAAAAGAAAATTATAGAAGTTGATAGTAGTAATTTCAATATGTTTTTCATCTGATTTTGTCTTTTTGAACTATAAGTAATTACAAAAAAAGGCAATTAATTTTAAGGGTTCTTAATTTATAAAAATTAATCTTTTGTTAACTAAAATTACGGTTTAAGGCAAATTCTACAGATTAAGTGCTTTTTTTAAAACCTATTTGTACAGAAGTGTTTTTTATCTTGTTTGTTTACAGTTATTTGTGAAAAAAATAGTATTAAACAGGTATATAAATGTTGTAAGTTTGCACAATTTTAAAAGACTCTTGAGAATTCAAGAATAGAGAAAATTTTATACTTATGAAGAAAAACTATGCAAAATTATTAGTTCTGACATTTATCCTTCTTTTTGGGATTTCTTTTGGACAAACTACACAAAAATATCCTTTCAGTACTAATAAAGAGTTTTTAACCATTTGGAATGGAGAATCGTATGTCCCTTTTTTTATAAAAGGTTCTAACTTAGGAGTTGGTATTCCGGGAACTTTTCCGGGAGAATTGGCAGCTTCTTACGACCAATATTATCATTGGTTTAGTGAAATCAAGGAAGCCGGTTTCAATACATTAAGAATTTATACGCTTCATTATCCTCGTTTTTATGAAGCTCTGTACAATTATAATACAGAACATTCAGACAATCCGTTGCTTCTGATTCAGGGAATTTGGCTCGAAGAAGAAGCCGAAGGTTATAATATGGATCTGAATGAACTTACCGATGTTTTCAAAAAGGAGATTCAGGACGAAATAAAGTCTGTTCACGGAAATAATACAATTGCTGAGCGATTGGGGAAAGCATACGGTGTTTATACTTTTGATGTTTCAAAATGGTGTTTGGCTTACATTATTGGTCGTGAAGTATATCCCGAAGAAATGGAAGCTACCAATAATTCTAGTGTAAATAGTGATACAGAATTCGTTGGAAAGCATTTAAAGATTACTAATGCAAGCCCTGCGGAATGTTGGGAGGTAAAAATGCTTGATTATACAATAGATTTTGAACATACAACTTTCGGGACACAAAGGCCGGTAAGTTTTTCAAGTTGGCCTACACTTGACCCTATAATACATCCGGAAGAACAAAATGAACAGGAAGATCTTGTGCAAATTGATTTGTCAAAAATTGAAATCATTGATGCTCCGGCAGGAATTTTTATAAGTTATCACGCATATCCGTATTACCCGGATTTTATTGGTAAGCAATCTTCTTATCAAACTGAATATGATAATTTGGGACCAAATAGTTATAAAGGATATTTAAAAGAACTTAAATCTCATTATACTAAATTCCCGTTGATTATTGCAGAATATGGAGTTCCAAGCAGTTGGGTTACGGCACATTATACCTCTTCGGGTATGAATCACGGTGGGTTTGACGAATACAATCAAGGACAAACCAATTTGCGATTATTGCAAACTATTGCTGATACACAATGTGGTGGAGGAATTCAATTTTCGCTGTTAGACGAATGGTTCAAAAGAACCTGGGTTTCAGATGCATTGGATTATGATGCCGAAAGCAGAATTCTTTGGCAAAACCTTTCTTCGGCAGAACAAAATTTTGGATTGTTGAGTTTTGAAAAAGATACTCAATTCATGACACTTAAAGAAAATAGTGATGATGCTATTTCAAAAATAAGTGCCGATGCTAATTTGAAATTTTTCGAAATCAAATTAGATCTAAAAAATTCTTTTGAAACAATGGATGAACTTTGGGTGGCTCTAGATACTTATGATGCTGATTTAGGAGAATCGAAGCTTCCAAATGATGTAACGATTCCGAGCAGAAGTGAATTTGCTTTGAGAATTACCAATCATTCGGCAGAATTGTTTGTTACGGAGGCTTATGATACTTATGGTATTTGGCACAAAATCTCCTCTCCGAACCAATTGTATCATTCTATTGCTACAGATGGAAATCCTTGGAATATTGTGAGAATTAAGAATAACAGTTCAAATACAGATATACAATACATAGGAGATTTGCAGGTAAATCATGATTTTCAGCCTTATTCTTCTAAGGATGGAGTGACTATTTCTGACAAATCGATTCATATTCGTTTGCCTTGGAATTATATCAATTTTGTAGCGCCAAATACTAAAACTGTCTTGAATGATAACAGAGCAACTACAGAAAAAGAAGATATTATTACAGACGGGATTAAAATAAATGCGTATTACAAACAAAATTGGTATCAGCACGACAATCGTTTTGTTTGGGAAAACTGGAATGCAAATGATCTTAAAAATATTCCTGAGAAAAGAAAGGTTTCTTTTTATGTAATGAAAGACAACTTGCAGAAATTCAATACAAATGCCATTAGCGTTAAGGATCAGTATGTTTTTAATGACGGTTTATTTCCTGCAAGTGTAACTTCTTCGGAAGGTGTTTTGAAGAATGATTTTGATTTGGATGGGACAAAAAAGATAGCAGTTATTTTTGAAAATCCTAAAAACGGAAATCTGACATTGAGTACTAATGGAGCTTTTGAGTATTCTCCAATTGCGAATTTTGTTGGAACAGATTCTTTTCAATATGCCATTTATGATGGTTATAGTTTATCGACTCCAACAACAGTCGAATTAAAAGTAAATAAGGGTATTTTGTCTAATGATACTTTCAAGACGGTCATTAATATTTATCCAAATCCTGTTACAGATGTTTTAACAATAGAATCGGCAATGGATTTTGATGAGCTGATAATCTTTGATTCTTTAGGTAAGAAAATAAAATCGTATTCTGATTTTAGTAATAAAGCAAATCTGGATATGAGTGCTTTTATTCCGGGAATGTATTATATTGTGGGTATAAAAGATGCTAAAACATATAGCGCAAAAATCATAAAAAAATAACATAAAATGGGGATATTTTCAGCACTACTTGGTAATGCGGGAGCAGTAAGCCAGGAAAAATTAACAAATCAATACGGCCAACTTTTGATAGAAGGCGAAGTAATTGAGTTAGGTTTTAAACTTATAAGAGACACTTTTATATTCACAAACAAAAGGCTTATACTTGTGGATAAGCAAGGAATAACCGGCAGTAAGACCGAATATAAATCTATTTCTTACAAGAGTATTTCTCGTTTCAGTATCGAAACGGCGGGGACTTTCGATTTGGATGCGGAGCTTAAAATCTGGTTGTCTAGCGAACAACAACCAAGCATCATCAAGCAGTTCAATAAATCGGTGAATGTGTATGAAGTTCAGAAAATTTTAGCTTTCCATGTCTTGAAATAGACTTGTTGGTTAATTTAAAATCATAAAAAATCCCTTTCAGAATTATCCCGACACATCCTATCGTGTGGACACAAATATATTTATAGCTTTGTGGCACTATGCTAGCAAGA
>CAZWAF010000058.1:8754-16408 GCA_964631795.1 uncultured Flavobacterium sp. | reverse complement strand
AAAACCTTGTAGGTATTGTTCTTTGTGTATTTAAATACCTACAAGGTCAAAAAAAAGACCTTGCAGGAAAATATAAAATTATAAAACACTACTATTCAATATTCTGAAATCTATATTCTGGAATTATTTCACAGAGTTTCACAGAGAACACACAAAGATTCTAATCCAATCTTGTCATCCGACGAATGAGGACACGAGCGATAGCGAACTGGCGAAGCAATCTCCGTAAGTAACTCCTGTGTTGTACTTAGTTTGTAGATTATTGGGATAAAAAAACGTTATTTTAACCTTTCAGGGTTCAAAACCCTGAAAGGGATAAGAAAGGGTTGACAGGAATTTGATTAATGGTATTTTATTGATTGTCATCTAGTAATAATTCTATTATTTGATAGATATATTACTACGCGAAATATTTTTCAATATTATTAAAATGTTAAAGTATGAATCGTTGACTACTAAAAACAATAACTATCAAGATATTTTGTATTTTGCGACACCAAATCCTACATTTTATCGTTTATTAAGAATAGATAAGTTTTAACCTGCAATATTAACTAAAATCATAAAACCTAAAACCTTGGCTAAAATTAAACACAACAATCCGTATGATCTGGTAGATAATGTAGTTACTTCTGCAAAAAACAAAAAGTTGATGCACCTTTGTTCGCAAGAAGAAGAATTCAACGGCAAATTCTTAAAAATAAATGACGACGAATTGGTAAATTTTGGTACCTGTGGTTATTTAGGTTTAGAAAAACATCCGCAAGTACTGGACAAAAGTCAGGAATTATTATATAAATACGGTTCTCATTTTTCTATTTCAAGATCGTTTGTAAAGGCTCCTTATCTGGCCGAATTAGAAGGACTTGTTAGTCAGATTTTCGATAATCATCCGGTAGTGGTTTTTACTTCAACTTCTGTAGGGCACCAATCGGTTTTAGGAACAATTATAGGAGCCGATGATTTGATAATTTTAGATCAGCAGGTACATTACAGCGTGCAATATCCTTGTCAGTATGCCAAGTTACAAGGGACAATGGTAAAAATGATTCGTCATAACAACATGGAAATGTTGGAAGATTTCATTAAAAGAGGGTATAACCAATATGAGAAAATCTGGTACATGGCCGATGGAGTATATTCTATGCACGGAGATTTGCCTCATAAAGAAGAATTACTCAGGTTAATGGAAAAATACCCAAAATTACATCTGTATTTTGACGATGCACACGGTGTGGGATGGACCGGTAAAAACGGATCGGGAAGCGTTTTTGAAGATTTCAAGCACAGCAACAGAGTTATTTTAATGAGTACTCTGGCCAAAGGTTTTGGATGTATTGGTGGGATTGCTGTTTTCAACGATCAGGAAATGCATAGAAAAGTAGATACCTATGGTGGAATTCTTTCTTATACACATCCGTTATCTCCTTCAAATGTAGGGGCGGCCATTGGAGCAGCCAAGTTAATGCTTTCGGATAAAATTCATCAATATCAGTATGAATTGAGAGATTTGATGGATTATTTGAATGCAAAACTACATGAATTGAACTTGCCTAATACTTCTTCCGACGAAACTCCTATTTATTTCATCGGGACAGGTTCGGTAAAAGTGACTTATAATTTAATTGCAAAAGTGTTGGCAGACGGGTTGTATGTAAATACAGCCACATTCCCGGTAGTTCCAAATGATAAATGTGGTTTGAGATTTACCTTAACGCGTCATAATACAAAAGAACAAATAGATCAGTTGGTGGAGTCTATTGCACGAAATTTTCCTTTGGCTGTTGAAGAAGAAAACGAAGACATCGAAAAAATCTATAAAACTTTCAATATTCCGTACAAAGGAAAAAATAATATTAAAAAGACCGAGGCCGATATAATTACCGTAGAAACCTACAACAGTATCCGCCAAATAGAGGTACAGGTTTGGGACACTATTTTTAAAGACAAAGGAAATTTCTCTCATAGCGGTTTGTGTGCCATAGAAGAGATTTTCTCTAACAATGATAAGATCGAAGAAAATTGGGGTTTTCATTATTTGATTATAAAAGACCAAAACAACCAAATTATATTGGCAACACATTTTACCAGTGCCCTTTACAAAGACGATTTGTTGGCTCCCGAAAATGTTTCCAAAAAAATTGAAGAACAAAGAAAAGAAGACCCTTATTATTTGTGTTCAAAAACCTTGGCTATGGGATCGCTTTTTACCGAAGGAGAACATTTGTTTGTAAATGATACCCATCCTTTGGCAAAAACAGCTTTAGATCAAATGGTTCTGGAAACCGATAAGTTTAAAAAACAAACCAATTCATCGGTTGTGATTTTAAGAGATTTTCAAACTAATTCTAAATATGAAAGTTATTTTGAAAATGAAGGTTTTGCCAAAGTAAGTATGCCAAATTCTTTGCAATTGAAGAATGTTACATGGAAAACAGAAGAAGAAATGTTGGCAACAATTAATTCTAGTAAGAAAAGAGAAGGTATTAGATATTATGCTCTAAGAAATGAACCTTTGTTTGATATAACTGTTAAAAAGAATTTGACTGCCGAAGAAGCTAAAATTTGTTTTGATTTGTTTTCGAATGTAAAAGCAAGAAACTACGGATTCAATTTCTTTCATTATCCTTCAAAAACCACCGAAGTTTTGTCTAAATATGACGAATATGAATTTTTGATACTGACTTTTAAAGGAGAAAAAGAGATTGTTGCCTGTGCCTGGATTTATCAGGGAACCGACCATTCTTCTCCAATGATTGTTGGTTTGCATGATGATTATATTAAAACTCATAAAACATATCAGCAAATTGTTTATCAGATAAACAAAAGAGCGAGAGAATTAGATAAGAAGGATATTTTTTGCGGTTTCTCGGCCGATTTTGAAAAAGAAAAATACGGAGCGATTCCGGTACCTACGTTTGCTTATATTAAAATTGATGATACATTTAACTCTGAATTAATTAATAGTTATTCGAGCTTATAATATGGAGGAAATTGAAAATGAATATGTGAAGTTTTGGTTTGAAAACGGAATATTGTTCGATGAATTAAAAAGATCTACTCAAATCACTAAAGATATAATGATAGGATTAGTAGAATTAAGAACAACGATTTCAGACAATAAAAAGCAATATTGGTGTATGGATGGAATCAATGTAAAATCTATCGATAAAGAAGCGAGAGATTATGCTGATAAATATGGTCAAGATTTATTATTTGCTACAGCTGCATTGGTTAATTCACATCTTACTAAATTCATGTTTAACACTTTTTTAAAATTGAAAAATCCGGTAATCCCTTTTCAAGTTTTTACAAAAAAGGAAGAAGCGATTGAATGGTTATTGGAGATTAAAGCTAAAAATGAAAACAAATAATATTAATTATATTTCAAATGAATGAAATAGAAAACGAATACGTTAGGTTCTGGAAACAAGAAGGAATATTATATAGTGTTTTTAAAAAGCCTATATATGCCGGATTGGAAGATACTAAAAGTATAATTGACCTGAGACATATTATTTCAGAAAATGAAAATCAATATTGGGTAATGGATATGAAAAACCTAAGATATGTTTCAAATGAAGCCAAAATGTATATTGATGAAAAAGGTCATGATTTCGTTCAAGCTTGTGCTGTAGTTACGTGTTCTTTTCTTAATAAATTTATGATTGATATTTTTATAAATATGAAAAAGTCTAAAGTTCCAGTGAAATCTTTTTCAACTGAAGAAAGCGCTGTTGCATGGCTAAGAGAAATGCAGAATTCAAATAATGCAGGAATTAATGTAAACATTGAAGAAAAACATTTATCCTGATAATTGTTTTGGTTTAAAAATAATAAAGCAGAATTGATAAGTTTTTGTTTTTCAGGACTAAACAATAATATTGTTTTTTTATTAATAAAAAAACAACCTCGGGCTTTTTCCCCGAGGTTGTTTAGAGAATTACAAGACTGTTTTAGAATTATTTATTTAACCCTTTCAGGGTTCAAAACCCCTGAAAGGGTCAAGAGATTCAGAATGATAAAAAATATTATTGTGTAAAGTTTTAAAAAGAGTAATAGATTCTCTTTAATAAAGCTGTGATAGAAATAGAAAAAAATGTTAAATTAATCTGTCGGGTGTAATTAGTTGCCGAAGATAAATTCTCGTCAGTTCGAGTAAATTTTCAGAAAAAGCGAACAGCATTTTCTGAAAATTGTATCGAGAACAAGAGAATTTATCTTTCAAAATGGTTCTCGATATTCCCGAATATTAGGGATTGTTTCGTTTCACTGCACAAAAAACACTCGAACTGACGATTCGTATAATTACACCCAATGGGTTAAAATATATTAAAACATTGAATTTCTAACAATAAAAGAGCAATTGATTGGTTTAATGGAGATAAAGAATAAAAATATAGCAGTAAATGTCTAAGCTTAAAGAAATATTTGCTCTTGTGCGTTCTATAAATGAAGATGAATTTCAAGAGGCACTTACAGAAGGAGAAAGTTTGGATGAACTCCATTCAGAATTACTTTTTTTGTCAAAAAAATTAGAATCGCGTAAAAAAAGAACCAATTTAATTATTGAACATATTTCAAATTGTTATGCCGGAGATTTTTTTAGCATGTTGCCTATTTCCGAAGAAGAAGACGAACTTGATGTAGTTTGTATGGGTTTTAATACCTATATGGAAGAGTTGAAGTCGGCTACGGTTTCTAAAATGGATCTGGAAGAAAAAAATCAGAGATTATTAGAAGAAAAGAATCGTTCCGAGAAATTGGCTAAGGCAAAGGATAACTTTATGTCGAGCATGAGTCATGAAATTCGTACTCCTTTGAACGGTATTTTGGGTTTTACCAATTTATTACTCAAAAATACCGCTTTAGATGCTGAAAGTTTAAAGCAATTGGATTATGTCAAGACCTTGGGTGATAGTCTTTTGGTTATTATTAATGATATTTTAGATTTGGCCAGTATTGAATCAGGGAAAATTTCAATTGAAGAAAAACCTTTTAACCTGCCAATTCTAACACAATCGGTTTTTAATACTTTTTCAATTAGAGCATCAGAAAAAGACATTGATTTTAGTATTTCTGTCGACCCAAAAGTTCATGCTGAATTCATGGGAGATTCAAACCGCATATCTCAGGTATTGTATAATTTAATAAGTAATGCTGTTAAATTTACCCATCCAAAAGGTAAAGTTGGTTTGAGAATTTGTCTTGATAAAATAGAAAATGACAATCATTTTATCAAAATGATTGTTAAAGATACCGGAATCGGAATTGCCACCAACAAAATCACTTCTATTTACGACCCTTTTGTTCAGGTTAGTAACGACGAAGCCAGACAATTAGGCGGAACCGGATTGGGACTTTCGATCGTAAAAAGAATTGTTTCAATGATGAAAGGAGAAATAACTGTTGAAAGCGAATTAGGTTTCGGAACCACTTTTACAGTAACAATTCCTTTGAAAGAGTCTTTTTCTAATTCGATAAAATCAAAAAAATCAAATAAAAACCGCGATTTAAAATCATTTGGCGACAAAAAAGTAAAAGTACTTTTGGCCGAAGACAATAGAATTAATCAACTGTTGGCTCAAAAGATTTTGTCAGGATTCAAATTTGAACACGTAACGGTTGGAAACGGAAAACAAGCCGTAGAAGCTGTAGAAAAAGAAGATTTTGATGTAATCTTAATGGATCTTATGATGCCCGAGATGAATGGCTATGAGGCAGCAGTGGCTATACGGGAACTGAAAGACAATCAGAAAAAAAACATTCCCATTATTGCCCTGACAGCCGTAGTAGTTGGTTCGGTTGCCGAAAAGTGTGCCGAAGTAGGAATTGATAAATACCTTTCAAAACCTTTTAAATCGGAAGAACTCTATGAATATATTGTCGATATAGTTCAGCCATAATCCGCAATAGAAGTTTTTCGCAGTCCTGATGTTTTAAAATTGTGTCCACACGATAAAATGCTTCGGGATTGTGTTTGCCTTTGCGTATCTCTGCGTAATATTTTATTGGTCTCAAAAATAGTTTAAAACTATGCACTTTTAGTGCATCAACTTTAGTTTTTAAAAATTTTCAGCCACTGATTAAACAGATTCACACAGATTAATCAGTGCTAATCTTGAAATCAGTGGCAAAAAAATAAATATTCCAACCATGCAGACTTTCAGTCTGCCAATCAAACCTATGGACTTTAAGTCCATAGTGGTTTATTCTTTAAAATATTTTTTCAACAATAATTGAGCAGCTACAAAAGGTGAAATTTCATTGTCTTGCACTGCTTTTTTATTTTCTTCCAGTAACGTTTTTATTTCCGGATGGTTGTAAAAATGGGTAGTCAGTTGCTCGTTGATAGTTTCAAGCATCCAATATTGATTTTGAGAAGCTCTTTTTTCAAAGAAATGATTATTTCCTTTAGTCAAATTCAAAAAGTCTGAAATAGTTTGCCAAACTTCACTGATGCCTTCGTTTGTCAAAGAACTGCAAGTTGAGGTAGTAGGTGTCCAGCCCGATTTTTTGGCAGGGAATAAGTGTAACGCCCGGTTGAATTCAGTTTTGGCTAATCTTGCCTTTTTGATATTATCTCCATCAGCTTTATTAATGACAATAGCATCAGCCATTTCCATAATTCCGCGTTTAATACCCTGAAGTTCATCGCCGGCACCGGCAATTTTCAGCAATAAAAAGAAATCGACCATACTGTGAACGGCAGTTTCACTTTGTCCGACACCCACAGTTTCTATAATAATTGTATCATAACCGCAAGCTTCACAAAGAGTAATGGTTTCACGGGTTTTTCGGGCTACACCGCCCAATGTGTCTCCCGAAGCAGAAGGCCGGATATAAGCGTTTTTGTCTTTTACCAATTCTTCCATTCGGGTTTTGTCTCCCAAAATACTTCCGTGCGAAATAGAACTGCTGGGATCTACGGCCAAAACAGCTACCTTTTTGCCCAAACCGGTCAGGTATTTCCCAAAAGCTTCAATGAATGTACTTTTCCCCACTCCCGGAACTCCGGTAATCCCAATACGGACAGATTTGTTGGCGTGAGGCAAACAGGCATTAATTATCTCATTGGCTTTGGTCAGATGAGTCGGATTTGTACTTTCCACTAAAGTAATTGCTCTACTCAACGCAGTTATATTTCCTGTCAAAATACCCGAAACCAATTCTTCTGCCGATGGCTGTTGCCGTTTTAATTTTTTAATCTGTTCAATAGCATTGGCACTGGTAACTTCCGGTTGTTCTACACCGTTGATTTCTGTTAAAGCCGATTTTTTGCGTGGATTTTCCAAGGGAATTTTATTTTACATTAAACCCAAATTATGCGATAGTCCATAAATTCAACATTTTAGGATTCTTTTTTAACCGCAAGGGGCGCAATTATTAGTATTTATTTGTCTTTACTTTGCGCAAAGACCGCAAAGCTTTGCGAACTTAAAGTATCTGTAATTAAAGAAACCTTGCGAACTTTGCGGTTAAATCTTAATCATGAATCCAGGTTAAACAAAAATAGGATAAATAGTCGTTTTTAACCGCAAGGGGCGCAATTATTAGTATCTATTTGTTTTTATTTTGCGCAAAGACCGCAAAGCTTTTCGAACTTAAAGTATCTGTAATTAAAGAAACCTTGCGAACTTTGCGGTTAAATCTT
>CAZWAF010000058.1:6760-8654 GCA_964631795.1 uncultured Flavobacterium sp. | reverse complement strand
GGCGCAATTATTAGTATCTATTTGTTTTTATTTTGCGCAAAGACCGCAAAGCTTTGCGAACTTAAAGTATCTGTAATTAAAGAAATCTTGCGAACTTTGCGGTTAAATCTTAATCATGAATCTTGTGGCTTAATTTTAGAGACCGGACTTTATTTCGAGTAAAATTCAATCAAAACAGCATCGGGATTTTTAAATGTTGGAGCTTGTTCTGTAATAGTTGCGACTCTTTTTTTGTTGAGTTTCATGGTAATATCTGCTTCGGTAGTAAACAATAAAACCGACATAAACGGATTGTTGATGTATTGAACTAATTCGGTTTCCATATCATCAATTTCTATTGTTTTTTCGATTTCCTGTAATCCTTCTTTGTAGATTTTGAAGGTAACATTCAGTTTCAAAAGTCCATCAACTACAGCGGTTCTCACATAAATGTTTTGTAGTTCCGGTTTTCCGATGGTTTTTGCCAAAGTCAGTTTTGCAAAGGTTTTGTCGTTTATGCTGGTTTTTACTTTTTCAAAAAAAGCAGTGTAGGTAAGAGTATTCGGCATTTTGAGTGAAATTTCTTGTTGGTAACAAATCTACTTCAAAATATGTTATTTCTTGTCGAAAAAACAAAATAGAGTATAATAATAGTTGTGGTAATACCGGTGACAATGAAAGTAACTTCTGCCCCAAACTGATACCAAAGAAATCCGGCCAGGGAACTGGCTATCATAGTGCAAATACTTTGAAAAGCGGCATAAGTCCCGATGGCTGTTGCGGTGTCTTTTTTGTCGGTAATATTGCTGATCCAGGCTCTTGAAACTCCTTCGGTAGCTGCCGAATAAATTCCGTAAAACATAAAACAGCCAATTATAACAGAATGATTGGTGGTAAATCCCATTCCGAAATAGGTAATTGTAAAAAGAGAAAGACCTATAAGATAGATTTTCTTTAATCCGATTTTATCGGCGTAAATTCCTAACGGAAAAGCGCAAAGAGCATATACCAAATTGTAAAATATATAAAGCATGATGGTCATAGTGTCACTAAGTCCGGATTGTTTTGCTTTTAAAAGTAAAAAAACATCGGAACTGTTGAACAAAGCAAAACCCAATAATCCAATTGTTACTTTTCGATATTCAAGCGGACTTGTTTTCCAATACTTCAAAAAAGAAAATAATCCGGTATATTTATTTGGAGTTTCAATTTGAGGTTGCTTTTTATCTTTCAATATTAATGAAGCAAGAATTGCCAAACAGCTTGGAATGAAAGCTACAAAAAAGAGAGTTCGGTAATCTTCGGGATAAATGTAGAGATAAATGAGTGCAAATGTAGGGCCGAGTACGGCACCAAATGTATCCAGAGAACGGTGAAACCCGAATATTTTTCCTTTGGTAGCAGTTGTGGCTTCGCCCGAAAGAATGGCATCGCGAGCAGCAGTCCGGATTCCTTTTCCAAAGCGATCCATGGTTCTTGATAAGAAAATCCATAGCGGATAAACAAACATTCCCATCATGGGTCTGGACAGTCCGCTTAAAAGGTAACCCAATTGAACAAACGGAACTCTTTTGCCTGTATTGTCCGAAAGTTTGCCAAAATATCCTTTGCTCAGGCCGGTTGTAGCTTCGGCTACTCCTTCCAGAACACCGATGAGCACTACCGAAAATCCAATTGTTTTTAAATAAATCGGCATTATTGGATATAGCATTTCGGTGGCAGTATCTGTAAAGAGACTTACCAAAGACAAAATCCAAACTGTGCGGGTTATGTTTTTCAAAATAAAGAGTTTTGAATTACTAGAAAAGAATGATTAAACATTAGAAATCATTAAACACTAATTACACAGATTTACACTAATTAATTTGTGCAAATTTGTGATAATTTGTGGCTGAATTTTCTTACTTTCAAAATC
>CAZWAF010000058.1:0-6750 GCA_964631795.1 uncultured Flavobacterium sp. | reverse complement strand
ATGTGTTCAAATTAGCAGTTTTAGTTTTTAATGATGATTCTGGATTGGACTCTATCAAATATAAAAAAATCCCCGACTACTTTTGTAATCGGGGAGAGGATTGTTTGTATTGTTAAAATTTCTTAATCGACAGAGATTATTTTGTAAAATACAGATTCTGAATTTTGGCTCCAGGCAATCAAAAATTGGTTTTTATTAATGGCTTTGATTACCGGAAAAGTAGCATTTTCTTTTTTAGGAGAAATATATTTTGTAGAAACTATTTTCCCGCTTTTTTTCCGGTGCTGTAACCCAATTTGTGAGGTGAAAACGCCTTTTTTCTCTTTGGCTTCATCCCAAACAATAAAAATATCCTGATTATTCAAAGACGTAATTTGAGGATGTTTTGCAGTAGGATTGTCGGCTACAACATCTCTTTTTGAGAAATGCTTTCCATAATCCTGAGAATCGGCATAAAAAACTCCGGCTCCTCCGCCCGAAGTGTACCAGGCAAAATGCAATCCGTTTTCATTTTCGGTCATTGTTGGTCCTGTGTGTGGACAGCCGTTTATTTTCCAATTGTCGGGACTAATTCGTGAAGGAAGAGAAAAAGTATTTCCATTGTTGGTAGAATAAGTAAGCACCATATCCCGAATTTCTCCGTCAATAATATCCCTGAAAGCAGCATTAATAGTTCCGTTTTTACTCACAAACAATTCGGTGCGACAACATTGACAAATTGTTTCGGCTATGGGTTTTTCATTTACAAATCCCGAAGTTCCTTTGGTTTCGGCATAATAAAGTGTCGATCCTTCGGCATCGGTTTTAGTTCGGTTGTCCAGCCAAATTATGGCTACTTCTCCGTTTGGAAGCAAATCAATATCAAAATAACGCTGATCAACACTGGCAGTGTCTTTTACCAAAGACATTGCTTTTGTCCAGCTTTTTCCGTTGTCGAAAGATTGGGAATAGTTGACCAATCCACCGTGTTTTTTCTTTTCAGAAGGATTGCTAATTCCCCAAACCGCTATGATTTCGTTGTTGGGTTTGAAGATTATTTTCGGCATATTTTCTCCGTGCAGACTAACTCCTTTACTTGTTGGTATTTCTATAGGAGTTTGAAATTTATTTGTATTCAAATCAAAAACCGAATAACAGATTACCGCTTCGTTTTCATTGATTTCTTTTCCAAAGCTCATAACAGGAATTCCATTTGCATCTTTGGTCAGAAAAGGACAACTGGTTTTTTCTTTTGCCAAAATTGCAATTGGACTGGAATCTGAAGTCTGTGATTGTACCTTTAGAAAAGGAAAAATCATCAGGATTGTCAAGAGGTAGTTTCGTATTTGCATCGGATTATTTCTTTTTAAAATTTAAATTATATTGCAATCCCATCATAAATGTTCTTGGAGCAGACGGGGTATAGTTCGATTTATCGGTTGGGTTATTGCCTCGGGTTACATTATAAGCATACAGTTCATCTGTCAGGTTCATAATATTTACAAAACCTTCAAGAGCTTTCCAGCGATAACTGATTCTTCCGTTAAATACATTGTAACCTTCATATTTTACGGTATTTATCTGGTCTTGGTAAAAACTCGAAACCAATTGCCATTCAACAGTTGCTTTTAAATTAGGAAGCCATTTTGGATAATAATTGATTTCAGAATTTCCAATCCATCTTGGAGCCGACGGCATTTCTTTTCCGTCAAGTTGTTGCACAGGATCTGTAGGTTTATCCGAAACTTTAAAATCTACAAAGGTATGTTTGGCAACGGTTCCTCCCATACGGATATTGAATTGAGAAGATGCTCTGTAGTTGACAGATAATTCGATTCCTTTGTGAAGTGTTTCTCCCGCCGACTGATAATCGGTGCTGTTGTCCGGCTGTCTGATGGATAATAATTCATTTTTTCCGGCCATATAATAGGCTGCATATTCAAAGTTCAGTTTGTTTTTAATTACAGAAAAGAATCCGCCCACTTCATAATTGTCGAAAGTGGCAGGTTTTAGATTGTAATAAAATTCAGCAGGAACGGTTCCTGTTCCCGTACCCGGTTTTTTTCTGAAAATAGCCGTAACTCCGGGAGGTGCAAATCCCTGAGCGTAGTTTCCGTAGAAACCAATATTTCTGTTTATGTTGTAGTTGATTCCTATTTTGTTGGTAAAACGGCTGTATTTTTTATTTCCGGTCGATTTGTCCAGATGATTTTCGTAATCCAAATCCATTTGATCAAAACGGCTTCCAATAGTGATTTTCAACGGTTCAAGAATGTTGAAACTGTATTGCGCATAGGCTGCCGAGTTTTTTATTATGGCATCATAATCGGCTATTTTTATGTCGGGTCTGTCGGCAACAAATTCATAGTTTTTTACCGTTCCGTCCGGATTCAGGTTGGCTTTCAAATCAATTTGATGCGAATTGTAATCATTTGGAGAATAATCATAAAGAGCTCCAATAGTAAAATTAGAATTCAGGAAATCAAACTTTTGGTTGTGTTGTGCTACAAGTCCGTAACTTTTAAAATTATTCGAATTAATTTCGCCCGTGGCAGTTGTTTGTCCCGGCTTCCATTTAATTCCGTAGGCAGGATTTTGTCCTAATTCATTGTCGCGGTGAAAAACCGTCACAAATGAATTAGCATTTACATTCCATTCGTGTTCCAATGTTAAACGTGTACGAAAAGCGTCCGATTTTCTATAAGTAAAGTCGGATGTGCTGGTGTAAGTTCTGTTTTTGAATGTTTGTTCGTTTACAGTTCCGAACATATCCGAATAATATTTACTCCAAATAGTACTGCTGATTAAGCGTGTTTTTGGGGTAAAATCGTATTGAAATCGGGCATTCAGGCTGTTTTTGTTATAATCAGAATAAGCCATCCAGGAATCTTTTTGGTCGCTGGTCAATCCCGAAACAAAAAATCCGAATTTACCCACTTTTGCACCTCCGGCAGCTTCCAGATTTTTATATCCCCATTTGTCGGCTCTTACTCCCAGTTTCAATTCCGGATTAGCGGGAGGAGTATTGGTAATGAAATTAACAGTTCCGCCCACGGCTTCCGGTCCGTAAAGTGATGAAACCGGCCCGCGAACCACTTCTATCGATTGAAGATTGAATTGGTTTATTTCCAATACGGCATTGTGGTTAAAAATTCCCATCGGGCGTAGCGGCAAACCGTCTTCCAGATACAAATAGTAATTGTTGGTAGTCATTGGTTGTCTGATGGCAGTCATGTGTTGTTCATTTCCCAGATTGACCATTAATGCTCCCGGAGCTTTGTTTACAATTTCAAAGGCCGAAGTAGCTTTGGTTTCCTTGATTAGTTTAGAACTCAGTTTAGAAATGGCAACCGGCACTTCTCTTCTCAAAGTTGCATTTCTGTTGGCAGTAACCACAATACTGTCTAGTGAATGTATTTTTGGTTCTTCTTTTTTAAGATTAAAATCAGTTTTGTTGAATTTATTCTGTGCAAAAGCGACCTGCCCAATGATTAAAAGGGAAAGTAATATCTTTTTCATTTTTATATAAATTTTAAAATAGAACTAATTGTTTCGTTGGTATAACCGAGATTCAGCATTAGAGTTTTACCGCAGAGTTTGTAAAGATTGTCTATTAAAATCGGACGTTTTAAGCACGCAATACTTGCGATCCTTGCGGAATAAAGGCAAAGAGATACTAATTATTGCGTTCGTTGCGGTAAAATTTTAAAATGCTGATTCAGGCTTTAAGCCAACAGAAACATTGTTCCCAAAATAAGTTTGAAAACAGCAGTTAAAATTTATATTAAAAAGGAGGGTGGATGAAAGGTAGAAATACTAACCGAAACAGGTTTTCCGGTAATGGCAGTAAAAAGTTTTTGTTTTGAAACAATTGGTTCTGTGATAGAGAAATTGTTTTCTGAAATAGTTTGAATGTAAACCAATTCAAATTTTTCTTTCAGATTATTATCAAACCGTTTTTCGTTTTCCTCTAGTTCTTTCAGGTTTTTTTTAAGCTGACAATGTCCCTGACAGCTGTTGTTTGGCATTTTTCTCTGAATACAAATGGTTTTGGAAATTTCGTTCTGATTGATTTTGAAGATAGTGTAAACAATCATATTCCCAAAAGAAGGGAGGAATAATACCGCAGAGAGAAATATGATTAATAAACGTTTCAGAGGATTGAGTTTTATGAAGCAAATATAATGTAAAAATCAAAAAGAGATGTATGATAATTATCAGAACATGATTGAAATTTTATGAAATAGCCATTAATAACAAGTTTGTACAAAATTATAGAACACTGATGAAGATAAAAGTGAGTGAGCTAAACTGTGATAGCGAGGGAATTTTTCCCCGAAGATTATTATTTTAGTTCTGTAAGAAATTATGTAAGTTTAGAAAATGATTTGAAAGATTATTCTGAAAAAATGCCAATCTTTGTGGACACGGAATCCCGAATTTCTGGATAGTAATCGTTGCGCATATTCGATGGCTCGGATCTAATAATTCACTACAAAACGACTTTCTTTTTAGCTACCACAAACAAGGACAATTAATTATAAATAAAGATTTCTATGACATGCCAGAAAATTAATTTTAACAAAGCTGTTGCTTTACTGTTTTTATCTACACTTTCAATTCTTGGCTATTCACAACAAGCAGAAAAAATATACCATGAAGAATATTCTAAATTGAGTTTTGTGTTACAGCCTTCAATTTTAAAGCCAAGTTCAGCCGGGAATTATGATGGCTCAACGTATCCTACTATGGATCCTATAAAAGATTTCTCCTATCAATTTGGGTTCTATTACAATTTTGCACAATCGGGCAGTTTTAACTTCAAAACAGGAGTGATAGCAAAAGAGTTTGTTCCAAAATTTAATCTGTATATAACAGGTGCCGATATCGGTAATTATGAAGTAGATTATTTGGAGGAATTTGATACGTACAATCAATTTATAATTTCAATTCCCTTCAAAACAGAATACTTTTTGAAGTTACACAATAAATTAGGTTTATCACTTGGCGTAGGTTTGAATCTTGATCTTTTTACAGGTATGAGCGAATTGACTTTAACTCGGTTTTCTGTATATGATAATGAAGGAAATGGAAAAGATATTTTTTATTCTTATTCAAGGACTAATAATATCATGAACTTTTCTACTGAAACATCTATAGGTTTAAACTACAAAACGAAGTTTGCATTTTTTGATTTAAGTTACTATACCACAAATATAGTCGCATATGATTATACAAGCGGTAATTACCAGATTGTTAACTTACTTCAAAGCCCGGATAAAAAAGGAGCTTTTACCATATATCCCTTTTATTATGGTTTGAGCCTGGTTATATCTCCAAAAAAGAATTGGATAAGATAATGGGTAATTTTTATGCCAATGCGCAATTTGGGATTATCATAAAAAATCCCCGACTACAAAAAGTAATCGGGGATTTAAAAAAATAGTGATTCGGCTTTAGTTATTCACTACAATCCATTCTCCGGACGAAAGTAAATTCTCTGCTTTTTTATATTTCATAGTTTCGGTTTTACCGCTCAAAACATGCTTGATTGTAACATTGTCGTTACGATTGATTTTTGGCATGTCTCTCACAATGGTTTCCGTAACCTGACGTTGTTGTGTTTCACCGGTATTACGGGCTTTCTCGATTTGCTCTTCGGTATTCAAAACTTCGTCTTTGATGATTTGGTAATCTTCCTGCTGATAAGTTTCTATGGCTTCTTCAATTTTAGGATTACTTACCTGAGGTAAATCTCCTTTGAAAAGGAAAGAAATCACTTCTTTATTTACATTGTTCAACATATTTCTGAACAAGTTGAAAGCTTCAAATTTGTAAATAAGCAACGGATCTTTTTGCTCGTGAACTGCCAATTGAACTGATTGTTTCAATTCGTCCATTTTACGCAGGTGTTTTTTCCAGGCTTCGTCAACAATTGCCAAAGTGATGTTTTTCTCAAAATCGGCAATCAGTTGTTTTCCTTCCGATTCGTAAGCTTTTTTCAAATCGGTAACCACATTCAATGATTTGATTCCGTCTGTAAAAGGAACTACGATACGCTCAAATTTGTCTCCATCATTTTCAAAAACATTTTTAATGATTGGCATAGCTTCTCTTGCAGATCGCTCACATTTTTCATTATAATAAGCCTGAACTGCTTTGTAAATTTTACCGGTCAATTCTATTTCAGTCAGTTTAGCGAAATCGCTTTCTGAAACAGGAGAAGTGATCGAGAAGTAACGAATCAGTTCAAATTCAAAATTCTTGAAATCATTTCCAGTTTTGTTATTGCTTACAATCAGTTCGCAAGTGTCATACATCATGTTGGCGATGTCCAGTTTAAGACGTTCTCCATGCAATGCGTGACGACGACGTTTGTAAACCACTTCACGTTGAGCGTTCATCACGTCATCGTATTCCAATAAACGTTTACGAACACCAAAGTTGTTTTCTTCTACTTTTTTCTGAGCGCGTTCAATAGACTTGGTCATCATAGAATGCTGAATTACTTCGCCTTCTTTCAATCCCATTCTGTCCATTACTTTGGCAACTCTTTCAGAACCAAACAAACGCATTAAGTTGTCTTCAAGAGAAACATAAAATTGAGAACTTCCCGGATCTCCCTGACGACCGGCACGACCACGCAACTGACGGTCAACACGACGCGAATCGTGACGCTCGGTTCCGATGATGGCCAAACCTCCGGCAGCTTTTACTTCAGGAGTAAGTTTGATATCCGTTCCACGACCGGCCATGTTGGTAGCAATGGTT
>CAZWAF010000057.1:0-17084 GCA_964631795.1 uncultured Flavobacterium sp. | reverse complement strand
TTTTACCACATTTGGATTTGTCTTATTTAAAGAAAGACTTTTTCAGTGCCCTCATAAAAAATAAAGGAGTTTTTTTTTACAAAACGTATAAACATAAAAAAGTCGCCCTTTCAGGCGACTTTTTTATTACAAAACTTATCTAAATTATTTAAAATCTGATGAAGAAACACCTTCATTGATTTTTACTTCAGACATTTTGATATCTAATTCAATTCCGATATTTTGAACTGTTTCAAACGGAACTTTCACTCCTTTTACTTCTCTGTAATCTTTGTATTGAGTTATAAAAGTTTGTTTTTGACCACCCATATCTCTAGTTACAGACTCAGCAATTTTCAATCCTGAAACTACATCGTAGTAATAAGTTACATTACCATCTACAATTGCATAAGCATCAGCACCTTCAATTGGCTCTACCGAAGACAAAACAACCCCTCCTCTTTTTGCCAATTCTAATTCTCTAAAAGGAACAGCATTCTTTTTAACTTCTTCTAACTCTTCTCCTTCTACATTCATTTTTTGACCTTGTTGCATAGAATAAGCTTCTTTCTCATTAAGCACTTGTTTCATCATGCTCATTTCTCCCATTTTGAATTCTACTAACATCTTTCCTTTTGCATCAATTTTATTAATGTAAGTTATAGGAGCCGGAGCTTGTGGAATTTGTGTTGAACCTAAATAAGAAATAGTTTTCACTTTTTTCATTGCTTTTTCTCCACCAACAGCTTTAATGTAATTATCCATAACCGTTTTCACGTTTACTCCGGCAGGAACCGGTTTACTAAGAGCTGGTTTTGAAGCTGGGTTACCAAATTTATCAAAATAGAAAATTGGAATTTTTAATTTTTCTAATCCAGGAATTACATCAGTACCTTTTCCTACAATGATGATTCTAAGATTTTCATCAAGGAAATACTTGTTAGCCGCTTTCATAACATCGTCAACAGTTACTGCATTGATGTTTTTAACGTAGTTTTCAAAAAAATCTTCAGGTAAATTTTGAGTTCTTGTTCTCAATGCAAAACTAGCCACCGTTTGAGGTTTTTGAACTCCCATTACGAATTTTCCGATATATCCGGCTTTAACATTTTTCAATACTTCTTCAGAAACCTTTTCAGTTTTAATTCTTTTCAACTCTTTCAGAATTTCAACAACCGCACTATCAGTAACAGTGTTTCTTACTTGCGTAGAAGACGTAAATTTAGAAATATATCTGTCTCCTCTGATTCCTGAATTTGCTCCATAAGTCCATCCATGAGCTTCTCTCAAATTCATATTGATATAGCTATCAAAATCTCCACCGTAGATTTGGTTCGCAATTAAAGCAGCGAAATAATCAGGATCTGTCATTTTTAAGTTTACCAAATTCACAGTTGAAATTTCAGACTGTACAGCATTTGGCATATCAATAAAATTGATTTGAGTAAAATCGACATTTTTTGGATCAGGATAACTAACTACAGGTGCTGATTTTTTTGCCCAATTACCAAAAAGTTTTTCAATCATTGGTTTTACATCTTTTACCTTTACATCTCCTACAACTACCAAATAAGCTCTTTCAGGAACAAAATAAGTATTATAGTGATTAACTACATCTTGTAAAGTAACATTATTCAATGTAGTTTCAGAAAGATATTCTCCAAAAGGGTGGCTTTTACCAAAAGGCAAAACTCTTCCTACTCTTCCTGCTACAGCACTAACGTTTTTCTCCTGGCTTTTCAATCCTTCAAGAATTTTCTTCTTTTCAGTATCAAAATCTTCCTGAGTTAAGTTTGAATTAAAAGCTCCGTCCACCATTAATTCTAATACTCTTTTAGAATATTTAGAAAGACAGCTTGCAGATGCTCCGCCTGCACTCACACCAACACTTGCTCCCAGAAAATCTATTTCTTCGTTGTAAACTTCTTTAGACATTTTTTTGGTACTGCTACCAATCATGCTACTCAACATATCTTCAACACCTTTCTTCTCACCTTCTGCATATGGTGGATTGTCGATGCTAAGATTAAAAGAAACAACGGGCAATTTATGATTTTCTACTACCAAAACTTTCAAACCGTTTGGCAATTCAAAAGTCACAGGTTTACCGATTTTTACTTTTGGAGCTGGTCCCGATTTTGGCTGAGGAATTATTTGTGCTTGCATAGTAAGCGATAAGAACAAGCTTGATAATATTAATATTGATTTCTTCATGACTATTATATCTTAGTTTTTAGCTTTATCATTTGCCGGTACATAATCCAAATACACTCTTTGGTTTGGATTCAGGTATTTTTTAGCAACTTCTCTGATTTCTTCACGAGTGATAGAACGAAATATATCATTCTCAGTATTGATCAGATTTACATCTTTATATAATAAGTAATAACTCGCTAAATTTTCGGCTATTCCTTCAATACTTGAAAGAGCTCCAATTTTTGACGCTTCAAGATTATTTTGCAATTTTTGATATTCTTTTTCAGAAATCAATTCAGTTTGCAATTTTACAATTTCAGCATCTACTTCTGTCATCATTTCCTCAGTAGTGTGAGGAGCCAATGGCAATCCGTAAACAATGTACTGTCCGTAATCTTCCTGACTGTAATTAAATGCTCCGATTTGCATTGCAATTTTCTTGTCTTCGACTAATTTTCTATAAAGACGAGAACTTTTTCCGTCACTCAAAATAGAAGAAATCATCTCAAGAACACGAGCATCACGCGTTTTCATTGAAGGAGTTCTGTAAGCTACTGCAACCATTGGAAGCTGGATATTTGGATCTTCATATTTAGCTTTGATAGTTTGAGTAATAGGCTCTTCTACAAAAGTTTGTTTTCTTACAGGTTCTCCTTTTTTGATTACACCAAAATATTTTTTAATCCATTCTTTTGCCTGTTCTTTGTTAAAATCACCCGCAACTACTAAAACAGCATTGTTTGGGATGTAGAATTTCTTATTAAATTCCTGGAATTCTTCCAAAGTGGCTGCATCAAGATGTTCCATAGAACCGATAGTTGCCCAACGATATGGATGCTTTTTGAAAATATTTTTCTTGATTTCAGGAAGCATATTAGAATAAGGTGCATTATCAACTCTTAATCTTTTTTCTTCTTTAACAACTTCATTTTGGGTATTAACTCCAATTTGATTGATTACCGGATGCAACATTCTTTCAGCTTCCATCCACAACCCTAATTCAAGGCTGTTTGAAGGGAAAACCTCATAATAATAAGTACGATCCTCGTTAGTATTAGCATTGTTTGTACCTCCGTTTGCAGTTACAATCTTAAACCATTCTCCACGTTTAATATTTTCTGTTCCTTCAAACAGTAAATGTTCAAAAAAGTGTGCAAAACCAGTTCTTTCCGGGTTTTCGTCTTTTGCTCCCACATGGTACATTACAGATGTAATAACAACCGGGGCAGACGAATCATTGTGTAAAATTACATGCAGACCATTGTCTAATTTGTACTCTTCAAAAGCTACTTTCTGAGCCGAAGCAGTACCTCCAAGCATAAGTGCAGCACCTAAAGCCATTAATGAATTTCTCATAGGTTAATAATGTTTATTGTTTTTTCAATTAGTTTAACTTTTCAAAAAAAGTTACACAAATGTAGTTTTTTTTGAATAAAATTTTCAATAAACAGAAAACCGAAACAAATAACAATGAAAAATTAACCAAAAACTATTCAATCATAACAACTCAATTCAGATGCCGACAGTCTTCTATCTAACAACTCTTTCCAAAAAAACAAATAATTCAACCATCTATTTGCATGATAGATTTATAGTTGTATATTTGCGCACTTAAAAATTAATTAAAAACAATTTGTTATGTATGCAATCGTAGAGATAGCAGGGCAACAGTTCAAAGTAAGCAAAGACTTAAAGGTTTATGTTCACCGTTTGGCAAATGAAGAAGGTTCGAAAGTTACTTTCGACAAAGTTCTTTTGTTAGATGACAACGGAAACATCACTTTAGGCGCCCCAGCTATAGAAGGTGCTTCAGTAGAAGCTAAAGTGTTACAACACTTAAAAGGAGACAAAGTAATCGTTTTCAAAAAGAAAAGAAGAAAAGGCTACAAAAAGAGAAATGGTCACCGTCAGTACCTAACTCAAATTGTAATCGAAGGAATCAACGGTACTGCTGCTCCTAAGAAAAAAGCTACTAAGAAAGCTGCTGCTGAAACAACTGAAGAATAATTAACATTAAAAACTAATACGTCATGGCTCACAAGAAAGGTGTCGGTAGTTCCAAGAATGGTAGAGAATCAGAATCGAAACGTTTAGGTGTTAAGATTTTTGGTGGTCAAGCTGCAATTGCTGGAAACATCATCGTAAGACAAAGAGGTTCTAAACACAATCCAGGTGCAAACGTTTACATCAGTAAAGATCACACTTTACATGCAAAAGTTGATGGAGTTGTTAAGTTCCAAAAGAAAAGAGACAACAAATCTTATGTTTCAATCATCCCGTTTGAAGCATAATTTCAAGATTCTTTATTAAAAACCCGTTTCATTTGAAGCGGGTTTTTTTAATTAAAACAGCACCATTTTAAAAAACAACTATCATATGAATAAAAAAATAGCATCTCTTTTCTTGCTTTTAAGCATCATTAACACCTCCGTTTTGTTTGCTCAAAAAGAACCAACAACAAAACCAAAATTTACAGCTCACAATAAAGGCAAAATATTCCTTGCCTGGGGAGGAAACAGAGATTATTTCTCAGATTCCGACATTCGTTTTCAGGGCTCCGGTTATGATTTTACCCTTTCAGATGTTGCCTCACACGACAAACCAAAAGGCTGGCATATCGACTACGTCAATCCTGCCCGCATGACAATTCCTCAAACCAATTTCAGACTGGGATACTTTCTTAACGATCATTACAGCATTGCCTTTGCAATTGACCACATGAAATATGTAATGACTCAGAATCAAACCGTGATTATGAATGGATCCATCAACAACGGCCTTGGTTTCGATGGAGTTTATAACAATGTTGCAAAAAAGATGACCGAAGATTTCCTAACCTTTGAACATACCGATGGTCTAAATTATATACACACCGAATTCTCAAGACACGACGACATTTCTCCTATTTTCAGGCTCCCAAATACCGATAAATTCCAGATAAACATAACAGAAGGTATTGGAGGAGGTGTTCTTTTTCCAAAAACAAACGCCATGCTTATGAGCCAACAAAGACACGATGAGTTTCACGTTGCAGGTTACGGATTATCAGCAAAAGCAGGACTGAATTTAACTTTCTACAAATATTTTTATTTACAGGGAGAATTAAAAACCGGCTATATCAATATGCCCAACATTCAAACAACACACAACAATACAGATAAAGCTTCACAAGATTTTGGCTTTTTTGAAACTTTAATTCAAATCGGATTTATCTATAACTTTTTCAGCAAATAAATCTGAAACTTTAAAATCCAATCAACAAAGCACCCTGTTTCTTTTATTTAGAAACAGGGTGCTTTGTTTTAACTCAGAAATTATACAACACAAAATCGAAAAATAAAGACATAAAAAAAGTCCTTCATTTCTGAAGGACTTCCGTTGGTCTACTAGGACTCGAACCTAGAAAGACTGCACCAAAAACAGTTGTGTTACCATTACACCATAGACCAATAACCGTTGTAATTATGTGTTTGTTTCATTATTACGAGTGCAAATTTACAGACTTTTTTGTGTTTTGCAAATTTTTTCCAAAAAAAGTTTCCTGTTTTTTTAATATTTTTTTCTTTATCACTGTTTTACAAATATTTACAGCTATAAATATTTAACTATATAACACAACCAACACCAATAATGAAACACAATCTATAAAAATCAGGCATTCTAAGCCAGAATAAGCAAAAAAACATTTTCTTTGTAATCCAAACAAAAAATTGATTTTAAAAATATGACAACATTCAACTTCAACAAGTGGAATTCTATAAGCGGATGGATTGTTTTTGCAATTGCATTAATTACGTATAGTTTGACCGTTGAACCAACAATGAGTTTTTGGGATTGTGGCGAATATATAGCAACGGCGGCCAAGCTGGAAGTAGGTCACCCACCCGGAGCACCTTTATACCAAATGATAGGCGCTTTCTTTGCCATGTTTGCAACCAGCGACACACAAATTGCCTTAATGGTCAATATGGTTTCTGT
This sequence comes from uncultured Flavobacterium sp., assembly GCA_964631795.1. Lineage (GTDB taxonomy): Bacteria > Bacteroidota > Bacteroidia > Flavobacteriales > Flavobacteriaceae > Flavobacterium. Next base: position 10,931 of record CAZWAF010000057.1, on the reverse strand, counting down.
GTTTTCAAGTGCCTTTACCATTCTTTTCATGTTTTGGTCATCTACCATACTTTTAAAAAGAATAGTTTCAAATTTTACCGAAATAGACAACAATACTTCTATTGTTATTTTAGGAAGCTCTTTTATTGGTTCACTTGCCTACACTTTTTCTGATAGTTTTTGGTTCAATGCTGTTGAAGCCGAAGTTTATGCAATGGCTTCATTGCTTATTGCACTTTTGTTTTGGCTGGGACTTCGTTGGGAACAAGATATGCACAACCCAAGAGGCAACAGATGGTTATTAATCATTTCTCTGGTAATCGGACTTTCTTTTGGAGTTCACTTCATGGCCTTGCTTACCATTCCTGCAATTGGTTTTCTTTATTATTTCAAACACTACAAAGAAATTACGTGGAAAAACTTTGTCATTGCCAATGTGGTAGTGGTTTCTGTTTTGCTTTTCATTTTCAAACTATTACTTCCGCTTACAATGGCAATGTTTGGAAAAACCGAAATTTTCATGGTAAACAATCTTGGAATGCCTTTCAACTCAGGAACTATATTTGTAGCTCTTTTATTGATTGCTTCCTTTATTTTTAGTCTAAAATATACCAAACAAAAAGAATACGTTCAGCTAAACACCTTAATTCTTAGCATTCTTTTTATCTTAATCGGTTTTTCAACCTGGATGCTATTACCAATCAGAGCCAATGCTAATACAGTAATCAACGAAAATAAACCATCGGATGCTGCCGAAGTTCTGGCTTACTACAATCGTGAACAATATGGAGTAAACCCTTTATTCTACGGTCCTCAGTTTTCTGACACTTATGCCGGATTAGACGAAGAAACTCCTTATTTAGATAAAGCTCCTAACTACGAGAGAGATTACAAGACTAAAAAATACATAATTACCAACAATTATAAAAACGCAGAACAAAACAGTGACGATGCCCACAAAACAATTTTGCCCCGTATGTGGAGTCCTGATCACGCCGAAAACTATATGCGTTTTACAAGTCCTTTAGAATTCAGAATTAACCCTGAATATTCTGAGGAAAAAGAATTGATTCAAATTGTTTCTGATTTCAGAAAAGCATTTGCCGATGATCAAATTGATTTGGAAGATTATTCTAAATTCTTAAAAACCTATAGCGACTATTTAATTATAGAAAAACCAACTACTGCCGACAATATCAAATTCATGGTTGAATACCAGTTTGGCTATATGTATTGGAGATACCTGATGTGGAATTTTACCGGAAAACAAAATGACAATCAAGGAAAATACGATAATCTTGACGGAAACTGGCTAAGCGGAATCAAATTTATTGACGAAGCCCGTTTAGGATCTCAAGACAATTTACCTTCAGATGTCTTAAACAACAAAGGAAGAAATGTTTATTTCTACCTTCCTTTTTTCCTTGGAATTCTTGGTTTAATCTTTCACGCCAACAAAGATTTAAAAAGCTTCTATGTTTTAATGGTATTATTCTTATTTACCGGAATGGCTTTGAAAATTTACTTAAATGAAAGGCCTTTTGAACCAAGAGAAAGAGATTATGCCTTGGTAGGTTCATTCTATGTTTTTGCCATTTGGATTGGTTTTGGAGTTTATGCAATTTACGACATCGTAAAAAACTGGATTTCTCCAAAAATTGCCGTACCTATTGTTTTAGGAAGCACTCTTTTGGCCGCTCCTGTTTTAATGGCTTCACAAAACTGGGACGATCACGACAGATCCGGAAAATATACCGCTATTGCTATGGCAAAAGCATATCTGCAATCTTGTGAACCAAATGCTATTTTATTTACCATTGGAGACAATGATACTTTCCCTTTATGGTATGCTCAGGAAATCGAGAAATTCCGTACCGATGTGAGAATTGTAAACACCAGTTTATTGATGACCGATTGGTATATTGACCAAATGAAAGCAAAAGCTTACACTTCAGATCCAATGCCAATTTCGTTTACACACAATCAATATGTAGGAGACAAACTTGATTATGCCGTTCATACAGCTAAAACAGAAAACCGTTGGGATATTAAGGATTTTATCAAATTCATTGCAACTGATGATGAAAGAACAATCATAACATTAGACAACGGACAGAAAATTCATTTCTACCCCACTAATAAAGTCAGAATTCCGGTTGACAAAAATGCTGTAATTGCAAACAAAGTCGTGAGTTCAAAATACAATGATTCTATCGTCCCTTATATCGATGTAGATATCAAAGGTCAGGCATTGTACAAAAACAGATTGATGATGTTGGACATTATTGCTAACAACAATTGGAAACGTCCGGTTTACTTTACCGGAGGAAGTTTTGGCGACGACGATTATCTTTGGATGAAAGATTTCCTTCAACTAGACGGAATGGTTTACAAACTGGTTCCTGTAAAATCGGCAATTACCAATAAAAAAAGTCCTTTGGATATGGGACAAATCGATTCCGAAAAAATGTACAATATTGTTATGGAATGGGAATGGGGCAATGGAGACAGTTCAAAAATCTACCACGATCCTGAGACGCGCAAAAACAGTATTTCTTACAGAACCAACTTGGCTCGATTGACCGAACAATTAATTAAAGAAGGTAAAATCGATAAGGCAAAAAAAGTAATTGATCTGGCAATGACAAAAATGCCTTTAGAATATTTCGGCTATTACACCATGTTGGAGCCATTTGCTGACGGATATTACAAAGTAAAAGAAGTTGCAAAAGCAAGAACCTTATTAACGAAGTTGATTAAAAAATATCAGGAGAATCTTGCCTATTACAAAACCCTAAAATCAAATCAGCAAAACGACATCTACATCGATATTGTGTCTGACATTGAACGTTACCGAGTCTTACTTGAAGTTATGAAAGACAATGGAGACAGAACTTTCTACAACGAAAACAAAACCACTTTCAATAGTTATAATAAAATGTTCGGTCGCTTTGGCCGCGATGACGAATAAACTGTTTTAAACAAACAATTAATTTAAGAACGCAGTACAATTTTTCTATTTGTTACTGCGTTTTTCTTTAAATTTAAGATTATGAATTTCTATTGGGTAAAAACATCAGCTATTGTAAAAAAGATATTTTCTAATCTGACTTGGTATATTCCTAATTCGGAAAAGAAAGTATATCTTACTTTTGATGACGGCCCTACCCCTGAACTTACTGAGTGGATTCTGGACGTACTTAAAAAAAATGAAATAAAAGCAACTTTTTTTTGTGTGGGAGAAAATTTGGCAAAATATCCGGATTTGGCAAAGAAAATAATTCAAAACGGACATATAATTGCCAATCATACTTACAATCATCTTAATGGATGGATGTTTTCAAACAAAAAATATTTTGAGAATATAAAATTGTGTGATGATATTTTAAACAAAGATATTCTTGGCGAAAACCAAAATCAACCAAAACTCTTCCGTCCGCCTTATGGAAAGATCAAGCTTTCTCAGGTAAGAATTTTGAGAAAAATGGGGTATAAAATAATAATGTGGGATGTTTTGAGCGCAGACTTTCTTCAGGAAATTACAAAAGAAGAATGTCTTAAAAATGTAACTAAAAATACGACTTCGGGAAGCATCATTGTATTTCATGACAACCCGAAAGCATTAAAAAATCTGGAATATGCTTTGCCCCAATCAATCCAATTTCTAAAGGAAAACGGCTATACTTTTGATGTTATCAGATAATTACAAATTACCGTTTTGCATAACAATACCAATAAGAGTGTTGGCATCCAGATAACCCGATTGTCTCCACACCATTTGTCCGTCTTTGTAAATCATAAACGTAGGTAACCCTTTCACATGCAATGCTTCGGTCAATTCAGGATTTTTATCTACATCAATTTTAATCACTTTGGCCTTATCTCCAAGAGCTGCCGCAACATCTCTTATTACAGGCTCCATAGATTCTGATTCTTCAACTCTTTCGTTATAAAAATCAATCAACACAGGGATTTGGGTGTTTATTAGCTCTCCAAATTTTGACATAATGGTAAGTTTAAACTTTGTTACTACAAATATAACTATTTTGCGTAATTACACTAATTTATCGGCTTTTTTTAGCTTCAAAACGGTAATCTCAGGCCAAATTCCGACTCTTCCCGGATAAGCATGAAAACCAAACCCTCGATTCACATAAATATACCTTCCCATATTTTCATACAAGCCGGCCCATTGTTTGTAAATATATTGAGCCAAACTCCACTTAATATAACCGGGAATCTCTATTCCAAACTGCATTCCGTGCGTATGTCCCGAAAGCGTAAGATGAAAATGCTTGTCGTGATGCTGAATTTCGGCATCCCAATGCGAAGGATCGTGACTCATCAAAACTTTGAAATCTTCTTTTTCCAATCCTTCAGAAGCTTTGCCCAAATCTCCTTTCTTTTTAAAATGAGTTCCCCAATTCTCTACCCCGACAATTGCGATTTTATCTCCTTCGGCTTCTATAAAAACATGTTCATTCAAAAGCAATTTGAAATCAATTTTGCGATGCAAATCTTTGACAGCTTCAAAATTGGCCTGTTTCAATTCTTCCGAATCCCAAGTTACATATTCGCCATAATCGTGATTTCCTAAAACGGAATATTTACCATATTTAGGGTTTTCAATCTTTTTAAAAACTTCAATCCACGGATTCATCTCTGTGGCAAAAGTATTGACTAAATCACCTGTAAAAAGGATAATATCTGACTTTTGCTGATTAATCAAATCAATTGCATATTCTATTTTTTCAGGATTATCAAAACTTCCGCTGTGAATGTCTGAAATATGAGTAATGGTCATTCCGTCAAAAGCATCGGGCAAATCCGGAAAAAACAGCTTTTGCCTGATTACTTTATAATTGTATTTTCCTTCAAAAATACCGTATATCAAAGACAAAAAAGGAACTGCCGCCAATCCTAATCCAATCTGGCTTATAAATTTCCTTCTTGCAGGAAAGTGAGTTTTTCCATTAATAGAATTTGTAAAATAATCATAAGCCCAAGCCAACAAACGAAGTAAATCTTCGCCCAGCAAAACCATAGTAAGAACCAACTTTGGCAAATAAATTATCAGCAACAAACCAATTACAAAAAGAGTTTGCTTGGTTTGTCCCATAGAACGGTCGAATTTGGCAAACGAAAAAACAATAAAACCAATCAACAAAACATTTAGTGTTTTGTATAAAACCAACATCCAGTTTGCCGTCAATACTGTTTTAATTACCTGAAAAGAATAGAATTCTATCAATAAAAAAGCAGCCAGTAATATAATCCATCGAATCATTTCAAAAATTTTTGTCAAAATAACGAAATATAAAGAACGCTTAGTCTCTATGTTAGTTAAATTTTAACACATAAATTCTTCTTTACAATCTAAAATATCGATTACTATTTTCTATTCGAATTTATATATTTGGGCAACCAAAATTATAAACAAATGAAAAGAATCTTATTATTTATTTCTTTACTGACATTGGCACAAATTGCAAATGCCCAAAAACAAGTGCCAATTGTAAAAGCAAATTCTAAAACTGTAACTGTTCGTGATGGTAAAAATGTTTCTAATGGAAATTTAGGTATTACTACCAAAGCCAACCCATTTGTTTATGCGTATTCAGGAAACAAAGTCACATTCATCACAGATGCCGATTCCATTACTATTCAGATAAATTCAAAGATTGAAAAATATGATTTCGTTTTTCTGTCAAGTGGAAAAGATTCCACTTGGGTGCAAGTAAAGTATCCAATCCCATATGAGATTAAGCTGAAAAAGGCAAAGAAATATAATTATTCAGACAGTAGATTTGTCCCAAAATTTGAATATCAATCAATGGACAATCCTAATCTTGTAAGAACCTGAAAGGATTTAAAACTGGACTCTATTGCCGGAACAGGAAATGAGCTTTCAAAAATTTTCAACTTAATGCACTGGGTTCATAATATTATACGTCACGATGGAAGCAGTAACAATCCAACTTTGCGAAATGCAATAGAACTGGTTAAAGTTTGCAAGACAGAAAATCGTGGGGTTAATTGCAGAATGATGGCTACAGTTCTTAATGAATGCTATTTATCACTTGGGATAAAATCGAGATACATTACGTGCATGCCAAAGGAAACACAATTTGATGATTGCCATGTAATAAATATGGTTTATAGCAATGATCTGAAAAAATGGATTTGGATTGACCCGACTTTCGATGCTTATGTAATGAATGAAAAAGGAGAATTGCTAGGAATTAGAGAAGTAAGGGAACGACTTATCAATGGCAAACCATTAATCTTGAATGCTGACGCCAATTGGAATAGGATGAATTCGCAAACAAAAGAAGATTATTTAGAAACTTACATGGCAAAAAATCTTTACAGACTACAAACGCCCTTGATTAGTGAATATGACACTGAAACCTGGAAAGATGGTAAAGAAATTTCTTATATAGAATTGTTGCCCTTGGATGGAATTGAACAAACACCTCAAAAAAGCGAAGTAAAATCTGCAAATACAAACGTAAAGCGTATTGTTTACAAAACCAACAACCCGGATTTGTTTTGGGAAAAATCTAACCAAAAACAGAATTGAACAGACTCTCCTGAATAACCTTCAAGATGCGATGAAATTTTGTTTTTCAATATTAAAAAACCACAAAGTTGTTTCAAATTGAATTTTTATAAAAGTAAGCATCTGGAATTACAAATTCTGAATCGGACTCTCACAATTCAAAATTCAGAATTCACAATTTAAAATTCATGTCGTTTGTTTACTTTTACCGCTTCTTAAAAAAATCAACACCATGTCACAACAAAAACGCCTGTTCCTGCTTGATGCCTACGCTTTAATCTTTAGAGGTTATTATGCTTTTATCAAAAATCCCCGAATTAATTCTAAAGGAATGGACACTTCGGCGATTATGGGATTCATGAATTCTCTCATGGATGTAATTAAAAGAGAAAGACCCGACCATTTGGCCGTTGCTTTTGACAAAGGCGGAAGCGAATTCAGAAACAAACTGTATCCTGAATACAAAGCACACCGTGACGAAACTCCCGATGCTATCAAAATTGCCATTCCTTATATTCAGGAATTGCTACGCGCCATGCACATTCCTATTATTGAAGTGCCCGGTTTTGAAGCCGATGATTTGATTGGAACTATTGCCAAGCAAGCCGAAAAAGAGAATTACCAGGTTTTTATGGTTACTCCCGATAAGGATTTTGCCCAGTTGGTTTCCGAAAATATTTTTATGTACAAACCTGCCCGTATGGGTAATGGTGTCGAAATTTGGGGAATTCCCCAAGTTTTGGAAAAGTTCGGAGTAGAAAGACCCGAACAAGTAATTGATTTTCTTGGAATGATGGGCGATGCCGCCGATAATATTCCGGGATTTCCGGGTGTAGGAGAAGTGACTGCCAAAAAACTGTTGAAAGAATTTGGCACCATGGAAAACCTTTTGGCCAATACCGATAAGCTGAAAGGAAAAATGAAAGAAAACATCGAAGCAAACAAAGAAAAAGGCCTTTTGTCTAAAACTCTGGCTACAATTATGCTCGATTGCCCTGTTACTTTTGAGGAAACCAACTACGAATTATCCAGTCCTGATGTAGCAAAAACCGATGCTCTTTTCAATGAATTGGAATTTAGAAGAATGGCCGAACAGTTTGATGCGATATTTAATCCTCAAACAGCAACCAATAGCGAAGAGCCATCCCGAAGCGTCGGGACCAAAAGCCAAAAGGCAAAAGTGGCAAACGAAGATCAGTTCGACCTTTTTGGCGGGAATATCCAAGAAGAAACATCTCAGGAAAGACATCAGCAGTTTTACAATACTCTTGAAAACACCAGCCATTTTTACCAAACCATTCAGGGAGATTTGGCCGTAAAACTTTTGATTCAGAATTTAATGAATCAAACATCCGTGTGTTTCGACACCGAAACCACCGGATTGGATGCTTTGCACGCAGAATTAGTAGGAATTGCCTTTTCTTTTGAAAAAGGAAAAGGATTTTATGTTCCGTTTCCGGAAAATCAGGAAGAAGCAAAAGCTTTGATTGAAAAATTCATTCCTTTTTTCGAAAATGAAAACATTGAGAAGATTGGTCAGAATTTAAAATATGATTTAAAAATACTTTCAAATTACGGCGTTTCTGTTCAGGGAAAACTGTTCGATACTATGATTGCGCATTATCTGCTCAATCCGGATATGCGTCATAATATGGATATTTTGGCCGAAACTTATTTGAAATATTCACCTAAACCAATTGAATCTTTAATTGGGAAAAAAGGGAAAAACCAAAAAACGATGCGAGATGTCGCCATTGAAGACATCAAAGAATATGCTGTTGAAGATGCCGATGTGACTTTGCAACTTCAGGAAATTTTTACTCAGGAATTAGATAAAACCGGAACAAAAAAACTGTTTGACGAAATCGAAATTCCGTTGGTAAAAGTTTTGGCCGACATGGAAAAAGAAGGAATCCGTCTGGATACCGACTTTTTGAAATCGCTTTCAAAGGAATTAGACAATGACATCAAATCATTGGAATCTAAAATTTATGAAGAAGCCGGAGAAAAATTCAATTTGGCTTCTCCAAAACAATTAGGCGACATTTTATTTGACAAATTGAAAATTGGCGGAGCCAAACAAAAGAAAACCAAAACCGGTCAATATGCCACCGGAGAGGAGGTTTTGAGTTATCTGGCTAATGATAATCCGATTGTAAAAGATATTTTGGACTGGCGTCAACTGATAAAACTCCAAAATACTTATGTAGATGCTTTACCAAATCAGGTGGACAAAGTAACGCAGCGCATTCACACCGATTATATGCAGGCCGTTGCAGCAACGGGTCGTTTGAGTTCTAATAATCCGAATTTACAAAACATCCCGATTCGTACCGAAAGAGGCCGATTGATACGAAAAGCATTTGTGGCAAGAGATGAAAATCATACTATTATTTCTGCCGATTACTCTCAGATTGAATTGCGCATTATTGCCTCTTTGAGCGGAGAGGAAAATATGATTAAAGCTTTCCAAAATCACGAGGATATTCATAAATCGACAGCTTCAAAAGTATTTCATGTTCCGTTGGAAGAAGTGACCCGCGAACAAAGAAGTCACGCAAAAACGGTCAACTTCGGAATTATTTATGGGGTTTCGGCTTTTGGGTTGAGCAATCAAACTTCTCTTTCCCGTTCTGAAAGTGCCGCTTTGATCGAAGCTTATTACAAAACCTATCCCAAACTAAAATCGTATATACACGATCAGATAGAAAACGCCAGACACGATGGGTTTGTACAAACTATTTCGGGTCGCCGAAGATATTTGAAAGATATTAATTCGGCCAATGCTGTGGTTCGAGGTGCAGCCGAACGAAATGCCGTGAACGCACCAATTCAGGGAAGTGCCGCCGATATTATTAAAATTGCAATGATTAACATCCATAAAAAACTGACTACGGAAAACTGGAAAAGCAAGATGTTATTACAGGTTCATGATGAACTTGTGTTTGATGTTCACAATGACGAATTGGAGAAAATCAAACCAATGATTAAATATGAAATGGAAAATGCATTTAAACTCGATATTCCTTTGGAAATAGAAATTGGAGAAGGAAAAGATTGGCTGGAAGCGCATTAAAAATAGTATTCAGTGACAGTTGGCAGTTCTGCAAACCTAACAAAAAGGTCGATTCAATTGAGAATCGACCTTTGTTTTTTACTTGAAAAATCCGGTTAATTTTTTACCAATTTAAAAGTTCTTCTTGTTTCTGTTCCTATTTGCAGAAAATAAATACCGGAAGCAAATTGGCTCAAATCTACAGCAGTAGTTACATCTTCCAATTTACCATCAAAAACAAATCTTCCTCCCTGATCCATGATGCGATAAGACTCTCCAAATGAACTATTAATCATCCTGATATTTACAAAATCGGTTGTTGGATTTGGAAAAACAGAGAAATTATTAACCAATTGAAAATCATTTATACCTAAAGCTGTAACGGTAATCATTCCTTTCATACCCATTGAAGCGTGATTCGTACACACATACCAATGAGTTCCAACAGACAAGTTCATTACATCTTGCGTTTGCCCATCAGAAACCAAAAATCCACCAAGCAGAGGAGCTGTTCCGTTTGAATTCCATGTTGATTCACTTACTTCAACAGCATTGTGTATTGAACCTAAAATAAACCGGACAACGTCTCCAGAATTAATTATAACATTATCCGGACTAAATGACATATCCGCATCAGAAGCATTAATTTCAATTGTGGCGCAAAATCCTGTCATACTTATTGACAACAGTAAAACTAAAAGTAATTGTTTTGCTTTCATAAGAATTAGATTTTAAGATTATGTTTTAAATACCTGATTTTCAGCAATTAAAATTAAACATTTAATTTCGAATAAAAACAAATTCAAACAAAGAAAAAATAGCTATTTTATTGAAAATCAATTCAAAAGCAAACAACCCTTTGTTTTTACCCGAATTAAATTAACATTGTTTTGTTGATAAAAATCACAACAGCAAGAACTCATATTCAGTAAAAAACTCAATACCGATCTTATTACTAAAATTAGTCGATTGATAATCAACATAAAGGCATTAAAAAAATATTCCAAAATCACATTTGCATTTAAAATAAATAATTGTACTTTTGCAACCCCTTTTATTTGGGGATGGAATGTTTAATTAAAATAATATTATGGACGCATTAAGCTACAAGACAATGTCAGCAAACAAAGCCACTGTAACAAAAGAGTGGATTGTTGTAGATGCTGAAGGTCATAACTTAGGACGCCTTGCTTCAAAAGTCGCTATGATCTTAAGAGGTAAGTACAAACCAAGTTATACACCACACGTGGACTGTGGAGATAACGTAATTGTTATCAACGCAGAAAAAATCAACCTTACAGGTACAAAAATGGATGACAAAATTTACATGCGTCA
>CAZWAF010000056.1:0-17270 GCA_964631795.1 uncultured Flavobacterium sp. | reverse complement strand
AATTTGATAATCCCTTTTTGCCTTGCCATGATTTCTCATTTTTAAATTAATAATCTCTAAAATCATCATCCAGTTGCAACATCTTTGATTGATTCTACATCAAAGTTGATACTTAAACTAATAATTTAAAAGAGGGCACTATACAGAATGTAGTACAATGCACTAAATGATTTAAAATGACATAAATGATATTCTAAAAAGAACACAATAAAACACAATTCGGTATTTTCTAACAAGAGATTTCATTTGATGACTTCATTTATGGTTACTTAGCTTTAACGTAAGTCAAAGCCTAATCAAAGCTATAGATAGTGTATGAAAACAGAGAACAAGAGGCTGTGTATCTACCCAAAGGACATACAGCGCATTACAGGAAAAAGTTATATTCAAAGCTCAAGATTGTTACGAAAAATAAGAAAAGACCTTAATAAGCTTCAAAACGAATTTGTTTCAATAGATGAGTTTTGTCAGTACACCAGTTTAAAAAAGGAACAGGTACTAGCTTTGATTATAGGTTAAAATTTCAATACTTTTTGAAGTATCTCTTAAAAGTAGGTGAGTACATATTATTACTGTAGGCTCCTTTAGTGTATATGATTTTTTTAATTTCATGTTCGCTTAAATTATACATTTCACCAAAACTAATTTCCCCGAGTTCTAATGCTCGATCTTTCATGAAACGGTAGTATTCATTAAAACTACCCGCCTTTAACGTAATGATTACTATTTGAGCATCATTTTCTAATTCATGTTGTATATCATCTACAAAGAAATAATTAACCGGTATTGAGGCGCTAACAAAAGGCAAACTCATACTGTCTCCTATTCTAGGTAAATGAGTTAAATAATCTACAGTAAATTGGCATCGATGATCAAAGTAGCTTATGTAAAAGTGATATAAAACCTTTTTAAAATTAAGATTTAATTTTCTTTCGTAAGTAAAGATCTCACCATGCATCTTTAATAAAATCTTTCGAAGAGTATGAGGCTTTAATCCGGTTGCGTCTTCAACATCTTTCATTTTCGGGAAAGGAATATCTAAATCATCATCCAAATAATCTTTAGCTCCAAGAAATTCTATTATAGGTTGGTATTCCTGCCTACCCTTAAAAAGATCTTTTAACTGATCTCTGATATAAATAAAATCAATAATTATTCTTTTTATGGATACTTGACTTTTCATAATTCCTGTTTTGTATAAAAATAGTGAATTTGAAAAAGAAAAATTGTGGGGATAATGTGGGGATATTTGTAAAGTAAAAAACCCCAACTCCTTTATTTACAAGGGTTAGGGTTTTTATTCTGCGGAGAAAGAGGGATTCGAACCCCCGGACCTGTTACAGTCAACAGTTTTCAAGACTGCCGCATTCGACCGCTCTGCCATTTCTCCAGTATCTGTAACCGTTTATTGATTACGGGTGCAAATATATAGGTCTTTTTCGATTATCAAAAGCTTTTTTTAAGAAAAATAAATCTTTTTTACTCATGTTTATTTAACCTCCTCAAAATCTTTTGTTTATAATTTTACAAAAAATTAAAATCTGACGTATTCTGTGATTTCAAGACCATAACCAATCATTCCAACACGTTTGGTTTGCTTAGAATTTGATAAAAATCTGATTTTTGAAATGTCTAAATCGTGTAAAATTTGGGCTCCAATTCCAAAATCTTTATTATCCAGTTTTACTTGCGGTGCTTTTAATTCTCCTTTTGACTGCAATGCTTTTAACTCCCCTATTCTATTCAATAAATCAATTGGTGGTATTTCCTGATTTATAAATAAAATAGCTCCTTTTCCTTCATTATTTATAGCTTCAAAAGCATTGTCTAATCTCTTATGGTTATCGTCGGTCAAAGTTCCTAGAATATCATTATTTACCTGAGTTGAATTGATTTTAGTCAAAATCGGATCACCTAAATTCCATGTTCCTTTTGTCAAGGCTATGTGCACCTGTTTATTTGTAGTTTGCAGATAAGCTCTAAGCCTGAAAGTTCCAAAACGGGTTTCTATGTCGAAATCTTCTTTTTTTACAATCAAACTATCGTGCTGCATTCTGTATGCAACCAAAGCTTCGATTGAAACTAATTTCAAGTCGAATTTTTTAGCTACTTCAACCAGCTGAGGAAGACGAGCCATACTTCCGTCATCGTTCATAATTTCGACTATAACTCCGGCCGGTTTAAAACCTGCCAAACGGGCAAAGTCAATAGCTGCTTCGGTGTGTCCTGTTCGACGAAGCACTCCTCCCTGTTTTGCAATTAACGGAAAAATATGTCCCGGACGAGCCAAATCGTGTGGCTTTGTTTCACTATTTACTAATGACAAAACGGTTTTAGCTCTGTCGGCAGCCGAAATACCTGTAGTTACTCCATGACCTTTCAAATCAATCGAAACAGTAAAAGCCGTTTCCATATGATCTGTATTATTGGTTACCATGGCATGTAAACCAAGTTCTTTACAACGGCTTTCTGTCAACGGAGCACAAATGAGTCCTTTGCCATAAGTTGCCATGAAATTGATCATTTCAGGAGTTACTTTTTCGGCAGCAGCCAAAAAGTCGCCTTCATTTTCACGGTCTTCATCATCAACTACAATAATTACTTTTCCTTGTCTGATGTCTTCAATGGCTTCTTCTATGGTGTTTAGTTGTATTTTATTTGATGACATATCTTACTGTTTTTTTTGAAATAGTTTAGTAAAAAGTTTTTGAATCGGTTGCATAATAACATCGGTATTAATCATTCCAATATCATTAGTAGCTCTGTAAGTCAATAAAATTGCAAATGGTGTCAGGATTAGTGAGGACATCCATGAACCTAAAAAAGGTGTAATTCCTGCTTCCTGAGCCAGTTTTTTTCCAAATGTATTGATGAAATGGAAGGATATAAAAATAAGAACTGCAAAAACAATAGGCAATCCCAAACCTCCTTTTCTGATAATTGCTCCCAAAGGTGCTCCAATGAAAAACATTAAAATACAGGCATAAGCCATAACAAATTTATCATAAAGGGCTACCCAATGACTATTTATATTCTTTTGTTTAAAATCAAAATCATCTTTTGTCATTCCGATAGAGAAAATAGTATTGGCAACGTTGTTTTTAGCAATTTCTAATATGCTTTTTTTCTCGGTATTATTATAATATTCCAATAAACCGGAAGTATTCTTTCTTTTTTCTTTTGAATCTTCTTTTAGCTGATTTGAAGCAATTGAAGTTATTTCGGGCTTTTTGAATATATTTCTTTGATTGGCATTTTCAGTAAAAGAAATTCTGTCTTTTTTATAATCCCTGTTAAGAGAATCCAATGTAAATTTCAATTCGCCCACATTCAACATACTGTTGGTATTAACAATACTTTTGTCATCTGAACCGGATTTATTCAATTTTGATAAATCCATATTCATAATATATTTTTTGAAAGAAGTTTTTGCAAACGGATGTTTGTTTCGTTCTTCAAAACGCTTCGGAATTATATCTTCATATTGAAATCCATTGTACATAACCAACTGAAGAATATTCGATTCTTTACTGCTTATCAAAACACCTTTTTCGGCTTTTATCACCGTGGTATTCAACATTCCGTCATCTGACTTTTTATGAATGGTAATTCCGCTGAGTAAATTTTCATTTTCGCCCGATTTTCGGTCAACTTTAATTGTAAAATTCCCGATTTTACTGAATTGACCTTCAGTAATTGCCATCGAAGGTTTTACCTGAGCAATATTTTTTCTGAAATTGATGAATTTGAATTGAGAATACGGAATAACATTATTTGCAAAAAGAAATGCAGCCAAACTCAAAAAAAGTATGAAAACCGACAAACTTCTCATGGCTCTTTGCAGCGAAATTCCTGAAGATTTCATTGCGGCAAACTCATAGTTTTCTGATAAATCTCCAAACGACATAATGGATGCCAAAAGTATGGAAAGAGGTAATACCAATGGAACAATTCCCGGCATAGAATAGACTAGGAATTTTAAAATAAGTGTAAATCCTAAATCTTTTCCGGCAAGTTGATCAATGAACAACCAAACTGTTTGAAGTATGAATATAAAAAAAAGGATTACAAATACCGAAGTAAATGTAATCAGGAAAGTTTTTAAGAGATACCTATCTAGAATTTTCACCTAATTAATTTAGTCTAATCTGTTGATGTAATAATTTTTGTATTTACTCTCAACAAAGGTAAATTGATTTTTTGATAATGGTTGATTGGTTTTGAAAGAATTTACCACTATAGTGGTTTTTGTTCCGTTTTTTCCTACTTCAATCAGGTTGTAGATATTTTTTGTCTGAGTGTCAATTCCTAATAAAATTTCTTTTCTGCTGTCTTTAGTATTATTAGGAGTCAACTTAACATATTGAATTTTTCTTCCTTTTACATTTTGAGAAATATCCCAGTTGAATTTGTAACCCGAATTGAAAAAAGTCAGCATTTTTGAAGGAGTAACGCTGTTTGAATCTTTTTCGTTGTATTTACTGATAGAAACTTCTTCATCTTCAGGATTAATGGTGTACATTTTCTTTCCGTCAAAAAGTTTAGTCACTCCCATCAAATTCAAAACATATTGATTCCCCTGCATAATCACGTTTCCTTTGCTCTCCTGATTTACCTTTTCCTTAACATTATTAAGAGTATATTTAAAATCGATAGTAATATTATCATAACTCTTAACCTTTGCCGCTACTTCATCAAGTAATACTTTTGCTTTTTTGTCTTGTGCCTGAACGCTAAGACTTAAAAACAGTATAAAAGAAAGTTGAATTAATCTTTTTGTAAAACGTTTCATCTTATTTATAAGTTATTTATTTTGTTCGTTGTTAAAAAACTGATCAAGAGCAATCATGTCCGGAATATTTACAGTTCTGGCTTTACTTCCTTCAAAAGGGCCAACAATTCCGGCAGCTTCCATCTGATCGATTAATCTACCTGCCCTATTGTACCCCAATTTTAATTTTCGCTGAAGCAAAGAGGCCGAACCTTGTTGCGCTCCAACAATAATTTCGGCAGCTTCTCTAAACAAGGAATCTCTTTCGGAAATGTTGATATCAAGATTAATGCCACTTTCTTCTCCTGTAAATTCAGGAAGTAAATAAGCCGTAGGATATGCTTTTTGAGAACCAATATATTCGGTTATTTTTTCAACTTCAGGAGTATCAATAAAAGCACATTGAACACGAACTACATCATTTCCGTTTGTATAAAGCATATCTCCTCGTCCTATCAATTGATCAGCGCCCTGAGTATCCAAAATTGTTCTTGAATCAATTTTAGATGTTACTCTAAAAGCAATACGTGCCGGGAAATTGGCCTTAATCAAACCGGTAATTACGTTTACCGAAGGTCTTTGCGTAGCAATAATCAAGTGAATACCAATAGCACGGGCCAACTGAGCCAAACGTGCAATAGGAGTTTCTACTTCTTTTCCAGCTGTCATGATCAAATCGGCAAACTCATCGACTACCAAAACGATATATGGCAAAAATCGATGTCCGTTTTCAGGATTCAACTTACGTGCCTTGAATTTTTCGTTGTATTCTTTAATGTTTCTTACCATTGCGTCTTTCAGAAGCGAATAACGGTCATCCATCTCAATACAAAGAGAATTCAAAGTATTTACTACTTTGGCATTATCGGTAATAATAGCATCTTCGGTATCCGGTAATTTGGCCAAATAATGTCTTTCAATTTTATTGAAAAGCGTCAATTCCACTTTTTTAGGATCGACCAATACAAATTTTACTTCTGCCGGATGTTTTTTGTACAAAAGCGAAGTCAGTACAGCATTCAATCCTACCGATTTACCTTGTCCGGTAGCTCCCGCCATCAAAAGGTGAGGCATTTTTGCCAAATCGACTACAAAAGTTTCATTTGAAATAGTTTTTCCCAAAGCAATTGGCAATTCCATTTCAGCTTCCTGAAATTTGGCTGAGCCAATAACACTTTTCATCGAAACCATAGTAGGATTCTTGTTTGGAACTTCAATACCAATGGTTCCTTTCCCCGGAATTGGAGCAATAATACGAATTCCTAAAGCCGCCAGCGACAAAGCAATATCGTCTTCCAGACTTTTAATTTTCGAAATTCTGATTCCCGCTTCGGGAACAATTTCGTATAATGTTACCGATGGGCCTACAGTTGCTTTTATCTGAGCAATTTCGATTTTGTAGTTACGTAAAGTTTCTACAATTCGGTTTTTGTTTTCTTCAAGTTCACTTTGATTAATGGTAATTCCGCCCGAAGAATATTCTTTCAGTAAATCAATTGTCGGGAATTTGTAATTAGACAAATCCAAAGTAGGATCAAACAATCCGAAATCGGCAACCAGTTTTGCAGCAAGATTTTCTTCAACTATATCTTCTTCTTCTACTTTTTCAATTTCAAAAAACTCTTCAATTGGTTCTTCTTCCAAAGTAGCCACTTCAAGCGGAGTTGCTTTCATTGTTGGTTCCAAACTCAATTCAGAAGCATTGCTTATAGTTGGTTTTAATGCTTCTTTGTTGATTTCAAATTGCGATGGCGGAGTTATTAAAACCGGTTCTGGAATTAGTTCTTCTTCCGGAATAAATGATTCTTTAACAGCAAATTCTTCCAAATTATAAGTCTTTTCACTGACCGGAGCAGGTGAAACTATATTTTCATTGTCTGATTTAAAATCTTCTTTTGATTTCTCAAAAACAGAAGACAAAGCATCCGGAGAAATCTTGATTTTAAAAATAGCGTAAATTACCAATCCGAAAATCAATGATAAAATTGTTCCCGATTTACCAATGTAATCCTGTAGAAACAAATTCATTTCATAGCCAAAAACGCCACCCAATTCAGGCAGGAAATCGGCAAAAAATCCGAAACTAACCGATAAAATTATTATTGCAAATAAATCCCAAAACCAAGTAGTTTTGAGTTTTTTGAGCGGAAGATTCAAAACAAGATAAATTCCTGTTAAAAAGAAAAGTCTGACAAACAAAAAAGAAGCAAGTCCAAATCCTTTATAAACGACTAAATCAGCAATATAAGCTCCCATTTTGCCTAACCAATTCTCTACAGTAGTGGTTCGGTCAGCAATTTGTTCTACTGCACTCTGATCGTTTGTGCCATAAATATAAAAAGAAGCAAATGCGAAAAACAGCGAAATTGAAAACAACACCAACATAGTTCCGACAAGGAATTTTTGTTGTCGGGATAAAATCCCTGTCTTTTTTGTTTCTGTTGCACTATTAGATGTATTTTCTTTCTTTATTGTTTTTGCCATTATTCAGATAAAATAGAATATAAAATTGTGTATTTGAAATTGATTTATCCAATAAATTCCGTCAAATAAGGAATATATATTATTGCACCAATAACGATTGCCGTAATTGCAGCAAACATAACCGCACCGGCAGCAATATCTTTGATAAAACCTATTTTTTCGTGATAATCAGGATGAATGAAATCGGCTATTTTTTCTACAGCCGTATTCAATCCTTCAATACTCATAATCAATCCGATTGAAAATATCTGAAACATCCACTCTGTCTTGGTAATTCCGAAGAAAAAACCAGCGATTGTCATCAAAATTCCTATAGAAAACTGAACAATAATACTATGCTCGGTATTTATAAGTTTCAACGCACCCATCACGGCATATTTAACACTTTTAATACGACCGGTGACAAAAGTGGTGTCTTTTTTCATTATTAATTACGGATTAGAAATAGTGAGATTTTACAATTTTGCCAAAGCGGCCTCATAATTTGGTTCGTTAGCAATTTCGCTCACTTGTTCGGTATGGGTAATGATTCCGTTTTCGTCAATTACAACAATAACTCTTGAGTGCAAACCTTCCAGTTTACCGTCAATGATTTCTAAACCATAATTTTTACCGAAAGAACCATCTCTGAAATCAGACAAGTTAATTACATTTTCGATTCCTTCTGCTCCACAAAAACGTTTTTGGGCAAACGGCAAATCTTTTGAAATACACAAAACCTTAGTGTTTGTTAATTCGCTTGCCAATTTATTGAAGTTTCTTACAGATGCTGCACAAGTTCCGGTATCGATGCTTGGAAAAATATTCAGGATTAATTTACTTCCTGTAAAATCAGCTAAAGTAGCTGTTGATAAATCTTCTTTAACCAATTTGAAATCAATTGCCTGAGTTCCTGTTTTTGGTAATTCGCCTATTGTATTTATTGGATTTCCTCCTAATGTAATTGTAGCCATTTTTTCTTGTTTTTTAGGCGACAAAAGTATGAAATTATTTCTGAATAGGGAAAAAGCTTTTATGGCTATCTTAGAAATAGCCTCCTCTAAAAAAAATTAGAACACGAATTTGATCAATTTACACAAAATCTATATGGATAAATTGTAGTTTGTGTAATTGATTTAACGAATTAATTACATTAAGATACTTTCTTGTTCTCGATACAATTTTCAGAAAATGCTGTTCGCTTTTTCTGAAAATTTACTCGAACTGACGAGAATTTATCTTCGGCAGCTAATTATACCCAATGGGTTATGATTATTTTTTTAGATTACGAAATTTTCGGGAATGTAAAGTAAACCGTGGTGCTTTCTCCAAAGACCGATTCAACCCAGATTCTTCCTCCAAAAAGTTCTACAATTTTTCGGCATTGAGATAAACCAATTCCTATTCCTTCATAATCTTCATGATTATTAAGTCGTTTAAATATTGTGAACACTTTAGTCAAATTGGTTTCCTTTATTCCAATTCCGTTATCATGTACCGAAAACAACCATTCATTTTCAAGTTCTTCGGCTTTTATATCTATTTCCAGACTTACGTCTTTACGTCTGAATTTAATTGCATTATTCAATAAATTGTGAAACAGCAAAGAAAGTTCCCGTCTGTTGGCCATTACTTTTGGCAAGGTATCTACATTGATAATTACTTTGTTTTTAAGTACCAATCCAATCATTTGCAGCATCACATCCTTCAAAACATTATCACTATCCAATTCAATAATTTCGGCCTCCCTCCCTATTCTGGAATATTCCAATAATCCTTTTACCAATTCCTGCATTCTGTTTGAAGCTTGTCCGATATGATTCAGTAATTCAATTCCGTCTTCAGTAAGGCAATTTTCTTTGAATTCATTCTTGATTATATCGGTAAAATATTTCAATGTAATCAAGGGTTCCTGCAAATCATGGGAAGTGATGTAAGCAAATTGTTCCAATTCGCTATTTTGACTTTCCAGTTTGCGATTGTACTCTTCAATTTTTTTCATGTTTTCTACCCGCTCAGTCACATTTCTTAAAGTTGAATAGGTATATAATGGTTTATCGTTCTCATTAAATTCAATCTTCGAATTGACTGAAAAACAAAGTTTTGAATCACCAAATTTTAACCAAATGATGTAATCTGTAATCTCACCATTTTTGAGCAAATAATCTTTTAAATAATCACATTCTTCCTCATTAACAAAAAATGTGCGTTTATTAAGTCCTCTTACATTTTCGGGAGTCAAACCTGAGATAGACGCTATAGAAGGACTTACTTCCATGACTATATCGGTCTCAAAATCGACCTGTAAATAAATATCGTCTATTCTTTCAAAAAGATTTCTGTATTTATGTTCACTTATTTTCAAATGTTCTTCGGCCAGAATCCTGTCGGTTACATCATGAAAAGATCCTATTATAAATTCAGCTTCACTATTTTCGTCCAAAAGAATCCGGGCTCCTATAGAAACATAAAAGTTCTTCTCTCCTACTTTGAACTTCGCTACATAATCATGGATTGAATTGGTATTTTGTAATTCATCCAAAAATCCTTTGAGCTTCGTTTGATCTTCAAAAAAACTATAAATACTTCTGCCAATCATTTCTTCTCTGGCTATTCCAAAATAACTGCAAGACGGACTAACATCCAGATAAACTTTGCTTTTTACCGATGATTTAAAAAAGACATCTTGTACGTTTTCAAAAATTTCTTTGTAATTTTTTTCACTTAAGATCAAACGATCCTGATCACTCTTTTTCTCTGTTACATCTATGGCAAAAAAAGTAGCACCAATTATATTTTGATTATCATCTTTGATAGGACTGATTCTTACCTCCCAAAATTTACCATCGTTTTCAAAACTCAACACATCTGAAACAACATTGTCCTCGAAAACCAAATCGAAACGCTGCTTTATTTCAAATCGGGATTCATTGTTTGTAATGTTCTCTAAAATAGAACTTCCTAATTCAATTACTTTTCCATAACTGGAAAGCATAATTGATTTGTGAAGCGAATTAAAACTAAGGTATTTATAATTCAAATCTATCGAGAAAACCACAATTTCCTTAGGACTTTCAATAGTAGCCTGAAGCATTTGTTTTTGAAAATTAAAGTCATCTTGAACTTTTCTGCTTTCAAGCACTTTTTCAAAAATATCCTTAAAAGCATCCAACATATTCTCTTCTTCTAGTAAAAACGGAGAGTTTTTAAGACTTTCATCATCCAAAAAATAAACCTCTATCGATCCTATATTTTTACCAAAAATAAAAAAATCACGATATTGCTTCCATTTTCCTTTTGAGAAACCTTGGGTTTCAAGAGACATGTCATAATACTTAATTCTGCATTTAATTTTTTCAGGATACATATATCCCTCCGGCAAAATCTCAACACAACCTTTCAAAATTTCTTCAACAGAAACCTCGCTTTTGTTACATAAATCCGAAATCTTATAAATAACAGTAAGCTCTTTCAAGCGCTCTCCTAAATCAGTTGATTTCTGAGAAATTTTTTTAACCAACTTACTTCTATCCAAAACCACGGAATATACTGTATAAACAAACAAATATCGAATCGACAAATATTGCTGAAGATTTATAATGGATTCCTGCATGTTGGCACCTATCATAACCCCAAAACCTTTGGCTGTAAAATAGGTAGCTATAAGTGAAACCAAAATTGAGGCAAAACTAACCACTAAAAGGTTGTATCGAAATGCAATAAACAATGTAATAGCTATTATTAAAATTTGATTCTGCACCGAAGTCCTGAAAGCAAACATCGAAAACAAAACAATTACGACTAATACTACCGGAACTTCCCAAATCTTTTTACGATCTATTTTCCTATCCGGTGAACTATCAAACAAAGCCAAAAGAAATGGGGCAAAAACCACAACGCCATTGAAACGTCCAAACCAAAAATTTAATGCCGTAATATAAAAATCATCTCTATTTATTACACCTACCAAATAAAGCCCGAACAAAGCTATAATTGTCAGGAAAAAAAGTGAAAATGCAAGTGTAAGAGTAAAAATAACTACCGTATATGGATCTTTAAACAAAGTTCTTCTCCCACACAAAAGTCGTGTAAAGTGGACCGAAATAAATAAAAAAACCAGATTTCCAAAAACAGCGATACTGGCATAAATGATTGACATCTGGTATCCCACATTCAATTCATATACCCGTAGGTAGGAATTAACAAAGATAGCAATACATACCCCGAACAAAACTCTGTATCCTAAAACATAGACCGCAACAAATTCTATAGCTACAGCCGGAAAAAAGGCCGAATATCTACCCGGCATACCCCACAATGAATTGGTAAGAAGAATTACCAACAAAGTAATTGCTCCGACTATAAGATTCGAATAAAAAGAATTATACATTACACCGGGTAATTTGTATATCTTTTCATTCTGTTCTGCATTTTGTTGAAAAAACTGCAATTTCATTTTATTTTTACAGGATTATACTCCCTTTATATTATTTCAGGCCTAATTTAAGTATTTTACAAATTGTAGAAGACATTAAATGGGAAACATTTCAAATAAACAACTCAAAACTCATAGCAATTAATTGATTTTTAAGCTTTTATAATTTAAAATTAAATCAGATATTTAAAACAATAGAATCCGGAATTTATGAATCAGCCTCAATATCACCTACTTCATCTAAGATTTTAATGGTTTCTACACTTGGCAAAGCTTCCACTTTATTCAACTTAGACATCATCAATCGGGTTCTGGTGTTGACCAAAGTATCCAGTTCCTGATTGGCTTCACTAATTTTCTTTTGCGCTTTTTCCAATACGCCTCCAAACTTGACAAATTCGGTTTTCACAGCGCCCAAAACCTGCCAAACTTCTGAACTTCTCTTTTGAATTGCCAGCGTTTTGAATCCCATTTGCAAACTGTTAAGCATCGCTGCCAAAGTCGTTGGCCCGGTAACTATAATTTTGTATTCTCTTTGCAAAAAAGCAACTACCTCCGGCTGACGCACCACCTCAGCAAACAACCCTTCAATTGGTAAAAACATAATTCCAAAATCGGTAGTATGCGGCGGATCTATATATTTATCCCGAATATCTTTGGCAAACTTTTTTACCGACTGCACCAATGCCTTATTAGCCGCTTCAATTCCGGCCAAATCATTACTATCGTAAGCGGTTTGAAGACGAACATAATCTTCCTGAGGAAATTTGGCATCAATTGGTAAATAAACTTCTTTTCCGGCATCGTCTTTTCCGGGAAGTTTAATGGCAAATTCAACGTGATCATTAGAGCCCGATTTGGTTTTTACATTGGCTTCATATTGTTCCGGAGCCATGATTTGTTCCAAAATATTACCCAATTGAATTTCTCCCAATATTCCACGGGTTTTCACATTACTCAAAACTTTTTTCAAATCTCCTACTCCACTGGCCAATGTTTGCATTTCGCCCAACCCTTTTTGCACCAACTCCAAACGCTCACTAACCAATTGAAACGACTGTCCCAAACGTTCTTCTAGCGTTTTATGTAATTTTTCGTCTACCGTTTCACGCATTTTTTCAAGCTTTTCCTCGGTCGATTTCACCAATTCATTTTGCTTGATTGCCATTTGTTCAAATTTCTCTGTCTGAATTCTGTTGAACTGAGCCACATTTTCTGCAAATGTTTTTCCGAATTCACCTAATGATTTGGTAAGTTCTTCGCGATTTTCCTTCGCATTTTTATTAAAATCAGAATTAATGGCAAATAATCTTTCTTCCAGTTTAGAAGTAAGTCGGTCCAAACCTTTTCCCAATTCTTCTCTGTTCGATTTAAGAGAGTTCAGTAATTCCATACGGTTTTCTCTCAATTCCTGTTGCAATAATCGTCTGACCGAATCGATAATCTCGGCCGAATTGTCTTTTTTGCTTTTAAATAGTAGTAAAATCAACAAAACAAAACTCAATCCCGACAGCAAAATAGAAATCATTTCTATATTCATATTCAATAGTATAAATTAAAAGCAATGCTTTAACATTTCAAAAACAAATATATTATCATTGTTTCTTATTTTTCGGGGAAATCATAAAAAATATGATTCCAATCCTTTCAAAATTTAGAAATCAGAATTGATAGATATTTCACAAACAAATATAAATCAGTAAGATTTAAAGAAAAAGAAAATTGAGATTCATTGATTCGGAATATTAAAGTAATTTTAAAGAATCAATCAAAAACAATTCACTATGAAAAAACAGTTAATTTATTCGGTTTTATTCACATTGTTTGCTTCCATATCATTTGCTCAATCAAAGGAAGTAGCCTACAAAGATGGAGAACAACTCTTAACAGGAGTCAGCATCAGTCCGAAAAAAGCATTGAAAAACAATCCCGGAATTTTGATTCTTCCTGCCTGGATGGGAATTGATGAACATTCCAAAGACAATGCGGCAAAGTTGGCTGAACTGGGTTATAAAACTTTTGTAGCCGATATTTATGGTGTTGACAAAAGACCCGTTAATAATTCTGAAGCTGCTCAAAAAGCCGGATTTTACAAGAAAAACATTCCTGAGTATCACAAAAGAATACAATTGGCTTTGGAACAATTAGTCAAACAAGGAGCCAATCCAAATAAGATTGTTGTAATAGGATATTGTTTTGGCGGCTTGGGAGCTGTTGAAGCAGCCAGAATCAATATGAACGTAAAAGGTGTTATTTCTTTTCATGGAGGTTTGGCTCGTGACGAAAAAAGACCTATAAATACAATCATTCCAAAAATA
Organism: uncultured Flavobacterium sp.; assembly: GCA_964631795.1. Lineage (GTDB taxonomy): Bacteria > Bacteroidota > Bacteroidia > Flavobacteriales > Flavobacteriaceae > Flavobacterium. The sequence goes on along the minus strand of CAZWAF010000056.1, from coordinate 3,283 downwards.
TTAGTACTTCACGGAGCAGACGATCCTTATGAATCGGAAACCGAAATCAGGGATTTTCAAAGTGAAATGAAAACAGCAAAAGCCGACTGGCAAATGAATTATTATGCCAATGCAGTTCATGCATTTACCGATAAAAATGCCGGAACCGACAACAGCAAAGGAGCCGCTTACAACGAATCGGCCGATAAACGTTCCTGGCAGGCAATGCTGTCTTTTCTTAAGGAAGTTTTATAGATGTAAACCCCTTTAAAGATAATTTTCTTGTTCTCGATACATTTTTATGAAAAGGCTCTTAGCATTTTCATAAAAATTACTCGAACGGACGAAAATTTGTAGTCCACAACTAATTACACTCCACGAGTTAATGAAGATTATCAGTGTATTAATAAATCAGATTAATGCGATACAGATTTGAGTCCAATGATTGAACCTATAAGTGTAATAAGAAAGAAGATTCGCCAAAAGTTAGTTGGTTCTTTGAATATGAAAATTCCTACCAAGACCGTTCCGACTGCCCCAACTCCTGTCCAGACTGCATAAGCTGTTCCAATTGGAAGATTTTGAGTAGCTTTTAGCAATAAGACCATGCTTATTGTCAATGAAACCAAAAATCCGCTATACCATAAATACATTTCATTTCCGGATGTTTCTTTTGCTTTTCCCAAACATGAAGCAAAAGCTACTTCAAATAATCCCGCAATAATTAAAATAAGCCAATTCATTTCTTTATTTTTTGGCAAATGTAAAGAATTGAATTCAGCCGATTTGTTGTGTACTTCACTTTTATCTTGCGTTTTCGTCAACTTCAAAAATTCCAAAGGATAAAGTATAATGTTTATCCTTTTTTTATTTTGTTCTTGATTTCTTAAATATCATAAAATAAAAAAACGCCTTAATTTCTTAAGGCGTTTTCGTGGGGAGAGCAGGATTCGAACCTGCGAAGTTTTCACAGCAGATTTACAGTCTGCCCTCGTTGGCCGCTTGAGTATCTCCCCTCTTTTTGTAAGCTCAACCGCTTCGTTTATTGTGCTGCAAATATATAAAGAGTTTCCAATTCTGCAAACTAAAATTTAACTTAATTTTAAATTATTTTATAACATTTTGTATATGAATAAAATAAGATTTAAAAAAAATAAAAAGAAAATAACAACACTCTATATTAATCGAAAAACCACCATTTATTAGATCAAAAAATGCCAATAAAAAAGGCTGTACAGTTTTGTACAGCCTTTTTATCGCTTAAAATTTTAATTAGAAAACCAAATTTACAGTCAATTCAAATTCATCATAAATTGTTTTGTCTCCTAAATTATCAAAGAATTTACCAGAATTATATTTAATGTCATATTTAGTTCTGTCAATTTTTAATACAGTTTTTGCAGTATTTCCATTTACAACCAAATCAAAAACAACTGGATTCGTTATATTTTTGATAGTTAAATCGGCTGTTACAGTATAATTTTTATTGTCTTTAGTAGCAATTTTTTTGAAAACTAATTTTGATGTAGGATAAGTTGCTGTTCCGAAAAAATCATCTGCTTTTAGGTGTCCGTTCAATTTTTCTAAATATTCACCTTTCAAATCTGTAGCAGTCAAAGATGGCATATCAACTGTAAAACTTCCTCCTTTTACTTTTTCTCCTTTAAATACTAATGCTCCGTCAGCAAAATTAATAGTTCCTTCGTGTTGTCCTGTCACTTTTTTAGCAAGCCATGTAATTTTACTTTTCTCTGTGTTGATTTTTTTAGTTTGAGCAACCATTGTTGTCAAAGACAAAGTTAGAACCAAAGTAGTTGCAATTGTTTTTAAATTTTTCATTGTGTTTGAATTTTAAGTTAAAAAATAGTTATAAAGTAATAAATAATTCTTCTGTTGGTTTGCGGACTTTTGTCAGATATTGAGTAGCATCTTCCTCATGTCTGTAACCTATTGTCGCCATAAGTGTAGCATTTAGCCCTATTTCGTTTAATCCCAGTATTTCGTTTACCAATTTAGGATCAAAACCTTCCATAGGTGTCACATCAATTCTAAGCTCAGCTGCGGCATTTAATAGATTTCCTAAAGCTAAATAAGTTTGTTTAGCAGTCCAAATATTTTTTTGTTCAGTTGGCAATGCAATAATTTTAGATTTCATAAAATTAGCATAGCCAGAAATATTTTCTAAAGATAATGATCTTGCCGAAGCCACTTGTTCTATATAATCATCGATTTGAGTTTCGCCAAAATCAACTATATTGGCAAATACAACTAAATGTGAAGCATCTACTATTTGGCTTTGCCCCCATGCAGCCGGCTGCAATTGTTCTCTTAATTCAGGATTTTCTACAATCAGAATTTTATATGGTTGTAATCCGTATGAAGAAGATGACAAACGCATTGCTTCTTTTAAAATATCAAAATCTTCGTCTGAAACTTTTTTAGTAGTATCAAACTTTTTGGTTGCATAACGCCAATTGGCAGCTTTTATAAAATTTGTCATTTATTTTTAGTTATTTAAGGTTCTGTATTTTTCTAACAAAGTATTCAACTGAATTAACTCGTCATTTGTAAGATTCAAACCAAAAGATTCTTCGTGGGCAGCTACTCTTGGATCAAGTTCTTTTAATAAATTCAACCCTTTTTCTGTAATTGCAATCTCAATTTTCCTTCTGTTTTCCGGACATACTTTTCGGGTAACCAATTCTTTTATCAATAATTTATCAATTAACCGGGTTGTATTACTGTTTTTAGCAATCATTCTTTCTTGAATTAAATTCATATTCACAGCATTGCATTTTTGACCTCTCAGAATCCTCAAGACATTGTACTGTTCACCAGATAAAGAATACGGTTTTAGTATTTCATTAAACTTATCATTGATTAGATTTTGAGTATAAAGTATATTCAGAACTATTTTTTTTGATTCCGACATTTCTACATTAGACTTTATAATCTCTTCTATCCTCATGACAATTGTATTTACATAATTTGTATATACAAATGTATATCTTTTTATTTGTATATACAAGTAAAAAATATGTTTTCTTAGAAAATTAAATATTCTATAATAGAAAAAGACCTGAATATAAAGGTCTTTTTGTGGTTCAGCAAAGCAATAAGCGTCTATTAATTTCTACTGATGAAAGATTTAGCCAGAAATTGAACAATTGCTTTTAACTGCTCATTCAATTCAGGATTAGAAATTTTACCGCTTGAAATATCAAAATTAAGATAAAAACTAGGCAATGAAAAAGGAGGGCACTGAAAAAGTCTTTCTTTAAATAAGACAAATCCAAATGTGGTA
>CAZWAF010000055.1:0-17419 GCA_964631795.1 uncultured Flavobacterium sp. | reverse complement strand
AGCTAAACAAGGACACCCGGGAGGATTGTACTTGTTTAGCTTGAATTTCTTTCATTTTAGATTTATTTAGTGTTTTGGTTAATTTTAGATTTATTAAAAAGTATTATTTCTTATACCCTATTCTCGTTCTTTTTCCTTCTGAAGATTCATTCTTGGTTATCAAAAACTGAATTGCTTCAAATATATCTTCAAAATGTTTATCATATTTACTTTCCAATTCTTTAATATGATTCTGAAGATTTTCAATATTCAAAAGCGTTTTTCTCAAAGCCACAAAAGCCCTTACAATTGCAATATTCATTTTTCTTGCTTTCGGACTTTTTAAAACACTTGCCAACATTGTTACTCCATGTTCCGTAAAAGCATAAGGCAAAGCACTTTTAGGTCTTTTGGATGTCATCACAGATTGTGATGACATCATCATCTGTGATGATGAAATCTCATCCCATTCCTCTGTAGTCAATCTGAACATAAAATCCTCAGGAAAACTATCGATATTTCGTTTAATGGCTTGGTTCAAAACTCTGGTTTCAACTTCATAGAGTTCTGCCAAATCAAAGTCCAACATGACTTTGATGCCGTTCACTTCGTATATTTTATTCTGTATAGCAACCAAATGCATAATACATTATAATTTCTCTTTGATAAAATTCGTCATCTTGTTATATAACTGAATTCTTGTTTTTCCGCCATAAATACCGTGATTTTTGTCGGGATAAATTGCCCAGTCAAATTGTTTATTCGCCTGAATCAATGCTTCAATCATCTGCATTGAATTTTGCAAATGCACATTGTCATCGGCCGAACCATGAATTAAAAGGAAACTCCCTTTCAATTTTGAAACATGATTTATTGGCGAATTTTCATCATATCCACTTGCATTTTCCTGAGGCGTTTGCATATATCTTTCCGTGTAAATGCTATCATAAAAACGCCAGTTGGTAACCGGGGCTACTGCAATTGCCATTTTAAACACATCATTTCCTTTGAAAAGACAGTTTGAAGCCATAAACCCTCCAAAAGACCAGCCAAATATACCTATTCTCGATGAATCCACATAAGGATAATTTCCTATTACTCTGGCGGCATCAATTTGATCTTCTACTTCATATTTACCAAGTTCTTTTTGAGTACATTTTTTGAAATCGGCACCTTTAAAACCGGTTCCTCTTCCGTCAACACAAGCCACGATATAACCTTGCTGCGCCAAACTCATAAACCAATAATCATTGCTGTTATTCCAGGTATTTGCAACTTGTTGCGATCCCGGACCTGAATATTGAAACATCAAAACCGGATATTTTTTTGAAGCATCAAAATCTTTTGGCTTAATAATCCAGGCATTCAGTTCGTTTCCTTTGGCAGTTTTCAGTACAAAAAACTCTTTTTGAGGCAAGTTATAATTCGTCAACTTTTGCAACAAAGCATTATTATTCAAAATTGACTGAACTTCTTTTCCTGTTTTGGCATCATTCAAAGTATAAGTCAAAGGCTGATTTGCGTTTGAAAAGGAGTTAATGTAATATTGAAAATTCGGACTGAAAGTAGCACTGTGAGTTCCTGTTAATTGAGACAAACGCTTTTTATTTTTTCCGTTCAAACCGATGCTGTAAATATCCCTGTTTATTGAACCATTCTCTACCGATTGATAAAAAACCGTTTTTGTTTTTTCGTCAAAACCATAGTAAGCAGTAACTTCCCATTTGCCTTTAGTAACCTGATTTTTCAATTTCCCATTTTGATCGTACCAATAAATATGGTTAAAACCGTCTTTTTCGCTGGTCCAGATAAAACTGTTATCTTTCAAAAAAGTAAGATTATCAGTCACATCAATATAAGCTTTATCTTTTTCGTTCAAAACCACTTTTGAAGTTCCGGTAGTTGCATCTACAAAAATCAAATCCAGATTATCCTGATGCCTGTTCATTACCTGAACGCTCAAAATATTGGCATCATTGGTCCATTTTATTCTTGGAATATAAAAATCGGTATAATTTCCTAAATTGATTTGTTTAGTTGAATTTGATTTTACATCATACAATTGCAAAGAAACTACAGAGTTTTTCTCTCCTGCTTTTGGATATTTAAAAACCTCATTCGTTGGGTACAAATCCTTCTGAAAAATATTCATCCCGAATTCAGGAACCTGACTTTCGTCAAATTTGATATAGACCAGTTTATCTCCGGATTTGTTCCAGCCAAAAGCTTTTACAAATGCAAATTCTTCTTCATAAACCCAATCAGTGATTCCGTTGATGATTTGGTTTTTCTTTCCGTCAGTGGTAATTTGCTGAACATTTTTAGATGCTAAATTATAAACGTAAAGATTATTTTCTCTGGCAAAAGCAATCTGAGTTCCATCAGGAGAAAAAACAGGTTCCTGAATTTTATAATCCAACAACGGACGTAATTCCTGAGTTTTTATGTTATAAATAAAATAATTCGCAACAAAAGAATGACGGTAAATACTCTCTGTTTTTGTTGCCAAAAGAATTTGATTTTCGTCAGCACTAAAAGAATAACTGTCAATAGAAGTCAGCGCTTTGTGGTTTTTAGTATCGAGCAAAGTCGCAACCTTTTTCAAAGTCGCAAAATCATACAAATCAATCTGAAAACTTCTACTTGTCTGGTCAAAATTCAAAACCGTGTACTGGTTTGTGTTCTTCATGGATTGCAATTCATCCATATATCTGGCTCTGAAAGTCCCGGAATAAATATCTTCAACAGTAATCTTTTGTTGCCCGAAGACCGATAAACACAGGAATAAGAATAAAAGGGTAATATTTTTGATATTCATAATTAAAGTTTACTTGAAAAAACGGCCAATTATAGTAAAAAAAAAGCAACTAACGGCGCTTTTTCAAATAAATCCTAATATTTAAATAAAAAGCTTGCAACTTCAGAGGAAATCTAAATAATTTCACGAATTCAAATAATTCATAAATCTTAGAAAAATCATTGTTTTTGAATAGCCAACGATTTGAATAAATCTCGAAAAGGCTTTATCCGAAATATTTGAATTTCGTATAAAGCCTTTCCTTGAGTTATTTCGTTTCCGATTATATTGTTAGATTTGTTTTTGAAAAATGACAATCTTTACGAATGTAAAAAAGAATTTCAACACTATCGAGACAGAAACTATCTCAAAAGAAACAAACCTGTTCCGCCAATGACAGTTACTACGAATAGCCAATAAACAACATACAAGCCTCCTGTTACTATACCTATTATAGACATTATCCATCCGGCATTCAAAGCACCGTTACCTTCATAAGCAGTTGGATTTTCTCGATACAGTTTTCTCGGGTTGGCAGATAGTGATACCCCAACAATACCAAGAATTAAACCTATAAAAAAACAGCTGAAAACTATAGAACAAATTCCAAGTACTAATACAGTAGTTGAATTTGGCAGGATTTGTTTTTCTTCCATATTTAAAAAAATAAAATGAGGCTCTCGATTGTTGAAAGCCTCATCGTTATAAATAACTAAAAAGGATATACTGTAATTCGTTGAATTACTGCATAGCTTTTATCATTTTTGTTTGAATTTCCATCATTCTGGCAATTTGTTTTGGATTCAATTTAGAATCCTTAGCTTCAGCTAAAGACCTATTTAACTCCTCTGCCTTTTCCATTATAGACGGATATTCTTTCAAAGCATCCATATCACCACTTTTTGATTTTTTGAATAACTCAATGTATTGATCCACGAAGTTTTCATAATCATTTAATACCTGATCATAATCAGTCTCACTTGATGTTTCTACTAATTCCGTAGCAGGTTCCTCAATAAAAGTTGGAGCATCTAATTCAGTACTTGCTGTTTCTTTTTTTCCGTTACAAGAACTCAAAACTGCAATAGCAGCTAATAAAATAAAATTTCTTTTCATAATTTAAATATTTTTGACAAATCTAAAATTAATAAAACCCATTTTCGTCCTTAAATATTTCTATGATTGAATAATTTTGTCTTATTTTGAACTATTAATTCAAAGAACATGATACTACAACCCGAAATCAAGATAAAACAAATAAGAGAGTTAAAAAATTTAACCCAAGAATATGTTGCTGGGAAACTAAATTTATCTACTCGTGCCTATTCTAAAATAGAAACAGGAGAAACCCAATTAACAATCAATAGACTAAATGAAATAAGCGAAGTTCTTGGAGTGAAACCTGTCGAAGTTTTGGGATTTGATGAAAAACAAATTTTTAATCACTGTAAACAAGATGGCTATATTGGAATAAACCATATAAATATTCCTGATAAATTAATTCAACAGTATGAAGATACTATTCAGTCTCTAAAAGAACAGGTCAAACTACTTAAACTACTTCTCGAAAAATAACAGCATAATAACTCTGCGTAAATATAAGCAACGATAAGCAAAATTTTTTTCGTATCCAAAAGTGAATAACACAAAACCACAACGATAACAAATTGTGGTTTTGTGTTTTTATTTACAATTATAAAGATTTTCTAATTCAATCAACAATTTAGCAACAAATTCCCAAAACGGGAATTATTTTTGTTATCTTTGTCAAAAATTACAAAACTTGAGAGTAATAGCTAAAAAAACACTACGGGATTTTTGGGAGTCTCATGCTGATTGTGAACAACAATTAAAGTCATGGTTTCAGGAAACCAGCACTGCTAAATGGAAGAATCCTAATGAGATAAAACTAGAATACCCGAGTGCTAGCATTTTAAATGATAATCGTGTTGTATTTAACATTAAAGGAAACAATTACAGATTAATAGTAAAAATAAACTATGATTATCAAATAGTTTGGATTCGTTTCATTGGAACCCACTCTGAATATGACAAAATTAACGCTAACCAAATTTAGAAATTATGAAAATTAAGCCTATAAAAACCGAACAAGATTACAATCAAGCACTCGAAAGGCTTGAAATCATTTTTGATGCTAAAAGCGGAACAGTTGAAGGCGATGAACTGGAAGTACTGGAGATTTTAATTAACCAATACGAAAATGTTCATTTTCCTATTGAATTACCAGATCCCATTGAAGCAATAAAATTCAGAATGGAACAAATGGGATACAATCAAAATGATTTGGCCAATATTATAGGATTAAAAAGTCGCGCAAGCGAAATTTTAAACCGTAAAAGAAAACTATCACTTGAAATGATTAGAAAGTTACACGAAGTGCTACACATTCCAACAGACGTACTTATTCAGGCATATTATTAATAATATAAGATTGTTAATAGCAGAGAATATCATAAAAACACAAAACCACAACGATAACAAATTGTGGTTTTGTGTTTTTATTTACGAATTAATTCAACTTGAATTTCACCTCCATTTTTTCCAATTCCTGAAGCAATTCAGTCGAGATATTCACTTTCAGTTTACGGCTTGGCATAGACAATTTGGTAATCACTTTTATCTCTTCCTGTGGTTCTACTTCAACTGTCGGCGAAGCATCAGAGTCAGGATTTTCTTCGTCAAAATCACCTTCTTCTCCCGAAGTGTCGGGATAAGCAAGTACCGGTATTGGCTTGATTTCAACTTTTTTCTTGACTTTCTCCAATTCCAAAATTTCAAAAGAAACAGTATTATCGCCCAGATTTGCTTTAAAAACAGCATCTAATTGATGAATAAATTCGGCCGACAATTCTTTTATATTCAGATAAATAAGAAGTTTTTTGGCAAAATTATTCAAAACATCCTGCAACATTACCATTTGAATAAACTGAATTTGAGGATCTGATTTTTTCCCTGTTTCCCTGTTTATCCAACCGTCTTTTACAACCAACTTGATAAAAACAAAGTGATTCTGCACCAAAAAATGTCTGAATTTCAAATATTCCTCATTAAATATTCTAAACTCGTAACTCTCATCATATCCTTCCAAAACAAATGTTGCCCAACCTTTTCCATTTTTAGAAGTTCGGTGTTGGATATTAGTAACAATACCTCCTATCGAAATATTTTTTCCTACAAATTGATTCAAATCTTTCAATGATTCGAGCTTGGTATTGCAGAAATATTTCATCTCAAACCTGAAATCGTCCAAAGGATGCCCGGAAATATAAATCCCGACAACTTCTTTTTCCCTTGCCAGTTTCTCCATAGTACTCCAGTCTTCACAAGGCGGTACCACAGGTTCGGCAATCTGAACTTCACTCGACTCGCCAAAAAGACTCACCTGAGACGAGTTTTCATTCTCCTGAAACTTCGATCCGTAACGCATCGCTTTTTCATAGAAAGTCACGCCGTCTCCGTCATCATGAAAATACTGCGCTCTTATGGTTCCTTCAAATGAATCGAATCCTCCTGCCAAAGCAAGGTTTTCGAAAGCCTTTTTGTTGGCAGCACGCAAATCGATGCGTTTGGCCAAATCGAAAATCGATTTATATTTTCCGTCTTTGCGGTTTTCCACTATGGTTGCCACAGCTCCGGAACCCACACCTTTGATGGCTCCCATCCCGAAACGAACCGCGTAATTTTCGTTTACCGTAAATTTATAATACGACTCATTCACACAGGGACCTAAAACCTGAAGTCCCATACGCTTACATTCTTCCATGAAAAACGTAACCTGCTTAATGTCGTTCATATTGTTCGAAAGCACCGCCGCCATATATTCGGCCGGATAGTGCGCTTTCAAATACGCCGTTTGGTAAGCCACCCAGGCATAACAGGTGGAGTGCGACTTGTTGAAGGCGTAACTCGCGAAGGCTTCCCAGTCGGTCCAGATCTTATCGAGTTTTTTTTCATCGTGTCCTTTGGCCACAGCCTGATCGATGAACTTTCCTTTCATTTTATCCAGAACGTCCTTCTGCTTTTTACCCATCGCCTTACGCAAAACGTCGGCATCACCCTTAGAGAATCCAGCCAACTTTTGCGACAAAAGCATTACCTGCTCTTGGTAAACCGTGATCCCGTAGGTCTCTCCAAGATATTCCTCGCAGGCATCCAAGTCATAAGTGATTGGTTCTTCACCGTTTTTACGACGAACGAAAGAAGGAATATATTCCAAAGGTCCCGGACGATAAAGAGCATTCATGGCGATCAAATCGGCAAAAACTGTAGGCTTCAGATCCTTCATGTATTTCTGCATCCCGGGCGACTCGTATTGGAAAACCCCAACGGTCTCACCTCTTTGGAACAGCTCATACGTTTTTACATCGTCAATCGGGAAATTATCCGGATCGAGTTCGATGCCGGTTCTGTATTTTACGAGTTTAACCGTGTCTTTAATAAGGGTAAGGGTCTTCAGACCCAAAAAGTCCATCTTCAACAATCCGGCACTTTCGGCCACGGAGTTGTCAAATTGGGTTACATATAAATCGGAATCTTTTGCAGTTGTAACGGGTACGTAATTGGTGATGTCGTCCGGCGTAATGATAACCCCACAGGCGTGAATTCCCGTGTTACGCATGGAGCCCTCCAGAATCTTTGCCTGCTGAATGGTTTCACCCGCCAAATCTTCTGTCTTGGCAATCTCGATAAGTTCCTTTACTCTATCGAATTCCTCTGATGATTTCAATGCTTTTTTCACATCTGCTTCGTCTTCCGAAATAAATCGTGCCAGATTCCATTTACCCGGCATCATTGCCGGAATAAGTTTCGCGATTCTGTCGGCCTCAAAAAGCGGCAAATCCAACACACGGGCTGTATCACGAATCGCCGATTTGGTCGCCATTTTACCGTAAGTGATAATCTGTGCCACCTGATTGGATCCGTATTTTTTGATTACGTAATCCATAACCCGGCCACGACCCTCGTCATCGAAATCGATATCGATATCGGGCATGGATACACGGTCAGGGTTCAGGAAACGCTCAAAAAGCAGATCGTACTTAATTGGGTCAATATTGGTAATTCCCAAACAGTAAGCCACCGCAGAACCGGCAGCAGAGCCACGTCCCGGTCCTACCGAAACATCCATTTTTCTGGCCTCGGCGATGAAATCCTGTACAATAAGGAAGTAACCTGGATAACCCGAATTTGAAATCGTAAGTAATTCGAAATCCAAACGCTCCTGAATATCGGGTGTGATTTCAGCATATCTCCTTTTCGCCCCTTCCATCGTAAGATGTCTCAAATAGGCATTTTCCCCACGGACACCTCCATCATTAGCATCCTCAGGATTTACAAATTCTTCAGGAATATCATATTTCGGAAGCAATACATCTCTATATAAGGAGTAAGCTTCTACCTTATCTACAATTTCCTGAACGCTAATAATCGCCTCGGGGATGTCGCCAAAGAGTTTTTTCATCTCCTCACCCGACTTGTAATAATATTCCTGATTCGGCAATCCGTAACGGTAACCGCGACCGCGACCGATAGGCGTAGCCTGCTTTTCACCGTCTTTTACACACAATAAAATGTCATGCGCATTGGCATCTTCCTTATTTTCATAATAGGTATTGTTTGTCGCAACGAGTTTTACCTCATGCTTTTTGGAAAACGCAATCAGGGTTTGGTTCACGCGATTTTCATCTTCCTGATTGTGTCGCATGATTTCCAGATAAAAATCAGCACCGAATTGCCCTTTCCACCAAAGCAAAGCATCTTCGGCCTGATTTTCACCAATATTTAAAATCTTACTAGGAATCTCTCCATAAAGGTTACCCGATAAAACAATAATGTCCTCTTTATATTGTTCGACTATAGCACGATCGATACGCGGCACGTAATAAAATCCGTCCGTGTATGCTATGGACGCCATTTTGGCCAGATTGTGATAGCCTTTTTTGTTCTTAGCCAAAAGCACCACCTGATAACCGTTGTCTTTCTTGCTTTTGTCTTTGTGATTATCGCAAATGTTGAATTCGCAACCTACAATCGGCTTGATTTCTTTTTCGGTCGGAGTTCCGCCTTCTTCAAGAATCGCTTTATTTTTAGCCGATACACCTTTGTTGTGATTCATTACCGCACTCACAAAATGGAAAGCCCCCATCATGTTTCCGGTATCGGTCATAGCCACAGCCGGCATATTGTATTTGGCGGTAGCTTTTACCAAATTGGCAATTCCGATAGTCGATTGTAAAACTGAAAATTGAGTATGGTTGTGCAAATGCGCAAAAGCGGCGTCTTCTAAATCCTGATTGTGTTCCTGAACATAAGAAGTAGTTAAATCCTCCTGAGCTATTTTTTGCAGACGCTCACGAATCTCGTCCGAAGCTTTCTTAAGGTTAATGTGTTTTAACCCAATTAACTTAAAAGGTTCCGGATTATAATTTCGGAAATTCTGAAAATATTCAGACGGGACATCGAGTTCTTCTTTGGTAAAAACTTCTCTTCTGATTAATTCCAGAAAACAACGTGTAGTTGCTTCAACATCGGCAGTTGCGTTGTGCGCTTCGGAAAAAGGAACATCAAACAAATATTGATGCAATTCCGTCAGAGTTGGCAGTTTGAATTTACCTCCACGACCTCCAGGCAACTTCAACAAGGAAGCTGTAACCTCGGTACAGGTATCTAAAACAGGCATCGAACTCATAGGAGAGTCCACTCCCATTCTGTGAAATTCACAACCCATAATATTAATATCGAACCCTAGGTTTTGACCCACAATAAATTTCGCCTTAGACAAAGCAATGTTGAATTTCTCCAAAACTTCACTCAAAGTGATTCCGTCGGCTTGTGCCAATTCAGTAGAAATTCCGTGAATACGCTCAGCATCATACGGAATATTGAAACCATCGGGTTTTACTAAATAATCCTGATGCTCTACAAGTTGCCCCATATCGTTATGCAACTGCCAGGCAATCTGGATACAACGAGGCCAGTTGTCAGTATCGGTTATGGGAGCATTCCAGTTCTTGGGTAAACCGGTAGTTTCGGTATCGAATATTAAATACATTTATTTACTGCTTTAAGCTTTAGGCTTTAAGCCATAAGCAAATAGATTATTTTATTGTGAAGAAACCGCAAAAATACAAAGTTATACCGTTGAGTAATGAATTTGTTATCAACAAAAAAACCATCCGTCAAAGAATGACGAATGGTTTTATTATGGGATAAGATATTGCTATTTTCTAACAGTACATTATTTCATTTATTTATAAACAGTGGGCTATTTAGTAACCTCCTCTGTTTCCACCACCGCGGTTGAATCCACCACGATCGTTTCCGTAGCTACCACCCGGACGGCTATTTCCACCTGGACGAGAACCAAAGCTTCTTCTTTCTCCTTCTGGTTTTGGCTCTGATTTATTTACAACAATCGCACGACCTTGAACAGTAGCTCCGTTCAATTCGTCGATAGCTTTTTGTGCTTCATCATCATTTGTCATCTCAACAAAACCAAATCCTTTACTTCTTCCTGTAAATTTATCTGTAATAATTTTAACTGAATCTACAGCTCCATATGCTTCAAAAGACTCTCTTAAATCTGCTTCCTCAATACTGAATGGAAGGCTTCCAACAAAAATATTCATAATGTACTATTTATTATAATTCCAACAAATGTAATCTTATTTTGGTTCTAACGCACTATCTGTTAGGTTAATTGTGATTAATTGTGAAATTAAATATTTCTATATCGAAATTTAAATTCCAAATCATCTGCAAACAAAACATAAAAGCCTCGTAATTACGAGGCTTTTATAAAATATTCTCCAGAATTTGAGAGAATTTAAACTTAACTATTTAGCTTTTGATAAATCTTAGAGTTTTAGACTGACCCTCTTTATTCAATTTTATAAAATATACTCCATTTGCAAATTTAGAAGCATTTACAGACAAATCGGCTGAAGATTTAATAGTTGAAGAATAAATAGTTTGTCCCAAACTATTTATCACAATAAAGTTGTCAGGCAAATTATTTTCATCCATAACAGAAATATTTACTATTTCATTTGTTGGATTAGGATATAAAAATATTTCATTTGATTGTGAAAATTCCTGATTTCCTAATTGAGCAGCATTTTGAACACAAAGATTTAATTTCCAAGAATTAATAGTTCCTGTATGATCGGCTACGTCATCTCTGTATTTCAATGTCCATGTTCCTGCAGCTTGTTCACCTATTAAAGTGTACAAAGGATCTATTGGTAAAACATTAGTAAAATCAGTACCATAACAACTTATCACACGACCAGAATCAATAAAAGTAATATCTTTTACTCCTATAGAACCATTACAAACACGAGTAATCAACTCTATTTCTGTACCATTTGGACTTACTAATATTAACGATAGATTACTAAAATTCTGATGAGTCAAATTAACGTTTACCGTTATAGATTTTACTGTTCCTTCGTTTGGAACTTCTAACGTAGATGTACTATAGGTTTTTGAACCTGACGGGATTTGGATTGATGTAGAAACCGCAGGAGTTATACAAGTTGAAGTTACATTATAACCTATAGAAAAATATGCTTTATTGATTGCAAAGAATATATTTCCTGTAGGTTTTACCATAATTCTACAATTTGGAGCAGCCAAATCAGGAACCGTAATTACCTCTGAACCATCATTTGGAGTATTTGAAGCCAAAACTGTAGTATAAGTTTGTCCATTATCTGTAGATAACAATATATCAACATTAGCTGCTCCTGCAATGGAATTGGTTGAAGCCACACTCCATGTAATATTTTGCGTAGAACCAGGTATCCAATTTGTACCCGAAGCAAATTGAGATGTCATATAAAACGGTCCTTTGGTACCGTCAACAGTAACTCTCATTGCGTCAGAATTTGTTTGTGCTCCGCCCGGTCTATTATCTCTTCCTGTTAAAACAAAATTTAATGTTCTGGACACACTTGGAAGTGCTTCATATAAAGTTGCTGAAGGAGTAGTAGAAGTACTATTCAAAATAGTATTCAATTTTGGAAAATACCTTTCAGGAGAAGTGGTTGGACCAAAAGAACGAAAAGTAGGCCCTACTGTCTTGGTAATTGATGCCCAACTATTTCCAGCCATAACAGACTGATTCCCGCTATCATCTTGTTCCCAAGTGTAAGTTATAACATCATCAACATCTGCATCTGTTCCTGTTCCTGTTAACTTAAAAGCAGTACTTCTAGGAATTGTATAATCAGCCCCTGCATTTACTACAGGAGGTATATTAATCAAATCTATATTTGTCTGACATGTTTTTGTTTCCAAATTATCCTGAATCCATTTCCAACTATTGTAATTAAAATAAGCATCTGAATGCTTTTGAATATCGTAATCAGTAATTCCTGCATATCCCATAATAGTAGATCCGCTTGCTACCTCTGTATTTACTCCGGTACCTTCTGTCTGATGAGAAAAACTATGAGCTGCACCAAATTGATGTCCCATTTCATGACAAACATAATCTATATCAAAAGCATCGCCTTCCGGTCTTGAATCGGAAGGAGAAGTATAAGCACTTGCTTTAGACTCCGGAGAACCAGATGCAGCCACAAAATCAGCAGCCTTATCTACACAAACGCATCCTCTACAACCTGCATTTCCTCCACCTCCACTTGCTCCGAACAAATGACCAATATCAAAATTTGGATTTCCAATAATATTAACAACGGTTTTATTTAATTCTCGACTCCAAACACTATTATTCGACCCGACATCAGCAATTGAATAAGGATCTGTAGATGGGTTCGTAAAAATTATTTCCATATTATTGTCAATAATTTCCATCTTTACTGCCAATTCTCTTTCGTAAACACCATTCACTCTGGTCATAGTAGCATTCATAGCAGCTAAGGCTAATTCTTTAGTACCCCCATGATATATGGTATATTCTCCCGTACAAGACAATGCTAACCTAAACACCTTTAGTGACTGTGTATTAGATACTCTTTTTCTATTATTACTTGTATCTAACGAAGTTGCAATTACATCATCAGTAGTACATTTGAAAGCTACTTCATCTGAAGATTTATCTGAAGAATTAAATACTCCGTAAAACAAACCATCTGTAGTATAAGGTTCAATAAATTCTGCTTTTTTATCAGATCTCAAAACCATAGTCTGAATACCATTTGGAGCCAAACTAATTCTCAAATAAGCCGATGGATCTGTAAGACCTTTTCCTGTATATGCTCTTATTCTTGGATAGGCAGCCTGTAATCCCGGAGCAAAATTGGAATCTTCCCAAACTTTGTACGTTTCCAATACCCCATCAATATTAGGAATACTCACAACCACATAACTTTCCTGATTCCGAACATCCTTTGCAGAATAAAGCAAATTAGCAATCTTAGTCAGGTCTAATTGAAAATATTTTGTGTTAGAAGGAAAAGTTCTATCTTTTGCATTAGCCAAATTCTCCAATCGACGACCATCTACCAAAGACCAGCCCGAAATGCTTTGCGCATACGAATTAAAACTTAACGCAATAATCAGTACGAAAAACGGTATTTTAAATTTCATTTTTAGTAAGTTAGTTAATATTTTACGGTCGCAAAAATAAATGCTTTTTTCTTAAAAACTGTAATTTTATCTTCAAAATAAAACTTGTTTTCACCCAAAATTGTTACAAAACTCACTCGAAAACAAAGAATTAAGCAGCACAATTATCACTTAAATGCAGGAATCCCTGTAATATCCATCCCCGTAATCAACAAATGAATATCATGAGTACCCTCATAAGTTATAACACTTTCCAGATTCATCATGTGGCGCATAATAGAATATTCGCCGGAAATACCCATTGCTCCCAAAATTTGACGCGCTTCTCTGGCAATATCCAAAGCCATTTTTACATTATTCCTTTTTGCCATAGAAATTTGCGCACTGGTAGCTTTTCCTTCATTTCTCAAAATCCCAAGACGCCAACAAAGCAATTGGGCTTTTGTGATTTCGGTTATCATTTCAGCTAATTTCTTTTGTTGCAATTGAGTTCCGGCAATAGGTTTATCGAACTGAATTCGTTCTTTTGCATATCTCAAAGCCGTGTCATAACAATCCATTGCTGCTCCAATAACTCCCCAGGCAATGCCATAACGGGCAGAATCAAGACATTGAAGCGGTGCACTCAATCCTGATTTATTTGGCAATAAATTTTCTTTTGGAACTTTTACATTATCAAAAATCAACTCTCCGGTTGCCGAAGTTCTTAAAGACCATTTATTATGTGTTTCGGGAGTTGAAAAACCTTCCATACCTCGTTCTACAATCAAACCATAAACACGTCCTTCTTCATTTTTTGCCCAAACAATTGCAATATCTGCAAAAGGAGCATTTGAAATCCACATTTTTGAACCATTCAACAAATAGTGATCTCCCATGTCTTTAAAATTCGTTCTCATGCTTCCGGGATCAGAGCCATGATCGGGTTCGGTCAGACCAAAACAACCAACTAATTCTGAAGAAGCCAATCTTGGAAGATATTTTTGACGTTGCTCTTCGGTTCCGAATTTTAAAATCGGATACATTACCAAAGAAGTTTGAACCGAGGCTGTAGAACGAATTCCGGAATCTCCTCTTTCTATTTCCTGCATAATTAATCCGTAAGAAATCTGATCCATTCCTCCACCACCGTATTCTTCAGGAATGTAGCAACCAAAAGCTCCAATATCTCCCATTCCCTTCAAAAGTTGTTTCGGAAATTTTGCATTTTGTGCCGCCTCTTCAATTATAGGAGAAATTTCATTTTTGACCCATTTACGAACCGTACTACGAATCAACTTCTGCTCATCTGTCAACAAATCGTCTATTGCAAAATAATCCGGTGATTGAAAATTATCTGATTTCATCTTAAAATATTTGTTTTAATTCAAACAAATTTAAACAAAAGCGACATAACTATTTAGCAACAACCCACAAAGTATATTTTTATTATATTTACCCAAAATTTTGAGAAAACAACCTCCATGAATTTAAAGATATTTACTTATTGTTTAGTACTGAGTTTGGCAAGCCATTTCTCTTTTGCTCAACAATCAAATAACTTTACTTTCAAAACCGACTCTGTTGTTGTCAATAGTTCTTCGATCTTTAAAAAAGATATTTCTTCCTTTACTGACAACAGTTTAAAAAATCAATTCGATTTAAATCTCAATCTTACCCCTCCCAATCAACATTTTGAATACCCTCCTTCGTATAGAGACTACAAAAAACTGGGTTTAAACTCAATGCTGTATTTTGGAACTGCGGCCGTAATGTTTGGTGTTTTATATGCCGCTCCCGAAAGCGTTACTAAATGGGACAAAGCTCAAATGCGAAAACAAGGAATCACTTACAAATGGGTACGTAATGTAAATCTTCCTCCTGTAGTTGACCAGGACTCCTTTACAATGAACTACATTGCACATCCTTATTGCGGTGGAATTTACTATATGTCGGCCAGAAGCAGTGGTTTTAAACCTCTTGAATGTTTCCTTTACTCAGCTTTTATGTCAACCTTTTTCTGGGAATACGGAATTGAATCATTTGCCGAAAGACCTTCTGTACAAGATTTAATTATAACTCCTGCATTGGGGTCATTTGTAGGAGAAGCTTTTTTCTATGCTAAAAAAAGCATTATTAAAAACGACAAAAAAATACTTAATTCACGTGCCTTAGCAATTACAACTCTTGTCTTAATAGATCCTTTCAACACTATGCTTGACGGAATGGGGTATAAATCAAAAAACAAAGCACAACTAGGAGTACAACCCGTAGGTTTCGATTACAATTCGAAAAAACCTATTCTGGGATTGAATTTCAACGTCCAATTTTAAACTTACATTTTAAGATAAAAATCCTTTGTAAGATTAATATATTCAGGAGTATATTGATGTCTTGCAGTTTCAATTACCAACTCATCAATTACCGGCAATTTATTTTCAAAACGGCTAAAAGCCAATAAACTTCTTTTATTTTCAGTTGTTGGAGTTCCTTTTACTCTGGTAATTTTAAAAGGATATAATTCGGCTTCTTTTGCCATTTCTACAAAACTCTCTTCTTCTTTAAAAGGAATAATTACTGAAAAAACACCCTCTTCCGAAAGCAACATGGCTGCCGCTTCAATTAAATCTTCAAAAGGCATTGCATCGGCAAAACGAGCTTTGTCGCGTTGCTCACATTCAGTTTTATAATTTTCGGTATAAAAAGGCGGATTAGAAACAATTAAATCGTATTCGTCTTCAGGCTCTTCAATAATTTCATCCAAAGCGGCATGAAAACAAAACAAACGATCATTCCAAGGAGAATTTTCAAAATTCTCAACTGCCTGCTCATAAGCCTCTTCATCAATTTCAAGTGCATCAATTTGATCGGCATGACTTCTTTGAGCCAACATCAAAGCAATGATTCCGGTTCCGGTTCCAATATCCAAAACAGAAAAAGGATTATTTTCAATAGGAGTCCAGGCACCAAGCAAAACACCGTCGGTACCAATTTTCATAGCACATCTATCTTGCTCAACACTAAATTGTTTGAATTGAAACATGGAAATTTATGATTGAGGATTTTGAAAATAGAAAATAGAGAAAAGATAATAGATTTAAACGGTTAAACAAATAACCAAATTACCTTTTTTAAAGATACATCTCGATAAGTCCTTCTGGTAAATCCATGGTGACTTTTTTATTTTCCCGATCAATTTTCACAAGGAAGTGATCAATCATCGGAATAAGAATTTCGGTAGTTCCGTTTAAAACTTCAAAAAGCGGCTGGGCTGTAGAATCGTTTATAGATTGGATAACACCAACAGCACCAAAGCGTTTGTCTTCTATTGTAAAACCTATTACTTCGTGAAAATAAAATTTGTTTCCGGTAAGTTTTGGCAACATACTTAAAGGAAGATACAATTCGCTACCAATAATAGAATCGGCTTGTTCTTCGGTTTCAATATCTTCAAAACGAACTCTGAGAAAGTCGTTTTTGTGAAGCGAACTGCTTTCAATAAAAAAAGGAACCAAGTGTTTGTTGCGTTCAACAAACACTGATTCCAGATTTTCGTATAACTCAGGTTCGTCTGTGTCTAAATAAACAAGAACTTCCCCTTTGAAACTAAATTTTTTAGCGATTTTACCTAAATAGAAACAATCGTCTTTACGCATTTTCGCCTATTAAAAAATTATGCTTCTGTTTCGTTACTTTCTTCAGCAGCAGCTTCAGTAGTTTCTTCTGCAACTTCTTCAGTAGCTTCAGCAGCTTTCAAAGCTTCAGCTTGAGCAGCAACACGTTTTGCATTAGCATCTTGTTCAGCTTTCAAAGCTTTAGCTTTAGCATCAGCTTGCGCTTTTGTTAAACCAGCTTTTTTAGCATCAACTTTACCAGCTTTAGACTCTAACCAAGTAGCCAATTTAGCATCAGCTTGCTCTTGAGTCAAAGCACCTTTGCGAACTCCTCCATCTAGGTGGTGTTTCAATAAAGCACCTTTGTAAGAAAGGATTGCTCTTGCAGTGTCAGTTGGCTGAGCACCATTGTGCAACCATTGTACTGCGCTATCAAGGTTCAATTCGATAGTTGCAGGGTTAGTGTTTGGATTGTAAGTACCGATTTTCTCTAAGT
>CAZWAF010000054.1:0-17574 GCA_964631795.1 uncultured Flavobacterium sp. | reverse complement strand
TGGCAGCAGTCTCCACAAAATCCCAAGGCAATATTGCCGTTTCAGAATTCACAACCGTAAAGGTTTCGTTCTCAAAATCCACCTCAGTACCAGCCGAAACGATTTTAAAGTGCGAAGTTCCAGCAGGTGCAGCAATCAAGTTACCCGGAACAAAAGGAGTGAAGTCAACGGTGATTTCTCCCGTAGCCCTGTCAATAGCCCCAACATAAGGAGCAAACAAACTGGCTCCCAATTTCCCTCGAATGTTAAACTCAAAACCGATAAGCAATTCCGCTTCACCGTCAATCACATTTCGCAATCCTCGTTCGCTTACAGAATCGGCTTGAATTACCTTCATCATAGTTTGAGTCAATCGACTCACCATTCTGCTGTCAGCTGTATTCAACAGCATCGTTCTAAATGCCGTTCTTAAAACTTTACCCGCCTTTCCGGCTCTCCCGAACTCTGAGTTATTCTCACGCGTTCTCTGAAACGCAGGATCATTTTTAATTCTGTCAGCTTCAATTCCGCCTTTTTCCTTCGCCAAATGACCGTCCTGCGTTTTGTAAAAAGTAATATCCCCGATAGTACCTTTCAATTTGATAATCCCTTTCTGCCTTGCCATAATTCATCCTTTTTGATTAAATAATTAAACAGCTTTTTAATACTGCCTCACAAACTTCATATCAAAATTCTAACAATCACTTCAAACAAAAAAACAGACTGTTCCTCATAAGTACAACGAGGTCACTTTGTTCCGAAAAAGAACAAATAGGCATATAGCATTTTTATTAATTTTGTAAAAACAGACTGGCACTTTAAGACATAGGAAAGCTTAATCAAAGCCTAGTCAAAGCCATTAATAAGATAATAATTCTGTAATTGTAGAAGTATGATCGCAAATAAACGAATGTGTATTTACCCTAAGGATGTGCAAAGGATAACCGGCTTCACCGAACGCTTTGGCAGAAAACTATTAAGTAAAATCAAAAAGTCTCTTAATAAAGAACCTCATCATTTTATCAGCGTAGATGAATTCTGTTCTTACACAGGATTAGGCAAAGATGAGGTTTTACAGTACTTAATTGATTAACTCCTCCCCTCGCAAACGATTTCAAATCGAATCAAATTTTATTTCACTTCCCTAATTAAATTTGAACTAATTTACATCAATTTAACTTCAAAAAGGCTAGCAATTTCTTATATTTGTACATGTTCTGACATTCTTCAAATCACTATAAATCATTTAAAATTAAATGAGAGTTAAACGGTGAGTTGACTTTTTACACACTTTGTAAATCTCAGTATTTACAGCGGTTTATAGAGTTGGGCTGCAATCCTGCCACCCCGACAACTTAGTTGTCAATCTATATCAAAAGCCTGTAAATATCAGTATTTACAGGCTTTTTTATTTTTTGTGATTTAAACTATTTTAAGTTATTTCAAAAAAAGAGTAAATTTCACCTCCATCAACAAAACGAAAACGATTTTATTAAATTATCATGTCACACAGAAATAAGATACACAACCTACCTATTTACCAAAAAGCAGAATTAATTTATCAATTGGTCGAAAGCTTAGTAGCTTCATTACCCGAAGATGATAAATACATTCAGCAAACAAAACACCTTATGTGTGATGATGCTATGATAATTCCAGCCAAAATTGCAGGAGCCGAAGGTGGGGATATTTACAGTATTCGTATGCAAAATGCCGCTATCATCAGAGACCATGCCATGCACTTATATACACAAGTAGGAAGTTTACGACTCCATGAAAACTATAAAGAATTGGAGTATGTTAATCTCATCCGGGAAGAACTAAATGCTTTTCGGTTGTTATTCATCGAATGGATAGAAGGTTTTGATACTTCAAATTATATTTGGGATGATTGGGGTTTGTTCAATCCGCCGGGAGCTATTCCACCAAGTGACAATTATAATGATTCTAGTTTTAATGAAAGAGATTTCTTTGAAGATGATGAAGATTAAATAACGCTAATCTGTAAAACACTTCTTCTTGCGTATCTAGAAATTTATATTTTGTTGCCGATTTTTTACCTGCTCTCCGAAGTTTCCCGTCCTCAGAGCATTTTACCAACCAACACAGTAAAAAACTATTTCATATTAAATTTCAATTTCCAAATACTTCAGAGAAATACGCAATACAATTTTGAAGAAACAACAAACAATTATCCTATTCCTCTAAAGACAATCGCACCATAATAGGAAAATGGTCTGAATCTATAATCTCCGTGAAATTATTAAAGGCTTTAATTTTCATCTTTTTGTCGGTAAAAATGTAATCAATTCGGGCGGGATAATAATTGAAATCGTATGTCTTTCCTAATCCTTTTCCTGCTTCTTCAAAACAATCGTTCAAATCACCTTTAATATTTCGGTAAACATAAGAAAACGCACTGTTATTCATATCTCCACAAATAATAATCGGATATTGGCAATCCTTTTTATGATTCATAATAATCTCGGCCTGCTGCTGCTGTTTTCTGAAAGCCCGGCTAATTCTTCTTAGAATCACTACCGATTTCTTCTGATTAATCTCGTTGATGTCTTCCGAAATTTCATTCACATCGGGAGAGATTTTTATAGATTGCAAGTGAATACAATATACACGAATAGTATCTTTCCCTTTTTTTATATCGGCAAAAATAGAATTGTTATTCGAATCAGGAAAAACAATATCTCCGGTATTTATAATCGGAAATTTAGAGAAAATAGCCTGTCCGGTTTTGATTTTATCTCCTTTTGAAAGTATAAATTCATGTTTGTAACGCTTGTGATCAAAATCAGTAGTTTTTGAATATTCCTGAATACACAAAATATCGGGATCGTTTTCTTTTACAAAATCGGAAATTTCAACCGGAACGGTTTCTTTTTCAGACCAACCGAATTTATTAAACAAACGAACATTATAGCTCATTACTTTAAAATCCTTTTCCTCCTTCGGAAGTTCTTGCGATGAAAATTTATAGAACTTATTGATAAACGTAGTTCCCATCAACAAAACCAATCCTGATAACAATATTTGTTTTTTGAACTGAATTGCCCAATATCCAAAAAAAAGTAAATTCAGAATAAGAAGCAGGGGCAAACACAAAGTAAGAACCGATAAAATAGGGAATAATTTTGGAGCCAAAAAAGGCAACACATAACCAATAAAGGTTGATATAGCCAAGACTATATTCAAAAAAAACATTACTTTATTAAACCATGAAAGGTCTTTCATTCTTTTTGCTTTAGGTTGTGGATTCTATGTTGTGGGCTGTTCATAAACTTAGAACCACAACAACTTTCGACTTTATGATTTTCCTGCTCTGAATAAAAATTCTTTTTCTTCTTTTGTAAGACTATCATATCCAGATTGACTGATTTTATCCAAAATCTCATCTATCT
The DNA here is from genome assembly GCA_964631795.1 of uncultured Flavobacterium sp. Taxonomy (GTDB): domain Bacteria; phylum Bacteroidota; class Bacteroidia; order Flavobacteriales; family Flavobacteriaceae; genus Flavobacterium. The sequence goes on along the minus strand of CAZWAF010000054.1, from coordinate 14,182 downwards.
GTTGTTGGTTTCTGTCTTTCATCACAATTTTAGTTTCTTTCTTACGAACCGGTTCTGTGTAATTTTTATGAACTTTTTTGAAAGGCGATGTATTTCTTTTGGCAAACAAATTAACCAAAGTATTCATCAATTTGGTAAACCATAATCCAATATCGTTTCCTTTCTGTAATTGCTTACTATAGATAAATCCGAATAAAGCACCGCCTAAATGAGCCAAATGCCCTCCGGTATTTTCAACCGGCATCTGAATTAAATCGGCTAAAACCAAAAACAAAGCAATATGCCAAAGCTTAACATTTCCTATTAAAAGTAATCTAACCTCTCTGTATGGAGAATAAGTAACCGCTGCAAAAAGAACCGCCATTATTGCTCCTGAAGCTCCAACCAGAGTTACCTGAAAACCCGAAAGTGCAGGAAACAGAATATAACTGGCAATATAAATTAATCCCGAAAAAATAGCTCCCGAGAAATACAAACTCAGGAATTGTTTAGGATTAAAATAAGTAAGAAACAAACGAGCCGAGAAATTCAGCACAATCATATTGAACAAAAGATGTAAAAAACCGGCGTGAAAGAAAGAATAGGTTACAATCGTCCAGGGTTTCCACATCAAATCCATTGGATTGGAAGACAAACTTACCCAATTCATAAATCCTACAGAAATTCCAAACAGTGATAACAATGCAAAAATTACAGCAGGAATCACAAATAACCCCACATTCCAATAAATGAGTTTATTTGCTACTCCTCCTATTCTGTATTGTAATTTTAAATCTTCTAAGATATTCATTAAAGTTAATTGTTGTTGGTTTTGGGTTGATGGTTCTTTGTTTACGAATACTCAGCTTATTGCCTAAAGTTTAAAAAAATTACTAATTCCAACGATGGTTGTTGAACTGGTTCTTTCTCCAATACCACATCATCAAAAATCCGACTACTGCACCGCCAACGTGAGCAAAATGAGCAATCCCTGTTCCGCTTCCTGAAATCCCCAAAGTTAAATCGATTATAAGCAACCCCGGTACAAAATACTTTGCCTTAATAGGAACCGGAATAAACATTAAAGCCAACTCAGCATTTGGAAACATAAAAGCAAAAGCAACCAATAGTCCGTAAATAGCTCCCGAAGCTCCTACCATTGGCACCTGACAACTTTGAGCCGCTTCAAAAAGAGCTTTGAAATTATCAATATTCAGCAAATTCAATTTCCCTACATCCTGCAAAATAGGACGGATTTCGCTTTCAAACAAGTCGGGACGGTAATGAACCTGATCTGAAACATTTGCATTCAGAATTTGTTTTAGAGTTTCGGCAGAAAGATTCAAATCAGCAGCCCTCAACAATATTTCTTCCAATTGATAGTAATTAATTACCATTTGCAACAATGCTGCTCCTAGCCCGCATGAAATATAGAAAAAAAGGAATTTGGCTTGTCCCCAAAACTGTTCCAGTAAAGATCCAAAAGAATACAAGGCAAACATATTAAAGAAAATATGCATCATATTACCGTGCATAAACATGTGAGTAAATGGCTGCCAAAAACGGAAATGTTCACTCTGATAGGAATACAAAGAGAGATAAACCTGAGTGGATGGCACCATTTGGGAACCAATAAAAAAGATAATATTTAATATCAATAACTGCTTTACAGTTGGAGTAACATTCATCATAATGCAAACTTTTTGTCTAAATCTTCCACACTCAAAGTAATGAAAGTAGGTTTTTGAAACGGAGAAACATTCGGGTCTTTGCAGGCAAATAGTCCGTTTATTAAATTTTCCTGCTCTTTTTCGGTCAGGTAGGCGCCTGTTTTTACAGCCAGACTTTTCGCCATCGATTTGGCAATACTGTCATTTTGGCTAAAACTGTTTTCGGGAATTCCGTGTTGTAATTCGTTCAGTAATTCTTCCAAAACTTTCGAAACATCACTTTCTGAAATATTAACAGGCAACCCTGAAATTATCACGTGTTCATCATTCGTTTCTTCAAACACAAAACCGGTATTAACAAGCGATGGTTTCAATTCTGAAATTAATTCTAATTCTGCCGAAGAAAAATACAAATTCAGCGGAAACAACAATTGCTGACTTGCCGCCTGATGAACGGTCATACTTGTCAAAAATTGCTCATACAAAACCCTTTGATGCGCTCTGTTCTGGTCAACAATCAACATTCCCGACTTAATCGGATTTACAATGTATTTTTTATGAATCTGATAGATTTTACTTTCTGCTTTTTCAACTTCGTGCTCTTCAAACAAGCGTGAAGTCACTTCTTCGGTTTCAAACTGAATATCTTCTTCTGTTGTTCCAAAAACCATTTCGGCTTCCTGCTTCAAGCCCGTGTATAAACCTTCCCAACTTGCCGTTTCTTCTTTTTTATAAGATCCTCCTCCAGAACCTCCACTAAATCGAACCGGTTTTTCATCGGTTGCAAATGGATTAAAAGCAGTGTCAATTTGAATTGTAGGAAAAGAACCTTCCTGATCTTTGTAAGAATAAGGCGTATCGAGAGAAGAATCTCTTTCGAAATCCAAAATGGGAGCCACATTGAATTGCCCTAAACTATGCTTAATTGCCGAACGCAAAATTGCATACAAAGCACTTTCATCGTCAAACTTAATCTCCGTTTTTGTAGGATGAATATTAATATCTATTGTATTTGGCGGAACATCCAGATAAATAAAATAACTTGGTTGCGAACCATCTTTTAGCAAACCTTCATAAGCCGCCATTACGGCATGATGCAGGTACGGACTTTTTATAAATCTATTGTTCACAAAGAAAAACTGTTCGCCTTTGCTTTTTTTGGCAAATTCTGGTTTGCTCACAAATCCCTGAATTCCGACAATTTCGGTCGTTTCCTGAATCGGAACTAATTTTTCATTGGTTTTTCCGGCAAATATATTTACAATTCGTTGTCTGAAATTGGACTGAGGTAAATTGAACAAATCACTGCCATTATGATAATACGAAAAATGAATATTTGGATGTGCCAAAGCCACGCGTTGAAATTCATCAACAATATGACGATGTTCTACAGTATCTGATTTCAGGAAATTGCGTCTCGCCGGAATATTGAAAAAAAGGTTTTTCACAGAAAAAGAAGTCCCTTTTGGCAAAACCGCCACATCCTGAGAAACAAACTTACTTCCTTCAATTATGAGATGTGTCCCTAATTCTTCCTGATCTTGTTTGGTTTTCAATTCCACATGGGCAATTGCAGCGATAGAAGCCAATGCTTCTCCACGAAAACCTTTGGTATGAAGTGCAAACAAATCTTCGGCCAATCGAATCTTGGAAGTTGCATGTCGGGCAAAACACAAACGAGCATCGGTCACGCTCATTCCTTTTCCGTTATCTATTACCTGAACCAGTGTTTTTCCGGCATCTTTTATAATCAACTTAATATCAGTTGCACCGGCATCTACCGCGTTTTCAAGCAGCTCTTTTACCACCGATGCTGGTCTTTGAACCACTTCTCCGGCAGCAATCTGGTTGGCAACATGATCTGGCAATAACTGAATTATACTCGACATTTTATTTTTTTGATTGACGCCCAAAGTTAAACATTTAATACAAAATTTCTACTGTTTCAAAATACTAAAACCAGAAACTTTTGAACACAAAAAAACCTATCCTTTATTACAAGAATAGGTTTTTATTTAGATAATTCTTTAAAATTTATTCTTCTAATTTCAATGTTCCGTCACCAATTTGGATTTGGTTTGAAGTCAAAAGATTTTGTCCCTGAAACTGGTAACCCATATTAGCCTGTCTTCTCAAATAAGCCATTTTGATAGCCGCAATTGCAGCTTCGGTTCCTTTGTTTCCGTGAGCACCACCACTTCTGTCTAGTGATTGTTGCTCGTTATTATCTGTCAAAACACAGAAAATAACAGGAACATCGTTCATAACATTCAGGTCTTTTATTCCTTGAGTAACTCCTTCGCAAACAAAATCAAAATGCTTGGTTTCGCCTTTAATAACGCTACCAATAGCAATAACAACATCCGGTTTTTGAGTTTCAATCATTTTCTTTGAACCGTAAACCAATTCAAAACTTCCCGGAACACTCCAACGAAGAATGTTTCCTTCAAAAGCACCACAGTCAATCAACGCTTCGATTGCTCCGGCATATAAACCTTCTGTTATTTGATCATTCCATTCAGAAACAACGATTCCAAAACGAAAATCTTTCGCACTTGGAAGCGTGTTTTTGTCATACAACGATAAATTTTTATTTGCAGTTGCCATAATTTATGATTGTGCTAAACCGATTAAAGCATCTATTCCCTGAGCTTCCTGAGTTGATTCGTAAGCTTCTTTAATTTCTGTAAAATACTTCAAAGCATCTGCTTTATTTCCTAATTCCAAAGCAACTTTTCCGGCTTTCAAAAGAAAACGTGGCGTAGTAAAGTCGTTTTTGTTTGACTCAAAAGCTTTAACATAAAACTCCATTGCTTCTTTTTGCTGACCTTTTTGAGAATGAGCATCTCCGATAGCTCCAATAGCCAAGGTACTCAAAATTTTATCATCCGATTTGAATTTTTCTAAATATTCAATCGCCTGATCGTATTTACCTAGATTTAAATAAGCAATACCTGCATAATAATTTGCTAAATTAGCCGATTTTGTTCCTGAATATTCTTCGATAATTTTAAGAAAACCGTATTTCCCTTCAGAACCATTCAAAGAAAGTGTATATAAAGAATCGGCAGCAATTCCTTCAGTTGCATTTTGGAAATTCTGTTGCGCTACAAACATTTGGTCAGCAGCATCTTGTTCATTTGGCTCAGCGACAAATTTACTGTATCCCATATAACCCAAAGCAAGAGCAGCTACACCTACTACAACTCCAATAATAACTTTTTGATTTTTCGCAACCCATTCTTCCGTTTTAGAAGCTGTTGCGTCCAAAGAATTGAAAACCCCGGCCGTAGTACTTTGGCTTTCGTCAATTTTTACATCTTCAATAAAATCGTTATCAATCTTTTCTTCTTTAACTTTAGGTGTTTTATATCCTCTTTTGTTATAAGTTGCCATTTATTAAAATTTAGTGAGTTGCAAAAATAAAATTTTTATTGAAATGCAAAAGATATTTACCAATATTTTTCAATAATTTGCGCACTCCAAAAAAACACCTTTAAACCCAAGGGTTTTTAACAAAATCAGTACGCTTTCTCAAAATGTATCTAAAAAAAATATCTCTTTTCAACTACAAGAATTTCTCAGAAGTCAACTTTGATTTCGATAGCAAGATCAATTGTTTTGTTGGAAAAAACGGCATTGGAAAAACAAATGTTCTCGATGCTATTTACCATCTTTCTTACGGAAAAAGCTATTTCAATCCGTTAGCCGTACAAAACATCAAACACGGAGAAGATTTTTTTGTAATTGACGGTGAATTTGAAAAAGCGGAAAGAACCGAACAAATTGTATGCAGCCTGAAAAAAGGACAGAAAAAAATATTGAAACGCAACAATAAACTGTACACCAAATTTTCTGACCACATTGGTTTTATTCCATTGGTTATCATTTCTCCGGCCGACCGCGATTTGATTACAGAAGGAAGCGAACCAAGAAGAAAATTTATAGACAGCGTAATTTCGCAACTCGATTCTGCTTATCTTCAGAAACTTATTCAATATCAAAAAGTGCTGACTCAACGCAATGCTTTACTGAAATATTTTGCTTCTAATCAGATTTTTGAAACCGACACCTTATCTATATATAATGAACAACTCAATGAATTGGGACAGTCGATTTATGAAAAACGAAATCAATTCATAGCTGATTTTATTCCGATTTTCAACAAACACCATCAAATTATTACTAATTCGCAAGAAACAGTACAATTGGTTTACGAAAGCGGATTACACGAAAAATCATTGCTTAAATTACTAGAAGAAAATATTGCGAAAGACCGCGTTTTGCAATACACCAGCAACGGAATTCACAAAGACGATTTATCGTTTGAAATAGACCACTACCCTATCAAGAAATTCGGTTCTCAAGGTCAGCAAAAATCTTTTTTGATTGCCCTGAAACTGGCACAATTTGAATTCGTAAAAAAACAAAGTGGCGAAAATCCCATTTTATTATTCGATGATATTTTTGACAAACTCGACGAAACCCGCGTAGCAAAAATTGTAGCCATGGTCAATGACGAACTTTTCGGGCAATTATTTATTTCTGATACACATCCGGAACGTACTGAAGAAATCATAAAATCAACTCATCAGAGTTATAAAATCTTTAATCTCTGATTCCTGAGATACTAAAAAAACAATTAACTAACCTGATTTATCCTTATTTTAGTTCTCTCTTTTAAAAAATTTAAACCATGAAATTACATACCTTAATTACTATGAGCCTTTGCTTTTTTATAATTTCCTGCTCAGGCCAAACTAACAGAAAATTTGAAAACGTTGAACCGAAGGTTTTTGCCGAAAAAATCAATTCAACTCCAAATGCTCAAATCCTCGATGTACGCACACCCGAAGAATATGCCTCAGAACACATTGACAACGCCAAAAACATAAACTGGAACGGAGCCGATTTTGAAGTTCAGGTTAATACGTTTGATAAATCGAAACCTGTTTATGTATATTGCCTTGCCGGAGGAAGGAGCGAAAAGGCCTCAGCGAAACTGGCAGAAATGGGTTTTACAAAAATCTACAACTTAGATGGCGGTATTATAAAATATAATGCTGACGGACTAAACAAACCGAGCAATAAAACTATCGGTTTAAGTCCTTCTGAATATGATAACCTTTTAAACTCAGACAAGAAAATCTTAATTGATTTTTATGCAGAATGGTGCGGTCCCTGCAAGAAAATGGCTCCTTACCTTACCAAAATGGAATCTGAATTGAAAGACAAAGTAGTTATTATTAGAATTGATGCCGACAAAAACAAAACGATAGTTTCGAAACTAAAAATCGATGCCTTGCCTACATTATTATTGTACGAGAACAAAACAGTACAATGGAAACATTCAGGCTACATCAGCGAAAAAGACCTAAGAAAACAACTAAAATAACTTTTCGATGCTTTCAAAAGAAACCCTGATATTTCTGGAGGATTTAAAAAACAACAACAATCGCGATTGGTTTCAATCTCAGAAAAAGCGTTATGAAATCATGAAAAAAGACTATCACAAATTGGTAGCCGATTTTCTGGAAGCTATGAAACCGCTCGATCCGTCATTGGAAATACTCGAAGTAAAAAACTGCACTTTCAGAATTAATCGTGACATTCGTTTCTCAAAAGACAAATCTCCCTACAAATCACATTTGGGAATCTGGATGGCTCCTACTTCCAAAAACGGAGAATTGGCAGGATATTATCTACATATAGAAGACGGAGATTGTTTTTTTGGCGGAGGTTCCTACAATCCTATGCCTGAACAATTACAAAAAATAAGAAAAGAAATCAACTTTTTTCACGACGATTTACAGGGAATTTTAAACAATAAAAAATTCAAAGCTATTTATTCTGACCTGAATCGGGACGAAAGCAAAATGCTGAAAAATCCGCCAAGAGGTTACGACAAAGAAAACCCTGCATTAGATTTTTTGAAATTAAAAAGTTTTACAGCCACTCAAAAATACAATCTCGATGAAATATTTCAGGAAGATTTTGTTCCTAAAATGACTCAGAAACTTATTGCCCTGAAACCTCTTAATGATTTTTTAAATCGGGCTTTGAGTGAGAATGAATAATTTATTTCACGAAAGACTACCGAAGAAAACACAAAGAATCGAAAAAACTTTGTGACTCTCTGCGGTACTTTGCTCCCGAGGCTTCGGGTTTGTGTAATAAAAAATGTAAATTTGGAACCAAAATAAAAGCATCGCTTTCTTACATACAAACATGGAAATCATCAATCAATTTTCTTTAAAAAACCACAATACTTTTGGCATTGAAGCCAAAGCCAAACAATTTGTAGAAGTTCAAACTACCGAAGAACTAAAAACCATTTTGCAGCAATATGCCGGCGAAAAGAAATTTATTTTGGGTGGAGGAAGTAATATGCTTTTAACTCAGAACATCAACGCTTTGGTAATTCATGTAAATCTGAAAGGGAAAAAGAAAATTAAAGAAGATGATGATTTTGTTTGGATAGAAGCTCAGGCAGGCGAAAACTGGCACGAATTTGTTTTATGGACAATTGACCAGAATTTTGGCGGACTCGAAAATATGTCATTAATTCCGGGAAATGTAGGAACTACTCCGGTTCAAAATATTGGTGCCTACGGAGCCGAAATCAAAGATACGTTTGTTTCTTGCGAAACAATGAATATAATATCTCAGGAAATAAAAACTTTCAATAATGCTGATTGCAAATTCGGTTACAGAGAAAGTGTTTTCAAAAACGAAGTAAAAGATCAATTTGTGATTACGTCGGTTGTTTTTAAACTTACCAAACAAAACCATAAAATAAGCATTGCTTATGGAGATATTATGGGCGAATTATCGAAAAACAATATCGAAAACCCAACCATTAAAGATGTAAGCAATGCTGTAATCGCTATCAGAAAAAGCAAATTACCAGACCCGAAAGAACTCGGAAACAGCGGCAGTTTCTTCAAAAACCCGATTATTTCAAAAACGGAATTCGAGCCTATTCATCAAAAATTTCCCGAAATGAGATATTTTGAAGTTTCGGAAACCGAAGTAAAAGTGCCGGCAGGTTGGCTTATTGAAAAAGCCGGATTCAAAGGAATGAGAGTTGGAGATGCAGGTGTTCACAAAAATCAGGCATTAGTTCTGGTGAATTACGGGAACGCAACCGGTCAGGAAATTGTAAATCTTTCGAAAGAAATTCAAAAAACAATTTCCGAAACTTTTGGTATAAAAATAGAAGCCGAAGTAAATATTATCTGAAATTTTTAATCGAATTCCACAAATTTCCGCTGATTCATTGGTGATAATTCGTGATCCCAAAATTTTAGGACGTATTTTAAAATACTATGCGAAATCTTTCTGAATTTGCACTGCTAATATTACCTGCGGAATTGTACATTTGCAAAAAATTCTACTTACGTTTTGAACACTATATTACTACTGATATTTGCATTATTTATAGGCATTGTTGTTATTCAACTTTTCTATTACCTATTTGTTTTTGGTAAATTTTCTTTTGTAAATCCTGAAAAAATTAACCCAAAAAGAATATCGGTTTCGGTAATTGTGTGCGCCAAAAATGAAGAAGAAAACGTTGCTAAATTCATTCCTATTTTAGCTACTCAAAATTACCCGAACTTCGAAATTGTCCTGATTGATGATGCTTCAAGCGACGAAACTCTTGAAATATTTGAAGAATTTGAAAAACAATACAACAATATTCGCCTTGTAAAAGTTGTCAATAACGAAACTTTTTGGGGTAACAAAAAATTTGCCTTGACTTTGGGAATCAAAGCAGCTCGCAAAGATTATCTATTATTTACAGATGCCGACTGCTACCCTACTTCTGAAAACTGGATAGCCGAAATGACTTCTCATTTCACTATGCAAAAAACAATTGTTTTGGGTTATGGCGCTTACGAAAAAATTCAAAAATCGTTTATAAACAAAATCATCCGATTTGAGACTTTGCTCACGGCTGTTCAATATTTTTCCTGGGCAAAACTTGGAAAACCCTATATGGGAGTTGGACGAAATATGGCTTACAAAAGAGAAGAATTTTTCAAAGTAGATGGTTACCGAGATCACATGAAAATCCGTTCGGGAGACGATGATTTGTTTATAAACCAAATAGCCAATAAGAAAAATACGGCTATTTGCTATACTCCCGAAAGTTTCACTTATTCAAAACCAAAAACCACTTTCAAAGATTGGTTTTATCAAAAAAGAAGACATATTGCCACAGCTACTTTGTACAAAGGTTTCGACCAATTTCAATTGGGATTGTTCTACACTTCTCAACTTTTATTTCTGATATTGCCAATTATATTGTTATCCTTTCAATTTGAATGGATTATTGTTTTGTCGTTAATTGGTTTTAGATATCTGTTTACATGGATTACAATGGGATTTGCAGCAGGAAAACTAAAAGAAAAAGATGTTGTATATTGGTTTCCGATAATTGAATTTATTCTGATTATGACACAACTTTCACTTTTTATTGTCAATCTTATTTCAAAACCGAAACATTGGAAATAAAATTACAAATAGAAAAAGCGAAAACAGGAGACCAAACGGCCTTTACTTTTTTATTGGATCATTATTGGAACGAGGTTTATGGCTTTATGCTGAAACGAACCGAAAATGAAACCGATACCGAAGACATTACGATAGAAACTTTTTCGAAAGCTTTTGACAAAATTCAGACTTACAATCCCGAATTTCAATTTAATACCTGGCTGATTGCGATTGCCAAAAATGTTCATATTGATTTACTTAGAAAGAAAAAACTACATCTTTCTACCAATTACGATCAGGAACATCAACAAGCTTATAATATCGCTGATACTTCTCCTTCTGCCGAAGATGATTTAATTTCGGAACAGAATTTATCTCGTTTATTACTCTTTATAAAAGAACTAAAACCTACTTATCAGGAAGTAATTCAACTGCGTTATTTTCAGGAAATGAGTTATCAGGAAATTGCAGACAAAATTGGAGAACCTCTGAATAATGTAAAAGTAAAAATTTTGAGAGCCAAGAAACTTTTGGCCGAAATAATAAAAACAAGAGAGTGATTTTTGCCAAATAAAAAAACCGGAAGAACATTACTATTTTTCCGGTTTTTTTATTTCCTGACTTAAAAACTACTTCTTTTTTGTAGTAGTTGTCGTCTTTTTAGCTGTTGTTGTTTTCTTCGCTGTTGTTGCTGTTGTTGTTTTAGCAGCAGGTTGCGGAACTGTGTTTACAATTGGTTGTTGAACATACGGCTTGTACAAACCGTCAGCTTCAGCTCTCGCTTTTGAATTTAAAGCTCTCGTTGCGGCATCCGGATGAGAACTCATCATTTGATCAATAATATTTGATGGTCCGGCACCCAATTTTGCCAAAATTGTAAATGCCGATTCAACCGCATTTACATTATACCCATTACGTTTCATGAATTTATAAGAGTAAATGTCAGCTTCTGATTCCTGCTTTCTGCTGTAATGGCTATCATACATGGCACTCCCAATTTTGGCCAATTGAGATTCAGTCATTTTCTCAACTTTTTTAGATTGAGAAGCTGCTGCATCAATGGCAGCCTCTTTTTTGTAAATCTCTTTCATTGCATCTCTCGTATCATGATTGGCAACGTGACCAATTTCATGCCCAATAACTGCTAAAAGCTGATTATCATCCATTACATTCATTAAACCCTCAAAAACACGCACACTTCCGTCAGCACAGGCAAATGCATTGATTTCGTTTTTCTTATATACTTTGTAATTCAAAACCAACCCATTTTCGTTTTTATGTTTTCCGAAAAGGCGGTTTAATCGCATTGCATAAGGATCTGAATCGGGAGCAACTGTATTTTCTTTATCCATCTGAGCTATAGCTTCTCTCGCCAAATTTGCAGCATCGGCATCACTAAAAGTCAAAGCTGAAAATCCTTTTGAAACAGCACTTAATGCTTTGTCTCCAATTTTAATTTGCGCATTGGCCGATGTCAATCCTAATGAAGCAATGAGAACTCCTGTTAAAGTTACATTTTTAATCATATCTATTATTTTTGTTTTAGTTTTTAATATTGTAAACGTACATCTATGCTTTAAAGTTAATAAATTCAATCGGATTAATTTATCTGATTTTTAAACATAATTTTAACATTAAATCTATCGAATTATTCAACACTAATCCAAAACAATTACTTAGATTTTCATACTCAACAAATATTAAGCAGAGGTCAATTTATCTTTACACATTTTACTTAAATTTGGCACAAAAATTATTTCTCTTGAAAAACCTTCTATTTTACTTTTTCTTCGGTTTAATACTATGTTGCTCTACAACTGTTTTGGCACAAAAACCTAAACAAATTTCTGTAGAACATTCTGATTTTGCCGATGTAAATCAAAACGAAATTCCTGATGCTTTTTTGCTTACCGGAAATGTTCGAATCAGTCATGACGGAGCTATTATTACCTGTAACAAAGCTTACTTTTTTCAGAAAGAAAATTATGTTAAAGCTTTTGGAAATGTCAACATCAATCAAAAAGACACCATCAATTTGAGCAGCAATTATGCCGAATACAATGGAAACATAAAACAGGCTTTTGCAACCGGAAACGCTCTTTTGCGTTCGCCTGATATGACTCTGAAAACAGATACTATTAATTTTGACCGGAACAAACAGGAAGTTTACTACAACACTCCCGGAACGATTGTAAACAAAGAAAATATTCTCAAAAGCAAATCAGGTAAGTATTATGCATCTGAGAAAAAAATGCAGTTTCAAACTGCTGTAACACTTACAAATCCAAAATATGTTTTAAAATCAAATCATCTGGATTATTACGACAATTCCGGTCATGCTTATTTATTGGGCCCCTCAACCATTACCAGTGAAGAAGATTTTATTTATACCGAAAGAGGATTTTATGACAGTAAAAAAAATATTGGTCATTTTTTGAAAAAATCCTACATAAAATACAAAGACCGGCTCATAGAAGGAGACAGTCTTTATTATGACAGAAAAAAAGAATTTGCATCGGCTTCTCGAAATGTAAAAATTACCGACACTATTAACAAAGGAATCATAAAAGGTCATTATGCCGAATTGTACAAACAAAAAGATTCTATGTTTGTTACCAAACACGCTGTGGCTATTAATTTAATTGACAAAGATTCTGTTTACATTCACGGAAAAATCTTAATGGTAACCGGAAAACCCGAAAACCGAATTATCAGAGCTTTCAAAAATGCCCGTTTTTACAAGAGTGATTTGAGCGGAAAATGCGATTCTATTCATTCAAATACCCAAACCGGTTTAACTCAGCTTTTGGGACGGCCTGTGCTTTGGAACGACGAAAACCAAATTACCGGAGATGTGATTCATCTCATTGCCGATAAACAAACCCAAAAACTCGATTCCTTGAAAGTTTTAAACAATGCGTTTATCATTTCAAAAGACACTTTAGGAACAGGATACAATCAGGTAAAAGGACTGAATATGTACGGAAAATTCAAGGAAAACAAATTAGACAATATTGATTTAATCAAAAACACTGAAGTCATCTATTATATCTATGACAAATTAGAACTCATTGGAATAGAGAAGAAAGTGAGCAGTAAAATAAACTTAGCCATGAAAGATGGCAAAACAGATAAAATCACTTGTTTCAATAATATCGAAGGATCAATAAATCCTGAAGAAGATTTTCCTGAAAACGCCCGGAAACTAAGAGGTTTTGTCTGGCGGGAAGACGAACGAATAAAAACTAAAGATGACATTTTCCCTCCTGAAGAAACCGAATTGGATGAAAAAATTGTCGAAAAAAGTAAAGTCGAAAATTCCAGAGTTAATCAGCCGATAAAAATCAGAAAAGAAACCAAAAATTACGGAAAAAGAAACAGGAAATAAGTTGTAGGTTGCATATTGTACCACTGTAATTACAACCTACAACTCATAACTTACAACTCACTCCCGAAGTTTCGGAACAACAACTAAAAAAAGAATGAATCAGGATTTTTTAAAATATCAGGCACAAACTTCTCCTTACCCTTTAGGAATGGAAGTTTCTCACGCCATAGGCTCATACATTTATGATACTAATAATAAAAAATATTTAGATTTTGTTGCAGGAGTTTCTGCCTGCACTCTTGGTCATCAAAACAAAAGAGTCAACGATGCTATAAAAAATCAGTTGGACAAATATTCGCACGTAATGGTTTACGGCGAATATTCCCAAAGTCCGGCGGTACAATACTGCAAATTATTGGCCGCTCACATGCCGGAACCTCTTCAAAAAACCTATCTGGTCAATTCCGGAACCGAAGCCATTGAAGGAGCTTTAAAACTGGCCCGACGTGTTACCGGACGCAGCCAACTTATTTCCTGTCACAACGCTTATCACGGAAACACTATGGGTTCTATGAGTGTAATGGGATTTGAGGAACGCAAACAAATTTTCCGACCATTGATCCCTGATGTAACTTTCATTACTTTCAACAATGAAGATGATTTAGAAAAAATCACAACCAAAACCGCAGGAGTTTTACTTGAAACC
>CAZWAF010000053.1:0-17775 GCA_964631795.1 uncultured Flavobacterium sp. | reverse complement strand
GCTGTTCCTCTCGGAAAAGAAGGGAAAATTGTGATTACTTCTTTGTACAACAAAGCGCATCCTTTTATCAGATATGAAATTGGTGACATTGGAATTTTGGACGAGAAAAGCACCCTGAAAAAACCAATTTTAAAAAAGTTAATTGGAAGAACAAATGATGTTGCTCTTTTGCCAAGTGGGAAAAAATCACCCGGATTAACATTTTATTATGTTACCAAAAGTGTAATTGAAGATAATGGAAACATCAAGGAATTTGTAATAAAACAAACCAAAACAGGTACTTTTGAAATTGATTATGTGAGTGATTTTGAATTGACTATAGTTCAGATTCAAAATATTGAGAAAGCAATTGAAACCTATCTTGAAAGCGGACTTAATTTTACTTTTAACAGAAAATCGAGTCTGGAAAGGAGTTTAAGAGGGAAATTGAAACAGTTTAAATCGATGCTTTAGTCACGGTACTTCATAAAACCGTTATACATCCAATGTGACATGTAATAAACCGTTTGAAAAAAGTTTAACTTTTCGACTTCACGATAAAATTGCCATTGGTATTTAACTAGATTCTTCTTATTTCTTGATAAGGAATTTTGTCGAATACGATAAATCGCTCTTGGTTCCTTAATTCCTAGAGCAAAAGGAATTTCTTTCAAATATTGAAGCCATAATCCCATATCTTGACGCTTCAAAATATTTGGCATCTTCTTCTTTCCTAATCTTTCAATATCCAAAAAAGCTGTAAGGCAACTAATTGAATTTGTCTTTAGAATATCTGTATATGTCACTTTCTCAGGGACTATGAAATCCGAATAAACAAATTCTAATTTTTCATTCGATCTTTTATAAGAAGAAAACACAAAAGGAATCCCTGATTTATTTATATTTAAAATACTATTTTCTATAAATTCAGGAAACCAAAGATCGTCTGCATCTAAAAAAGTCAAATATTTCCCAGAAGCATGTTCAATACCAATATTCCTCGACTTTGCAGGGCCTATATTTTTCTGCAAAGGAAAAAGTTTAATTCTGGACTCAGACTCACAAATTTCTTTAATAACCGCTACAGTAGTATCTGATGAACAGTCATCAACTATAATGAGTTCCCAATTTTCATGAGTTTGATTTAATACAGATTGTACTGTATCGGAAATATACTTCTCTGAATTATACGACGGAGTAATGATAGAAACCAAATCCATTAGTACGCTTTGTCTTCTCCTTTGAGGATATTAAAAATCGTTTGAAAAATAATCTTCAAATCGAGTAATATAGACCAGTTTTCGATATAATAAATATCATATCTAACACGATTCACAATATCTGATTCGGTTTCTACTTCTCCACGAAAACCATTGGTTTGTGCCAATCCTGTAATACCGGGTTTTATAAAATGTCGAACCATAAACTTATCGACAAACTTTGCAAATCGTTCGGTTTCGCTAATCATGTGAGGCCTTGGACCTACCACAGACATATCTCCTAAGAAAACATTAAAAAACTGGGGCATTTCGTCCAGACTGGTTTTTCTGAGAAAAGCTCCCACTTTTGTAATACGGGGATCGTTTTTGGTAACTTGTGTCAAATCTGCAATTGGATTTAAGTGCATCGATCTGAATTTAAAACAATTGAACTCATTACTGTTCAAACCATTCCTTTTTTGTTTAAAGAAAACAGGTCCTTTGGATTCAAACTTAATTAATATTCCTACAATTGGTACCAACCATGATAAAATAAAAATAATTACCAGAAGAGAAAAGGCAACATCAAAAGCTCTTTTCATCATATAGTTAATTGTCTTATCGAGCGGAATAATTCTTTGAGAAAGAATAGGGATGTAACCATAATAATCTACCAAAAGATTTTTCGATAGAATATCCTTATTGTTGGGTAAAAATTTTAAAACTTTCAGATTATTATCGGTAAAATCTACAAAACGGGTTATGTCTCCTTCGCCTAAGCTTGAAAGTGAACAATAAATTTCGTCTATGCTGTTCTTTTTAACATAATTAAAAACCTCATCTATACTTGTACCTGCATTTTTTTTGAAATCAAAAGTCTGCAACAATTTATATCCATAATCAGGATGATCCTGAAAAAACTCAACTAACTGATTGGTGCTTTTGTCTTTTCCTACAATAACCACTCTTCTGTAATTTCCTCCAAAAATAACTCGGAATCGTCTGAGAAAATAGTAAACAAAAAGCTTTGCTATGGCTATCAAGAATAATGAAACCGTAACAAACTTAATCATTTGTGAAGGCTCTGAAAACTCCATAAAATAACCTAAATAGGCAAAATTCAGAATGATGAATAATGAATATTGTTTGGCAATTTTACTCAGGATTTCAATGACTTTGGTATAGCGATATACTTCATAAAAGTCGATATTCCAGGAAATAAACAACCAGGAAATTGTAATAAAAAAATGGTACAGGAAAATATTTGAATTCTGGAATAAGAAAAACCACGCCAGGACATTAATTATAGTTAAGTCCAGCAAATAGAAAAATGGTCTTATGTAACCCGAAAATCGGCCTGTAGTTCTTCTCACTAAAATATGTACTTTGAAAAATCTTTGTGTTCTTCTTTTAATAATTCTTCTGTTGATAACGACTTGAAATAATCGTAGGTAATTTTCATTCCTTCAGAACGGGAAACTGTTGGCTCCCAACCCAATATTTCTTTGGCTTTTGTAATATCGGGCTGACGTTGCAAAGGATCATTTACCGGAAGTGGTTGGTACACCACTTTTTGTGTAGTTCCGGTTAGTTTAATAATTTCCTCAGCAAAATCTTTGATAGTAATTTCATCCGGATTTCCAATATTTACAGGATAAATATAATCGGAATGCAATAATCTGAAAATTCCCTCAACCTGGTCATCAACATAACAGAAAGAACGAGTCTGCATTCCATCTCCAAAAATAGTTAAATCTTCTCCTCTCAAAGCTTGCCCTATAAAAGCCGGAATTACACGACCGTCATTGAGTCGCATTCTTGGTCCGTAAGTATTAAAAATACGCACTATTCTGGTTTCTACACCGTGAAAAGTGTGATAGGCCATAGTAATTGATTCCTGAAAACGCTTGGCTTCGTCATAAACTCCGCGGGGACCAATTGTATTTACGTTTCCGTAATATTCTTCGGTTTGAGGATGAACCAACGGATCTCCGTAAACTTCGGAAGTAGATGCGATTAAGATTCGTGCTTTTTTTACTCTGGCCAATCCCAGAAGATTATGAGTTCCTAGCGAACCCACTTTCAGCGTTTGAATTGGAATTTTGAGATAATCAATCGGACTTGCCGGTGAAGCAAAATGAAGTATATAATCTAATTCTCCCGGAACATGAATGAACTTAGTTATGTCATGATGGTAAAACTCAAAATGCTCCAGCTTGAAAAGGTGTTCTATATTTTTTAGATCTCCGGTAATCAGATTGTCCATGCCAATAACGTGGTAGCCTTCTTTTATAAATCGGTCACACAGGTGGGAGCCTAAAAATCCGGCCGCACCGGTAATGAGAATTCTTTTCATTTATTTAATTATTGCAGACAAATATAAACAAATGCGAAATATATCAATTCGTCTAAATAATTAATTTATGTTCTATTTTGTGGTGAATTTTTCTTTCAAAACTAACAATATAAATTTTGTATTCCCAATCAAATATCGTTTCCACATTCTTAGAGGATCTTGTGTGAATCTGAAAAACCATTCTAATCCGCTTTTCTGCATCCAGAGAGGAGCTCGTTTAATTTTTCCGGAATATACATCAAAACTACCACCAACACCCATTATGAAATTTACATCTTTCAGATCATTTTTATATTTATGCAAGAAAATCTCTTTGTAAGGCGAGGTCATCGCTACAAAGAGCATTTGAGGTTTACAGGAAATAATCTGGTTTATAATTTCATTTTCCTGATTTTCTTTAAAATAACCATTTGCAAAACCGGCAACTATATCTGGTGAATATTCTTTGGAAATTCTCTGATTTACCAGTTCAACCACTTCCTGTTTTGCTCCTAAAAGAAATATTTTATAATTCTTCTGATGTGCTTTTTCGATTAATCTGGTAAATAAATCAACTCCGGAAACTCTTTCTTTCAGCGGTTTATTAAATAAACGTGCTGTCCAAAGCACGGGTTGACCGTCAGCATTGATAATATCTGCTTCATTGACACTTATTCTTAATGCTTCATCGGTTTGCATTGCAACTATTTTTCCGGCATTAACATCTGCCTGATGAATTTGTTTGTTTTCCCGAATGGCATTTTCGATAATCTCGATTGTTTCATTCATAGAAAGATTATCAACATAGGTACCTAAGAGACTAATTCGTTCGTACTTCATTATTATTTGGTGTATCTATCATTTTATTCAACAGGAAAAAAACAATAATTATATAAGTAATTGCAGAAATATTAATAAAAAATTGCCCTGCAAAGATAGATACAAAAAATAGCGAGAAGATTGAAAACAGAAAAAATGATGATTTTTGAGAACGGACAGTAACAGTTAGTTTATAAATAGTTATCAGATAAAAAACGGTTCCGGAAATTCCGAAAAAAACGGTTAAATCTACGATTGACATTTCAAATAGATTAAAAGATGCAATTCTTCCGCCAATTAAATAATTGTACCATTCCCAAAAAGGTTCATATTTATTTGAATTTGTTATGAAATTTTTGTTTCGCATCGAAGTCAATGCGGTCAGTAATCCTTCTTTTTGATATAAATCGTATAAAATATAAAAAGTTGATTTTAAAAAATTCATGCATTTTTCTCTAAACAATATTAATGTTGCAATAACAATAGTTCCTGCAATATAAAAAGTCTTATTGAGATACCATTTCTGATCTGTAAAATGAAAGGCTCCAAGTAAAAAAACAAATAAATAAACTGCTTTGGCTCCTACCAATAGGCTTGTAAATAACAGCAATAAGAATAAAATTTTTAATTTATTAAACCTCATCATTGAATAATAAACATAAATAAGAGCTCCAATATAAAAATAAGTAACTGTGATAGATTTAGGCATCAAACCCATATAACCAAACCTGTTTTGATCATAGGTTAAAAAAAGTTCAATATTAAAAAGAAACCCCAGAATAGTGGTTATAAGAACAATCCAGATAATAATTTCAAATAAAACTGTTAGTCTTTTTACAAAACCTTTATCTTCCTGATTGTATAAGGTGTAAGAAAAAATAAACGGAAAACAATATAAAAACAATTCTCTGATATTTGGCAATAAATCCGAAACTCCCAAACCGGTATTTGTCATTAGTAAAAGTCCCTGATTTATAAAAAAAACAGAACTCAATATTCCCAACGGTTTAATTAAACGGTAATCTTTCTCTTTCGCCAAAAAAATAATAAAAGTGATATAAAAAATCATCTTTATTGTCTTAATAAAAATAAGAGCTGTATCAGAAAAATATAAAGTTCTTTTGTTTAGAATATCTACTAAAAACAAAACAGCTATATAAACGAGTATTAAATTTGATTTAGTAGTTAGTTTCATCCTGACGGTTTACATATAAAAAAAGATTAGAAAAAAGCGCAATAAAAATAATTCCTGCATTATTCTTAAAAACATCTTCAAAAATACTGACAGACAATAGAGTTACAAAAAGAGTAAGAGCTATATAATCTTTTCTTTTTAATGAAAAATAAATGTTTGAGAAAAGAAAAACCAAGAAACATAGAATGCCTGTTATTCCAAATTCAATGGCAAATGACAAATATTGATTATGCGCATCATATTGATTTTTTGCCGAAAAATACAATTGATCTTTTAAAAACTGTTTCTCCAAAACCTGTTTTTCCATAGCGCATCCATGACCAAAAAAAGGTTTTTCCCGAATTACGGAAATTGAAGAATTCCAACGCACAATTCTGGAATCGGCACTTGTCTTTCCATTGTAAATACTATTTTTATTTGGTGTCAATTCCCATTTCAATTCATCAGTAAATCTGGAAAGCAGGTACGTGTTTTTTACAGTATTATAAAACAAAATTGTTGAAATCAATATCATTAAAATACTTACTGAAAATACTATTTTGTCCCTGAATGCAATTCTTTTTAGAACAATGAAAATAAAAACAGTCAGAATTACAAAAAAAAGTACAGTAACAACTCTTGCGTTTAGAAACACCATTACCATTGAATAAATACCTATTGTCAACAAATACAAAATTCTGAAAATTCTGTTTTTATCATTAAATACATAACTGATGGAAATAGCAGTCGCCAACAAAACATACATTCCGAAATAGCTTGGATGTATTTTTAATATTTCAGTGAAATTATAATAAGTGTGATAATAATTAAAAAGGTCTTTGTCTATTGAAAAAAGAGGTTTATGACTGTAATATTTTATAAAATTATTGGTCAAAAGAATAATTGATGCCAAAGTTACACCCACAACCAACCCTTTTTGCGCATTTTCTTTTGTCTTTATTACTATTTCTTTATCTAAAAAACAAAAGAACACAGGAGCCAATAAATAGGTTGCATACCTACCCAGTAAACCAAATCCCTGAGAAAGGTTTTCGGTTATAAAGAGTCCCTGAATTAATAATAAAAAGAAAGGAATTGTAGAGAAAAAAAGAATCCTTTTGTCAAACTGTAATTGATACTTCCCTTTTTTTAGAATTATCATCAAAATAATTCCCAGTAAAATACCTAAAACAACATTTCCCAGTTTTATTGAAACAGGCAAAACTATTCCAAATACTAAGGCAAGACTATATAGTATTTTGTACTTCATTTTTTTTGTAAAACATTAACGAAAAAAGGAATCCAATAAAAATTCCGGCCATTCCTGAATTAAAAACATGTCCGGCAATCGATGACACAAAGAATAACATTATCGACATTATATAAGTCAATCGGGCATATTCATTGACCGAATTTTGCTTTAGAAAGTATGAATAAATTATAGTTAGTGCTAAAAATAAACAAAAAATTATCGCTCCCAAATAACCATAAGCAAAGAAAATATCCAGAATATCTATTTCTACAATTTGACCCAACTTAGATTCATAATAAAACTGACCTCCTCCTATTGCCTTCTGAACAACAGTAAAATCGGCATCATAGAAACCAAACATTTTTTCGGCAAAAATATTCCGGCTCGAAAAAATAAAT
The DNA here is from genome assembly GCA_964631795.1 of uncultured Flavobacterium sp. Classification (GTDB taxonomy): domain Bacteria; phylum Bacteroidota; class Bacteroidia; order Flavobacteriales; family Flavobacteriaceae; genus Flavobacterium. Next base: position 10,619 of record CAZWAF010000053.1, on the reverse strand, counting down.
GTTACAAAGTCTAGTTTTTCCCAAAAATATTCAAATCGAACCATAACCGGTGATTTTAAAATCGATTTATAGGTAAAATAAAGAACCGAAGGAATAATGATAATTGCCGAAACCAATATCATTTTAATAGTTTTGAGTTTGATGTTTATTTTCTTCAAATCCGAAACTATAAGTAAGAAAACCAGTGCTATTCCTAATATTCCCGTTTTTGAACTGATTAAAACTCCTAAGAAAAGATTGAAAAAAAGAAATAAAAGAAACTTAAATTTTTGATTTTCAATAACCCAATATTTAAACGCTAAAATTGAAGCTAAAATTAAAAGTAGTGCCGAAACCTCATTTCCTGCATAGAAAAAACCCCGGGTTCCTATATCTCCTTCATACATTGAATAGCCCAGATGAAACAATTTTATAAATATATTAAAAGCCAATACCCAATAGGAAAATGAAATCCACCTGAATAATTTATTCATCAAAAATTCGTCTTGCTCTTCAACCAGTTTTTTAAAGAAAAGAAAAGCTATAAACGGAGTTAAATATTTTGAAACCTTAATAAAATCGCCAAACAAAAATGTAAAATCTAATGTAAAAACAGACTGAACAACCGAACTAAGAAAAAAACATCCGAATAATATCATAATTAAATCGAGTGTTTTTGGTAAAAAATACAAACGTACAAACAGTAAAATTAAAACCGTTAATTTGAACAACTGTCCAATAGAGATTGGCAAATTTATACCTTTCTCTATCAAAATACCGTTAATCATATCAACAGGTAATAATGCAAATAACAAGAAAATAATGTATTGGTAATAGATTTTTAAATTTAATAACATCCTTTTTGAATTAATTATTTTCGTTGTTTTGAAAACAACTGTGAATCTCCCTGATAAAGATAATATGCTTAATTGTTTTTGATCAAATTTCTAAAAACGTCAAGTTCTTTTTTGCCTACAACATCAACTGCTATCTGTTCCATTGAACTTCTGGCTTGTGAAGTTATTTTATAATACAGGTCAGAATTGTTAGTTATCTCAATTATTTTTTGAGCAATTTCCTGAGGTGTTTCTCCTAATATTCCGGTTTCGCCGTCACTTATAAATTCAGGAATGGCTGTTACAGGATTACTACAGGTTAATAAACCTGCTGCCATGGCTTCGCACATAATAACACCCTGAGTATCTATTTTTGTTGTTGACATAAAAATTCCATAATTTGAAAAAAAATCAGGCAATTCGTCTCTTGAAAAAAAACCATTTTTGATAATAACTCTTTCTGATAACTTTTCGGTATCAATTAGGTTTTGCAATTTCTGTTGCAATTTTCCTTTACCATAAATATCCATAGTAAAACTTTCAGGCAAATACTTCATGGTTTTTATAGCAACATCAATTGCCTTATTCTCTTCAAATGGGCGAAGAACCAGTATTTTATTTCTCTTAGAAAAATCAGCATTGAATTTAAAAAGTTCTGTATCAATTCCGTTGGCAATAATATTAACAGCATTCAATTCAAGTGAAAAATTCTCTTCAGTAACCTTTCTTATAAATTGTGAAGGAAATAAGAAACCAACTGTTGGCTTCGTATTCAACTTTTTTACTATTTTTTTCATAGTTGGAAAATGCCAAAAATTTCTGTACAAAACTTTTGCTATTCCTTCTACAGTAAAGGAAAAATCATATAAATATTTTGGATATTTCAATACCTCAGCACCATGAATGCACATTACTGTTGGAATATTGAGTTGAAGTAATTTTTTGTAAACAGCAATTCCGCCATCTTTTCTAAACGGATAAACATTCAATAGATGAAGATAAACAAGATTGTATTCTTCCAGTTGATTTGCAATATTTTCGGCAAAATCACAAACAACATTAATCCCGTCAATTTGATAATTGATTTTTTCTTTTGAAGGAACAAAAACCGTTACTTCCTCCCTGATTTTATTCAAAAAAAGAGCTCTCACATGTACAAACATGTGATTGTATGGCTCATTTTCTTTTGGATATCTGGAAGTTACTATCGCTATCTTCATTTTAATTTGTTTAAAGTTGTTTCAGTAATAATTACCATTCCTATAAAAACGGCAATGTTTGAAATAACGTTTGTCAATATTGCTCCCTCCAAACCATATTTAGGCAACAACATTACAATTGAAAGAATATTTATAACAGCTCCAAAAAACATTACATAAAATCTAAGTTTTTGCTTATCAATAACAACCAAAAGCATTTCATAACCGGCATAAACAAAACTGGTAAAAATTATTAACAGAACACCTATGTAAGAAAATCGAATTGATTCAGAATATTCTAATCCTGTTATTAATTTGACTATTGGTTTTCCGAAAAAATAAATTACTATCAAAAAAACGGTCAACAATCCCACAAACGGAAAATGAAGTTTTCTAAAAACCTTTCCCATTTTATCTTTAGAAACCTTTTTCAAATGGCTCAGTAATACCTGTGAAACCGCCACATTGACCAATCCAAACGGAGCTGTAAGAATAAGCATGGCTCTGTACTCTCCGTAAATTTTGTTGCTTATAATGTAAAACAAAATCAACATTCCTCCCTGAGCATAAGAAGCCGTTACAAGTTCCTGCAACCCAAAAAATATACGCTTTGAAAAACCATCGATTATTGTTTCTTTTTTGAAATCGATGAGACCTAAAAGTTGTTTAATGTCAAGAGTTTTTGAAAATCGAAATACAAAAAAAGTCATCAGACTATTCAATAAAATCAACAAAGATAAGATTGTGAAAATAGATAAAGTTCCTATGAAATAGAGATAACCCGCCAATAATAAAATAAGCAGAGAAAATATGCTGTAAATTTTTAATTCGAATGAAAAATTGCCAACACCTTTCAGGAAAGAAAAAAATATAACATTCAGACTCAAAATCAAACTCAAAAATATACTCAATGGCATCAAACCAGCCGATTGGTCTGATGGATTAATCAAAAAATACACTGTACAAACAAGCATTGCTAACAGAAAAAGAACTATAATAATGCTGATTGAAGTTGTAAGCTCTTTTAATCCCGACAATGATAAATCGGATTTGTTGATAAGATAAATCTGGCTTCCGAAAGGCAAAACAGAAACTAAAATATTCGAGATTGAATAAATGAATGAAAAAACAGCAAACATCTCTATGCTCAACACTCTTAACAAAATTATTGTCAACAACCATCTTGACCCAAATTGTAGTCCTTGGGATATATTATTGAGAAATATATTTTTAAGAAAGTTTTTTGTCATTTGTTTATTTGAAATACAGCTCCATTTATTTTTTGTGAAAAATATGCCTTTTAATTATTCAACAAAAGGTTAAGAGCTTCACTTTGAGTTTTTGACTGCTTCAAAAACGTGTTTAATTTTTTATTTTATCCTTCAAAAACCGGATAATCCTATCAGTAGCCATTCCGTCTCCATAAGGATTATGCAGTTTGCTCATCTTTTCATAACTGCTTTCGTCGTCAAGTAAATTCTGTGTTTGATCAACAATTTTTTCAACATTTGTCCCTACCAATATCACGGTTCCTGCTGCTACTGCCTCTGGTCTTTCGGTAGTATCCCGCATTACCAAAACCGGTTTTCCAAGACTTGGTGCTTCTTCTTGTACTCCACCACTATCTGTAATAATAATCCGGGCCTGATTCATCAGCCATATAAACGCCGGATAAGACAGAGGATCTATTAATAGTATGTTATCTATTCCTCTTAATAAATCATTGACCGGATTAAGTATTTGCGGATTTAAATGAACCGGATATACAATAAGTACCTCTTTATTTCTTTTGGCCAGAATTTGTAATGCTTCGCAGATATTTTTAATTCCCTGGCCGTGATTTTCTCTTCTGTGCCCGGTAATCAGGATTATTTTTTTTGAAGAATCTATTCGGTTTTTTAAATCTTCAACATCTGATAAAGAAGTTGATTTGATAATATCTATACTTTCAAAAAGCGCGTCAATTACAGTATTTCCTGTTACCACTATATTTTCCGGAGAAATATTCTCTCTCAATAAATTTTGCTTTGAAGTTTCTGTTGGAGCAAAATGATATTCTGATAAAACTCCTGTTATACATCGGTTTGCTTCTTCAGGAAATGGCGATTTTTTGTTATATGTTCTAAGTCCTGCTTCAATATGGCAAACTTTCGATCCAAAATAAAAGGAAGCAATGCTTGCAGCCATGGTAGTTGTGGTATCTCCGTGTACAAAAACATAATCGGGTTTAAAATCTTCAAGAACATCTTTGAGTTTCAGCAAAATAACACTTGTCAAAGAATACAAATCCTGACTTGTGCTCATTATGTTCAAATCATAATCAGGAAAAATACCAAAAAAATCCAAAACCTGATCCAACATCTCCCTGTGTTGTGCTGTAACACAGATCTTGATTTCAAAAAGAGGATCCTTTTGAAAGCCTTTTATAATCGGAGCCATTTTTATCGCTTCAGGTCTGGTTCCAAAAACGAACAGTATTTTCTTCATAAATAAAAATTAATTCCCATCTTCATTTTTCTGTTTATTTCTGTAAGATATACCGTTAAAACAGACTCAAGTTCTTATTTGTTATTTTTGACTTTTGTTTGTAAAACTAATTTTCAGCTAATTTAGCTTTCAACGACTGCTTTTTATAAAAAGATAAAAACAGTTTTATACCAATAAACAAAAAGACAAATAATAACGGCCATTTATTAAAAGGTTTGTCTGATTTTAGATTCAAATTCTTAGATATGTCCTTAATGGTTTTCTCGTAGTTAAGCAGTTTTACTTTGTTTTTTCCCTGAGTTTTAATCAATTCTATTTTTTTGGCCAAAACTTTATCCAGTTCCAAACTCTCATTATTATAAATAAAATTGCCTCCTTGTTTGTTCTTCAGATTGGTTCCTAATCCATTCAAAATAGCATCTATTTGAGCTAAAGTAACATCGTTCTGAGCAATTGTTAGCTCCATGTGTTTTTTATTCATTTCCTGAACCTGTTTGAAATAATCAGAATTATTCAAATATTTCAATATTGGCTGGCACATCTCTTTTTCATTTGTTGCTTTTTTTGTAACGAAAGAGATTTTATGATAAATATAATTTTTAGTGGCCATAGAATCGTTAAGTACCTTTTTGGTACTTTCTTCTTTTGCCATCAAACTAACAAGATCCATATTCTGTAATCTTTCTTTATCACCTAATTTTCCGTTTTCCTCATCAAGTAACCTGAACATATCCTTTATGGCTTTCACATTTATGCTTTTAAGGTTTTTTGGCTTTTCGATACCAACAACTTTTTTCAAATAAACAGTATCTCTTTCTTTGATTTTTGAATTCAAATAATTGATTTTTGAATACAAATAATCGACACTTTCAAAATTAGGAATAACAATTACCTCATTACTGAAAGACTTTTTATCAGAATCTAAGTATTTTCCAATTGCAAATCCGGAAACAATCAAAACAGAAAGTACTACTGCATTCTTTATACAAAACTGAATTCCTCTAAATATAGAAGTCTTTATATTCTCTGTAAAATTCCTGAATCCATTAAAGATTAATGACAAATCTACTTCCTGATTCTGCTGATTCATTTTATTCATTCTGTTATTTTATTTTAAAAATTTGTTCTAATATTTTAATTGTAATTAAATAAGTTGGCTTTACTCCGGTAGTTCCAAGTCCGCCCGAAGCAAGTGTACTTCCGGTTTCCAACGGATTGTCCGATGCATAATAAGCATACCTCAACTTCAACTCAGGACTGATACTTTTTCTGATTTTTGAAGCCGACTGTATCGCTTTTTGATAATAAGCTCCCTCCATTTCAAGGCCTATAACTCCCCAGGTAGATTCGTGAAAAAACTTCAACAAATCCCTGTTTTGCAAAGAAGTTCCCAAAACAGTTACCATAGTTCCTCCGTAAATCGACATATTATTTCCTTCAAACATTTGTGTTGTAAGCTCGTTTTGAAAAGGATAATTATCTCCGGTTCCTTCATTAATATGAGCTGTAGGAATCATGATATCTCCTTTTTTCCCTTCCAGAATTCCGGCTTTTCCCATAATAGAAATAGATTCTACATTCAGAAAAAACTCTTTTTTATAAGGTTTCAGCAATTCGTCTATAGTTTCATAGGCTTGCTCGCCAAAAGCATAATCCATAACTATCAAAACCGGATTTTCATCTTTATTCTTCGAATCCGAAAAAGAAGTTTCTTCCCAATTCATCTTAGCCGTATCAAAAATCTGAACATCTATGTTGGTTCCCGAAGTATCAGTAATCGAAATCATTCCGTTTTTCTTGGCAAACTGAGTTACTTTATCTCTCAAATCCTGAGCGACAGGTTTACTCAATTCTTCAAAAACGGTAAAATAGGCTGCATTTTTATATTGATTTTTCAGTACCTCTTTTGCAAAAATTGAATTCATCACCGAATGCATATTGGCACTGATGATATGAATTGGACGATGCAAAAGCTGATTTTCTTTCAAAACACTTTTAATGTTATTTGCCCAAATTTCACCGTGAATATGATGTCCTAAACGTTCCCTCAAAATAGGACTGAAAGTGATAACGCGTTTCTTGTTTTGAGTAGATTCTTCTATCGCCAGCTTGCCCAACCAATAAACCACATGCAGAAAACGATCAGGCGCATTTACCAAAGCAAAATCATCATAAATTTCAAGAAGTTCTTCAAAAGTTCTTCCCAAAACATTGGCAGCGTGTAAAATTGCTTTTTCCCTGTCAATCAAACTCAATTTTTTTGTCTGAAAAACAGCCTGTTCCAGTTTTTGCCAATCGCGCGAAAGTTCAGTTGTTTCATCAAGAAGTGCCCTGTCTTTTATTTTATGCGATTCCATAAAAATAAAAGTAAGATGCGTAAGAATATCATAAATATCCGAACGGCCTCTGGTTATTTCCACATTCATTTGCTCCTCGTCAATTCTGTAGCAATTTCGCTTTCTTTTCAAAGGAACTATAGCTTCAAAATGCGACTTAGAATACCCTTCGTCTGAAGTCAGATTTATATACCGGCATTCTTCAATTCCTACCGGAAGTCGTTCTATAACATACAAAAGTCCTTTCAATTCCACTTTGTCTTCGGCTATAGAACCATAAATCTCAGGACGAAGCTGAAGCAACGCTTCTTTGAGCGAATCTCCGGTAACTCCCAAAGGATTATAAAAACCACGGTTAAAAAGATGGCGCATCGTAATATACAAACGCTCAATAGCAGCAGAAGATTCCTGCGCCCGTGATCGTGTTGTACTTTTTAATTCCTTCATTTTAACTTGTAATCTTAATTTTACAAATATATGTTTTTATTCTATTTTTAAGGGACGGAAGTAAGAAGATGGGAAATGGAAGTTAAAATTCTGACTGAATTACAACTTCTGGCTTCCTGCTTCCTGCTTCTAATTTTTCCCCAATACATCAGCAATTTTTCTGTCGTTTGAAAGTCTTGGTAACTTATTTTGTCCGCCCAATTTTCCTATTGATTTCATATAATCCTGAAAACCGTTTTTCGACACTTTTGTAATAATCAAGGTTCTCAAAACATGGCCTGTTATCAAATCATCGTAATAGGTATTTTGTTTTCGCATAGCCTGGTCGATTTTTAAAGCAAAAGCTTCCAAATCATCCGGTTCATTTTCAAATTCAATAAACCATTCATGGTAAGGCAAACCTTCTGTTGGATTTATTTGTGGTGCAACCGTAAATTCATTAATTCGAACATTGGTATTTTCAACCGCTATTTGCAAAGCGGTTTCCACTTCTTTCCCAATAACGTGTTCGCCAAAAGCCGAAATATAATGTTTAATCCTGCCTGAAACAATCACTCTGTAAGGTTTCAAAGAAGTAAACTGAACCGTGTCGCCAATATTATAACCCCAAAGCCCGGCATTAGTCGAAATAATCAAAACATAATTCACGCCTAATTCCACTTCGCCAATTGTATATCTTCTTGGTTCCGAAGCATCGGGATCGGTAAAGAATTCATCACTTTTTATAAACTCATAAAAAATACCCGTATTCAAAAGCAACAACATTCCTTTCTCTTTCTGTGAATCCTGATACGCAAAGAACCCTTCCGAAGCCGGAAAAAGTTCTATGCTATCGACTTTTCTTCCGATAAGATTTTCAAATTTGGCACGATACGGTTCATAATTGACGCCTCCGTAAATGAATAAATTGAAATTTTTGAAGATTTCACCCACCGGTTTAGCTTCGCTCAGTTCGCCTATGGCTCGGGTTCCTCCTCTTTGCTGCAATTTCTCAAAATACATCTGTACCCAGGACGGAATTCCCGAAATCACAGCCATATTTTCGTTGATAGTTTCATCGACTATGGCTTCAACCTTTGTTTCCCAATCCTCAATGCAGTTGGTTTCCCAGGAAGGCATTCGGTTTTTTTGCAGATATTTAGGCACATAATGTGCAACGATTCCGGATAATCGTCCCAATTGGATTCCGTTTTTTTCTTCCAAAACCGGACTTCCTTGTAAGAAAATCATTTTGCCATCAACAAAATCAGACTTTTTGGTTTCGTGAACATAACTCAAAATGGCATTTCGAGCCGCTTCAATATGATAAGGCATAGATTCTTTTGTTAACGGAATATATTTGGCACCCGAAGTAGTTCCCGAAGTTTTGGCAAAATAAATAGGTTTTCCTTTCCAGAGTACATTCTCCTCCCCTTTTACCACCCTGTCCACATAAATTTTCAATTCTTCATAATCCCTAACCGGAACCTGCTTTGCAAAATCTTGAAAGGTTTTTATGTTTTCAAAATGATGATCTTTTCCAAATTGAGTGTTCTTAGCCTGATTTATTAAATCCTGAAAAACACGTTGTTGGGTTTTTACCGGATTATTAATCCATTTTTGATTTTTTTGATGAATATATCCGGCAAACAATTTGGCCGCAAATGATTTTATAGACATTGGTAATTCTGACGTTTAATTAATTTTCGGCAAAACCGAAGACCGAACAAATGTAAACATTTAATAGTCGCTATAAAACACTGTATTTTCCATTTAGTTAATTAAAATTCCGGTTAAAATGAAATATTAACGTAATTTAACTATAAATATTTCGGGGGTAAATAAAACGTATTCAATTTCTATTTACATTTGTAGCCGATTTAGAATTCGTATTTATGAACTTATTGACTATATTTATGGGAGGATTAGGAGCTACAGAAATAATTTTAATTATTGCAGTGATTTTATTAATGTTTGGAGGTAAAAAAATTCCTGAATTGATGAAAGGTTTGGGTAGCGGAATTAAAGAATTCAAAAACGCTGCTAAAGACGATCAACCAGCCATGAAAAAAGAAGACGAAACAAAAGAATAGTTTTCTTATCCCGAAATTCGGGACAGAATCAATATTAAAATCCCAGATTTAAATTAATACTTTGAATCTGGGATTTTTTATTTTTGAATACTTAGTCTATCAAAAAATTATGGAAGAGAGTTTGAACAAATTCATTTTATACACTAATCCAAACGGGGAAGTAAGAGTTGATGTTTTACTGCAAAACGAAACAATTTGGCTAACTCAAAAATCTATTGCTGAATTATTTGGAGTCGTAAAATCAACCATTAGCGAACATTTATTTAATATTTTTGAAACTAAAGAATTGGACAGAAGTTCAACTGTTCGGAATTTCCGAACAGTTCAAACAGAAGGGACAAGAGAAGTTAGTAGAGAAATAGAATATTACAACCTTGACGCCATCATTTCTGTTGGCTACAGGGTCAATTCTACAAAAGCCACGCAGTTCAGGATCTGGGCTACCAAAACACTTAAAGAATACATCATCAAAGGTTTTGTGCTTGATGACGACAGATTAAAGCAAGGACAATCTATGTTTGGCAAAGATTACTTTAGGGAGTTGCTTCAAAGGGTTCGATCCATCCGTGCCAGCGAAAGAAGAATCTATCAGCAGATAACCGATATTTTTGCAGAATGCAGTATCGATTATGATAAGAATTCTGAAATAACCAAAAACTTCTTTGCTGCTGTACAGAATAAATTTCATTTTGCCATTACCGGAAAAACCGCAGCCGAAATCATCTACATCACTGCCGATAAAGACAAAGAAAATATGGGGTTGACAACCTGGAAGAACAGCCCTGACGGAAGAATACTGAAACAGGATGTGATTGTCGCCAAAAATTATCTGGAAGAAAAAGAAATAAAGCAACTTGAAAGAACAGTGACTTCCTATTTCGATTACATAGAAGGCTTAATTGAAAGACAAAACACCTTTACTATGGAACAACTGGCAGAAAGCGTTAATAAATTCCTGACTTTTAATGATTATAAAATTCTGGAAGGCAAGGGCAAAATATCCAAAATTCAGGCTGACAAGAAAGCAATTAATGAGTACGAGGTCTTTAATAAAACTCAAAGAATAGTTTCAGATTTTGATAAGGAACTGAAAAAACTCAATAGAAAATAAACCTGAATGCTTATATTAGAAACCTGAGTTCGATTAATAACTACCTGTAAATCAATTTTAAAATTAAACACATAGGCACATAGAAATAAATTATGGTCAAAGAATTGACTAGGGAATAATATTATTTCTCACATAGCCAAACTATGTGAAAA
>CAZWAF010000052.1:0-18024 GCA_964631795.1 uncultured Flavobacterium sp. | reverse complement strand
AAAAAATGAACATGTTCATTTTTTAAACTTGACCAATTCAAATTTTGAACTTCACATGTTCAATGAATGAACATCTTGTTTGACGCTTTGTTAATTTTTAGATTTAATAATTAACTTAAAGGTTACCAACCATGAATACTCCTGTTTCAGTTCTCTTTTATATCAAGAGAGCAAAAGTCAATAATGACGGTATCTGCCCTATTTACGTACGAGTAACGATAAAAGCAAAGCGATTTGAGTTCAGCAGCAACAAATTCATTAATCCCGAAAAATGGTCTGTTGAAGGAGCGAAAGTCAGAGGGAATACCGAGGAAGCCCGTTCAATAAATAAACATCTTGAAAATATAAGAAACGGAATTTTTGATGCTGAAAAAAGACTGTACAAAAACGATATCGAGATAACCTCTGAAAACTTAAAAAGCGAACTCCTCGGAATTAATAAAAATATCCGTACCCTTATTCCTATCTTCAAGGACCACAACAACAAAATCAAGGAATTGATAGGGAAAGAGTTTGCCCAGGGAACATTGGATCGCTACATCACTTCTCTAAAGCATACAACAGATTTTTTGGAATGGAAATACAATGTTTCGGATATAGATATTACCAAGATAGACCACGCATTCATTACCGACTACGAATTCTATTTGCGAAGCGTTCGAAGTTGTGCAAACAACACTGCAGTAAAATACATTAAGAACTTCCACAAAATCATCAAAATCTGCATAGATAACGGTTGGCTGGAGAAAAACCCGTTTGCAAATTATAAGTCGAAAGTAAAAGAAGTGGAAAGAGTGTATTTGACCGAAAAAGAAATCCAAAACATCATCAACAAAGACTTAGAGATAGACCGACTCTCATTGGTGCGTGACATATTCCTTTTCAGTTGCTTTACAGGCTTAGCCTACGCCGATGTCAAAAACCTGACAAAATCCCATATCAGTATTGGTATTGACGGCGACAAGTGGATTTATACCCACCGACAAAAAACGGAGACTGCTTCCAAAATCCCAGTGCTTCCGGTAACGCAGATGATTATTGATAAATACGAAAACCATCCACAGGCCAAGAATCAGGAAAAACTACTCCCGATATTCAGCAATCAGAGAATGAATTCCTATCTGAAAGAAATCGCAACTATTTGCAAAATCGATAAAGAGCTGACCTTTCACATAGCTCGACACACTTTCGCAACAACGGTAACATTAACCAATGGAGTTCCCATTGAAAGTGTTAGCAAAATGTTAGGACATAAAAACTTGCGCACCACCCAACATTATGCAAAAGTCCTGGATAAAAAAGTGAGTGATGACATGAAGATTCTGAAAGACAAATTCTCGCTAATTCCAACCAAAGAACCGGAACAGAAATCAATGTAGTTATTATGAAAAACCGACTGAAAACACAATGTTTTAGCCGGTTTTTTATTCATTATTTAAGATTTATTTTCGCGGCTTTTTTTAAAAAAAATAATTAAAGTCAAATTTTTAAAACCCTTAATGATGAACAATCACATTAGAACCATTCTGTATGAATTAGAAGAAAAGTTAAATCAAATTAGCTACGATTACGATGATACAATCGAATTATGCGGTAATTCAATCAGTGAAATTTTGTCTCATACAGAACAGGTAAAAGCCTACGTTTTGGAAAATTCATTTGAGAATCAGGAAGAAGAAATTCATTTCTTTAAGCACCTCAAACCAAAGTTTACTTCCAAATTAATCTACTTCAAAAAAGTAATGAAGTTGGAAAAATTAACCCCTATTGGAAGTAATGAGGTTAAAATCAACTTTTTCAATAATCAATTGCTGAAACTGAATATTTCTTTCACTGAAGATGCCGATTTTTACCTGTACTACAGACACAACAACGAATATCTGGATAAAAGTATTTTCACAAGATGCTACGATGATGTTTGTCCTAATGTTGATCCGGCTTATTTCGATATGGATCATCGATTCTCTACCAGTCACGACAACTCGGTAGCAAAAGTTTTGGCCAATGATATGCTTCAGCATTATATCGAAAACAAAATCAAGTATATAAACGAAGTAAAGTCCTTTCCTGAAACCTCAACGTTTGAGGACAATAATTTGAAATGGACAGGGAACAAATCAGATTTAATCGAATTGATTTACGCACTGCATTATGCCGGTGTAATTAACTTTGGTACTGCCGGAATTGCAGAAATCACAAGAGGATTTGAGAAGTTGTTCAATATTAACTTAGGTAAATTCTACAGAACCAAATCTGCCATTAAAGACAGAAAATCAACAACAAAGTTTATTGATAGTTTGAAAAAATATTTATCGGCCAAGATTTACGAATAGGACTTTTACAGTCAGTAAATTATAAAAAATAAAATCATTTTTAAGTCCGAAAAAAACAACCAAGTAACAACCAACTTGGTTGTTTTTTATTTTCGGATTTATTTTATTCAAAGCGCATCAATAATCACCGATAATTTGGCAAACACTTCAATTTTAAGCCACAAAAAACAAATCCTATTTCAGAAGATGAAATTCAGCAATAGAGTTATTGAATAAATTGAAAAAAAAATCAAGAATCACAACCCTATTAATATCAAGTAATTATATTAAGTATTTCAGCTTTTTTTGCTTCAAAAAAGCTACCAACCAGCAACCAACTTGGCTGTTTTCTATTTCGTCCTTTATTTTATTTGCAACACAAATGTTAAAAACAAAATAATGGAAACGAAAAACCACCAACTCTACTCACAACTCATCACAAAAGGTGATTTGCTTGAGTTCAGAAACCACCTTATTCAGGAATTCAAAGAAATTCTGGGATACAAAACAGAGTCAATATCCAAAGAATGGCTCAGATCTCACGAAGTCCGTAAAATTCTTAAAATATCAAATGGAACCCTGCAAACCCTGCGCATCAACGGAACTCTCAATTATGCTCAAATAGGCAGTATTTACTATTACAAACACGAAGACATCCTAAAAATACTCAATAAATAAACTACCACCTTTTCACATCTCACATCTCACAAAAATGAATTACATCAAACACCTAACCGCCTTTTTCAATCACATTGCTGTTGATGACACTATAAACACATCGCACATAAGCCTTTATATCACCATTTTTCAGTATTGGAATGTAAACCGTTTCAAAAACCCTGTGAATATTTCTAGAAATGAAGTCATGAGAGCTAGTAAAATAGCTTCTTATGCAACTTACCATAAACGCATGAGGGATTTGGTAAGACTGGGTTATTTAGAATATTCGCCTTCATACAATCGATATTCCGGCACTTCCATCAATGTGGTCGATCTAACACTTGGGATAAAAGCTAAATCGGTAAAAAACGAACTGTCAACCAATTCAAAAAATGAACCTGTTCAAAAATTAAACAAGTCAAAAAATGAACTAACGAATGAACTCCCTATATATAATAATAAAACATATATAAACAATAAAGATATATATAGAGAAAAAGAAGAATTTGATTTTAAAAATACCAATTCAAATTTTGAACAAGTTCAAGATTCAGAAAATGAATCATCAGATCCATTAATCGGCAAATTTCCAAAAAAAGAAAAAAAAAGTTCCGCGAAAAAAAAAGAAAGAATCAAATCGGCTCCGGAATCATTTCCTACCGGTGAATCAAAACCAAGTTTAGAATTGGTCAAAGAATATTTTGAATTTCAAAAGAACTCCGAATTCGAAGCCGAAAGGTTTTTCAATTACTACTCCAGCAACGGTTGGCTTATTGGAGGGAAAACCAAAATGGAAGACTGGAAAGCTTCTGCGAGAAATTGGATGCTCAACACAAACAAGTTTGCAATGAACACTCCCAGAAATACAAACACTAAAGAAAACGACCGCGCCCAACATTTGCAAACCAACAACGACAAAGACTATTCAGAACCGCTTTAAGCTGAATGTCATCCTGAGCGCAGTCGAAGGGCGGCTTCTTATAACCAACAACAAAAAACCATGAACAACACTAAATTCAATTATCCGGACGCCATCAGCTGGTTGGAACAGAAAGGCAAAAAAGATTTCGGAGAAAATTTCCGTTTCCACGAAGAGGATATTCAGAATATCACTAAGCTGATTTGCTATTTTATGAAAGATGCAAATACGGCTGCCAAATTTGATATTGACCTTACAAAAGGAATTTTGCTTTCGGGTCCTGTAGGAAGTGGAAAAACCTCACTTATGCACCTGATGAGGTATGTATCTCAACCGCACAATAAGTTTTTTGTCAAAACTTGCCGGGACGTTAGTTTCGAATTTATCAAAGACGGTTACGAGGTGATTCATCGCTACAGTCGCGGTCAGAATTCCCACAGTGAATACAAAAATTACTGCTTCGATGATTTAGGAGTCGAAAAAAACCTCAAATACTTCGGAAACGAGTGTAATGTAATGGCTGAGATAATTCTTTCCAGATACGACCTTTTTATGGCTCGGAAAATCCAAACCCATATCACGACAAACTTGTCTGCTACCGAAATCGAAAATGCCTACGGAAATCGTGTCCGTTCCCGCATGCGACAGATGTTAAACCTCATCGCTTTCGATAAAAACACAAAGGACAAAAGATAAGCTGCGTTTCAAACTTTGAAACTCTGCTACCCTGTGTCTTTGAATCTTCTTTAACATTTTCGTATCATTGTACGTGTTTTCAAAATCAAATCTTTGAAAATAATATTACATCAATTTTAAACATCCACATTCAAAATAATGTCTGAAGAACAAAAGAAACTATTAGAACAACAACTTTGGGCTATCGCCAATTTACTAAGAGGCAAAATGGATGCCGACGATTACAGAAACTACATCCTTGGATTTATTTTCTTCAAATATCTTTCGGAAAAACTGCATATCTACGCAAACGAAATTCTCGAACCAGATAATATCAAATTCGAAAATCTGAACGAGAACAACGATAACGACCAACTTTACATCGATGCGGTAAAAAAAGCCTGTATCAAAAAATTGGGCTATTTCCTGAAACCGTCAGAACTGTTTGAAAGCATAGCCCAAAAAGGAAATAACCTTGTCGATGCTGAAACCAATGAGAACGACGAAGCTACGCAGTATTTTATCCTGGAAGATTTAGAACGAATTCTCAACAATATCGAGCAAAGTACTATGGGTACCGATAGCGAAGACGATTTCGTGCGTTTGTTCGAAGACTTAGATTTGAACTCCTCAAAATTGGGTAAAACGGTAAAAGCCAAAAATGAAATCATTGCCAAGATACTCAACGCACTCAACAAAATCGATTTCCAATTGCAGGACACCAATGCCGATGTTCTGGGCGATGCCTATGAATATTTGATTGGAGAATTTGCTGCCGGAGCCGGAAAAAAAGCGGGTGAGTTTTACACACCTCAACAAGTTTCTTCCATTTTGGCAAAATTGGTTACCACCCGTAAAAAACGTCTGAAATCGGTTTATGATCCAACTTGTGGAAGTGGTTCTTTATTGCTTCGTGTAGCCAAAGAAGTAGATGATGTGGGTTATTTTTACGGTCAGGAATTAAACCGAACCACTTACAACTTAGCGCGTATGAACATGATTTTGCATGATGTTCATTTCACTAAGTTCGACATCAAGCAAGGCGATACGCTCGAAGACGATTTACACGAAGACTTACGAGCTGAGGCCATTGTGGCAAATCCTCCGTTTTCGGCTCAATGGAGTGCTAAACCACTCTTTGCTTCCGACGACCGTTTCAGTCAATACGGCAAATTGGCGCCAAAGGGTAAAGCAGATTTTGCCTTTGTACAACACATGATCCATCATTTAGATGACAACGGTATTATGGCAATTGTGTTGCCTCACGGTGTTTTGTTCCGTGGTGCTGCAGAAGGCCATATCCGTAAATACCTGATTGAAGATCGTAATTATCTTGATGCCGTGATTGGTTTGCCGGCAAATATTTTTTACGGTACAAGTATTCCTACCTGTATTTTGGTATTCAAGAAATGCAGGGAAGCTGATGAAGACGTTCTGTTTATTGACGCAAGCAATCATTTTGAAAAAGTAAAAACCCAAAATGTTCTGTTGCCTGTACACATCGACAAAATTGTAGATACTTACCGCAATCGTTTAGAAGAAGAAAAATACAGCCACCGTGCTACGCTCCAGGAAGTAAAGGACAATGATTATAATCTGAATATCCCTCGTTATGTGGATACATTTGAAGAAGCCGAAAGCATCGATCTTGAAGTTGTAGCTTCTGAAATCAAAGCTTTAGACAAGGATATGGCAACAACAGATTTGCTTATTGCTGATTTTTGCAACCAACTGAACATTTCAACTCCTTTTTAATATGGAAAAATTACAACCAAAGTTGAGGTTTCCAGAGTTTGAAGGAAATTGGACTTTAAATTTATTTGAAGATATATATACATTCCGAACAACAAATTCACTTTCAAGAGAAAAACTGAATTATGAAAGTGGTTTTGTTAAAAATATTCATTACGGAGATATTCATAAAGAGTTTAGTACAGTATTTAAAATTGGGACCGAGAAAGTTCCCTTTATAAACGGTGATGTTGATTTGTCAAGAATCGCACAAGATAATTATTGTAAGAATGGTGATTTGATTATTGCGGATGCCTCCGAAGATTATGAAGATATCGGTAAGTCTATTGAGATTGTCGATGCAAACAATGAGATGATTTTAGCTGGCTTACATACTTTTTTGGCAAGACCTGATAACAAGGAAATGTCTTTAGGATTTGGTGGTTATTTAATGAAATCAAATTTAGTCAGAAAACAAATTAAGCTTATTGCCCAAGGAACAAAAGTCTTAAGTCTTTCAACAACTAGGTTAGCTAAAATTAAAACGATTGTTCCTCAAGTTGAAGAACAACAAAAAATCGCCTCATTCCTCACAGCAGTCGATGACAAAACCAAGCAACTCACCAAAAAGAAAACCCTTTTGGAACAATACAAAAAAGGCGTTATGGAGAAAATCTTCAATCAAGAGCTGAGGTTTAAGGACGATGACGGGAACAAGTTTCCGGAATGGAAAACTAAAAAAATTAGTAATGTTTCAAAAATATATGACGGGACACATCAAACTCCCGATTATGTTGAACAAGGAATTCCTTTTTTTAGTGTAGAGCACGTAACAGCTAATCAATTTACAAAGACAAAATTTATTACTGAGGAAGTTTTCGAAAAAGAGAATAAAAGGGTAAAACTTGAAAAAGGAGATATTCTTATGACAAGAATAGGAAGTATTGGCGTGGCAAAATATATTAATTGGGATGTTAAAGCTTCATTTTATGTGAGTTTAGCCTTAATTAAACAATCAGAAAATATCAATAATGAATATTTATGTCATTTTATAAATACCGATTTTTTTCAAACAGAATTATGGAAAAGAACAATTCATGTTGCTTTCCCGCAAAAAATTAATTTAGGGGAAATCGGAGAATGTTTAGTTAAAATTCCTGTACTCGAAGAACAAACCAAAATCGCCAATTTTCTATCGGCTATTGATGATAAAATCAACCAGGTAGCGGTGCAATTGGAGAAAACCACGGTGTTCAAAAAAGGATTGTTGCAACAAATGTTTTGCTAAACTAAACAAAAAGTCACTTTTTTAGTGACTAATATTATATTAAATCATACCTTTGCATCATATAAAAGCCAGCCTATGGTAATTAAATTTGAAAAAGAATATTTAGAAGAACTTTATACCGAAGGAAAAGCTAAAAATAAAAAATACAGATTTCAACCCCAAGTAGTAAGGAATTACAGGCAAACAATAGATAGATTAAGACCTGCAACCCGTGTTGAAGACTTGTTTCCCATAAGAAGTTTGAATTATGAAAAATTAAGTGGTAATAAAAAAGGTCTTGAATCAGTTAGAGTCAACGACCAGTACAGAATTGAATTTAGAACATCAGTTGAGGGCGAAGACCCAAATACTATTACGATTTGTTCTATAATTGAATTAAGCAATCACTACAAATAGAAAACATAATGAAAAATACAGATATCAATATACCATTCGAAGCAACTCACCCTGGTACTTTATTAAAAGACGAGTTGGAGGCAAGAGAAATTAATCAAAAAGATTTTGCTGTTGAAATGGGAATGCAACGCACAATGCTAAATGAAATACTAAAAGGCAAAAGACCCATAACTGCCGATTTAGCTATTCTATTGGAAAGTGCTTTAGAAATTCCTGCAGATTATTGGATGCGTTTTCAATCGCAATACGAAATTGATTTGGCTAGAATCAAAGAGAAAAACATTCAAAAACAAACAAACATCGATCTTTGGAAAATTATTAAACAATACGTTCCTGTAAATTACTTTAAAAAAATAGGCTATTTTGTAGATAATTTGGTAGACGACATTGCAAAAATCAAAGAGGTTTACAACATAAATAGCGTTGATGAATTGGTTGGTTTGTCGGCAAAACAAAAGTATTCTCTTTTTAGAAAATCAGATAAACTGAAAATCGACGAAAGAAACGTTTTAGCTTGGAATGTTGTGGCCAAGTATGAAGCAAACAAACAAGTTGTAAATGCTTTCATCCCGGAAAAAATCCCAAACTTGGTTGAAGAATTAAATTCTGTTTTCTTTGAGAATAAGGATACTGTTTCTACAGTAAAAACAATTCTGAATGATTATGGTATTAAGTTCGTTTTGGTCGAAAAATTAGAGAAAACCCCTGTCGATGGATATACTTTTTGGTCACAGGATAATCCGGCAATTGCGCTAACATTAAGACACAGCCGAATTGATAATTTGGCATTTACCTTAATGCACGAAATCGGTCATATTTTCCTCCATTTAAAAGGAGATAAAGAACAGCAATTCTTTGATTTGACAACAAAAAACTCACATCTTGAAACAATCGAAACCGAAGCGGATAACTATGCTACAGAGAGCTTAATACCTCAAGCTGTTTGGGCAAGGATAAAAAATCAAGGGGTGATACCTGACAACAAAATAGTTGAATTGGCAAAGGAAAATAAAATTCATCCTGCCATCCTACTTGGAAGAATAAGTCACGAGAATAATCAGTTTGCAATACAAACAAGCATAGACAAAAAACTGTATTAATAGTTTAAAAAAAACAATACACCTCCCTTGCCTCTCTTGGATGCACACTTGGGAGGTCTTTTCTTTTTATAAGTTACAATTTTTATCAAACTCAAAACAAACAGATTAGGCTGGAAAACGAAGACATTTGGAAATAAAAAGCCTTGTATCCAACTTTAAGAAGTTTGTAATATCACAGCACATTAAGGTAATTATATGAAACTAGATTTTATCGAAAATATTGAAATACATCAAGGCACTCCGCTTGTTAATTATCATTCCATTTTGCATTTAAAGGAAGGTATCTTTATGACTTATAATGACATGAAAAATCTTCAGGAAAATTATCATCAAATTGCTAACCCTGATTTAAGTCCAGAGCAAATAGAAATTTTCAAGACTTCTTCTTTATCTATTAGCGGAAAATTAAATAGGGCTGACGCAATGGGAATAAATTTAATGCATTGGTATTCTATCAATTTGATGAATTTTGCCAATTGTTGTGGATTAGTGAAATTCTTAAATGAAAAAGGAATTCAACCGGAGAAACTAAGTGAAGACAATGGAGTGCGCAAAGATTTAAAAAAGTATCAAAAAGATTATATTGATTCTATTCCGGAACTCACTCCCATTAAATATTTTAGAAACAAAGCTAGCGCTCATTTAGCATTTACAGACCCATTCAATGATAATGCAGCAACTTTAGTTGAGTCAATATCACTAATTCCTTCTTTTATTAATGGGAAACTAACTATCGGAACTCTAAAAAGAGGAAAAGGAGATGTCATGTCTGGTTTTGGAGACCACGAGTGGAGTTTAGTTGACAATTTTGATAGCTTAATCAATAGATATTTTTTATAAACGATTTTAGTCAACAATGACATCACAACCCGAACAAGTACTCGAAAATAACCTGATAAAGCAATTACAGGACTTAGGCCATCAATACGTCACTATCAAGGACGAAAAAGGATTGTATGCCAATCTGAAATCGCAATTGGAAAAGCACAACAAAACAACCTTTTCCGATGCCGAATTCAATAAAATCCTGATTCATTTAAGCAAAGGGAATATTTTCGATAAAGCCAAAACCCTGCGAGACAGTTACGGACTCAAACGGGATGACAATACCACTTCCTATGTGCAGTTTGTCAATCAGGATTTTTGGTGCCAAAACGAATTCCAGGTTTCAAATCAAATAACCATTACCGGCAAACGAGAAACAAGATACGATGTCACGCTTTTGATTAATGGATTGCCTTTGGTTCAGATAGAATTAAAGCGTAGAGGTATCGAGTTGAAAGAAGCTTTCAATCAGATCAACCGCTACCACAAAGAAAGTTACAGTGCAGCCAATGGTTTATTTCAGTACGTTCAGGTATTCGTTATCTCCAACGGTGTAAACACAAAATATTACGCCAACAACCCAAAGCAATCGTTCAAACAGACTTTCTTTTGGAGTGACGAAACCAACAAAAACATCACGCAATTAGAACAATTTGCGACAAGGTTTTTAGATCCTTGTCATATTGCCAAAATCATTACTAAATATATCGTACTCCACGAAAGCGACAGTATCCCTATGGTGATGCGTCCTTATCAATACTATGCAGTTGAGCAAATTATTGAACGGGTAAAAAACAGCACCAAAAACGGCTATGTTTGGCACACTACCGGTTCCGGAAAAACATTGACTTCTTTCAAAGCAAGTCAGATATTAACCAATAACCCTAAAGTTCATAAAGTGGTTTTTGTGGTCGACCGTCAGGATCTCGACGATCAAACTGTAAAGGAGTTCAATGCTTTCAAGAAAGACAGTATCGACGGTACCGACAATACAAAAATGCTGGTCGAACAGTTTTTAGACGACACGCCTTTGATCGTTACCACCATCCAAAAGCTGAACACCGCCATTTCAAAAGCTCGTTTCAACGACAAGATGAAACAGCTTCAGGACAAAAAGATAGTTTTCATTTTCGATGAATGTCATAGAAGCCAGTTTGGCGATACCCATCAAAAAATCACCCAATTCTTCAAGAACCATCAATTGTTTGGTTTTACCGGAACACCCATATTTGCCGAAAATGCGGTGTCCAAAAAAAGTAAAAAGCAAACAACAGCATCATTATTCCAAGATTGTCTGCACAAATACGTGATTACAGATGCCATCCGTGACGAAAATGTATTGAAGTTTTCAATCGAATATATTGGTCGATACAAGAAAAACGAAAATTCTAAAACCAATATTGATATTGAAGTAGAAGCCATAGACACTAGGGAATTGATGGAAGCCCCAAAACGTCTGGAAGCCATAACCGATTATATCATAAACAATCATCCCCGAAAAACACACAGCCGTTCATATACAGCTATGTTTTGTGTGAGCAGCGTAGATCAATTGATTCAGTACTACGAACTCTTCAAACGTAAAAAACAGGAAGGCAAACACAATCTCAATATCGCAACCATTTTTACCTTCGCTGCCAATGAAGACGAAAGCGAAGTAACCGGAAATATTGAAGAACCGGAATTCGACATCGCTGCAGAACCAACTATTCCTTACGGTATGGCTGTAATGCGAAGAGATAAGTTAGAAGAATACATCAATGACTTCAATGCAACTTTCAAAACCGGGCATAGTTTGAAAGACGGAGAAACATTCCTGAATTATAAAAAGGACATTTCTAAAAAAGTAAAAGAGAAAAAGATTGACATCCTTTTGGTGGTCAATATGTTTCTTACTGGATTTGACAGTAAATCATTGAACACACTTTATGTGGACAAGAATTTAAAATACCACGGACTCATTCAGGCTTATTCCAGGACCAACAGAATTTTGGACGAGAAAAAATCCCAAGGGAATGTTGTAGTATTCCGAAATCTCAAAAAAGCGACCGACGATGCCGTAGCCTTGTTCTCCAATAAAAATGCGTTAGAAACAATTATTATAAAGCCGTATGAGGAATATCTAAAGATGTTCAATAAGGCGTACAAAACCTTAATGGCCATTGCTCCGACTGTAGACAGTGTAAATGATTTGGAAAGCGAGGAAGAAGAATTGAACTTTGCAAAAGCATTCCGTGAAATCATTCGTCTAAAAAACGTCTTGGCCTCTTTCTCCGATTTCACTTTCGAGGACACCTATATGAACGGTCAGGAATTTGACGATTACAAAGGCAAATACCTTGACCTATACCAAAAAATAAAAAGTGATACCCAAAAAGAAAGCGTTTCGGTCATCGATGAAATTGATTTCGAATTAGAATTGATTCACCGCGACGAAATAAATGTGACATACATTCTCAAGCTTTTGGCCAATCTGAAAAATGCCACTGGTTCCGACAGGGAGAAAAAGAAAAAAGAGATTGTTGATGCTTTGGCCGGAGAAACCCAGCTGAGAAGCAAAAAGGAACTGATTGAAAAATTCATTCAGGAAAACCTGCCGTTAATTCAGGACGAAGACAACATACAAAATGAATTCAATTCCTTTTGGGACATCGAAACAAAAAAAGCATTAGAAAATCTTTGTCTTGATGAAAACTTGGATAAAGAAAAAGTCGAAACCATAATAAGCGACTACCTCTTCACCGAACGAAAACCAAACGAAGAAGAAGTCATTGATGCCCTTGAAACGCAACCTAGCATCCTGTATCGTGATACCATCGGAAAAAGAATAACGAACAGAATTATTGATTTTGTAAAAACGTTTATTGATGGGATTAATTTTGGCTTAGTTGACAAATAATTTTCTATTACATTTGCGCTCGCAAATCTTAGCCATTATAACCAACTAAATAATATCCTGATGACCAATATAAAAGAACAAATTACCAATTTAATATCTGAGATTGTTAGTGTTTCTTCAGAAAAAAAATATTGGTTAATTAGGACTGAAGCAGGTGATTATTTTGAAAGTTTCAACAACTTTAATTTTGTTGCTTTAGGTTATGAGGAAGTTACTTTAAAAACAGTTAATGACATTAAGGCGAAATCATCGTCGGATTTAGATTTTAAAAACCAATTAAAAGATTTTGTTGCAAAGCAATATCCAGATAAACAATATGGGCTCATCACGAATCAAATTCTGAAATTTATTTATGATGTAAAAGCTGGCGATATTGTTGTTATTCCTTCGGAAAACTCCGATTATATTTCAATGGGTGAAATAACCGATACCAATATCTTAGTACAGTCTGAAAATTTGTTTAATTCAACGAAATGCGATTATACAAAAAGAAAATCGGTAAAATGGATTAAAACGTTTACAAGAAAAAATTTAGACCCATATTTATATAAAACATTCCAAGCGCATCAGGCTATTAATAATATTACCACTTATGCTAACATCATCGAGCGTTCTTTAGGCGATTTCTATAAAATAGGTGATGAGATTAATTTGGTGCTCAATGTAAATAAAGAAACCAATATTAAAGCAACAGATTTACTTTTCTTTGGTAGTGACTTATTAAATTTGGTTGATGGCTTTATAAAAGAATATCATTTAGACTTTGACATATCGGATATTGATGTTAAAATCAATGTTAACTCCCAAGGTAAAATGCAGTTTTTATCAAAATCGGGAAAAAATTTATTACTTTTAGGTATAATTGTTATCGGTATTAATGGAGGTGGTTTAAAGGTAGAAACCGAAGGATTTAATCTTGATTTGTCTACAGACGGAATAGTAAAAGTTGTAAGTGACTATCTTGATAAACAACAAGATCGAGCAATGAAAGAAAGGTTGATTAATAGTGCGAAATCTTTAGAAATCAAAACACCCGAAGACCTTATAAAATTGACGAAACAATTTTCAAACAATCGAGATTTAGCTAAATAATTATGTTGAATTTAATTTCAATATTGTCTACATTTTTAGTTGCGCAGATATTGATGATGTCTGTGCTAAACTTCATTTTTGGCAGAATAGCTTTTTTGAATTTAAATTTGACTAAGGGCATTATGATAAAACATATTTTGTTTTTTGCTTTCAATACCTTTATACTACTTTATTATACTACTTTTTACTTGCCGCATTAGTCTTATATTAAAGATCTTCCTCGTAATTTTCTATGTAAGAAACAAATTTATCATGTTCGGCACCTGTACTCTGACAAGTGTTTATCTGTTTTTGGTTTACACAACTCTTCTCTGACAATAAAAAAAGATTGAACAATCAGTCTGCTTTTTAAAGGCTATTAATATAATTCTTTTAAAAGTGCTATTTTATATTACTTTTGCTAAATGGCAACAGCTGAACAAATAAAATCCTTATTAGTTTCTCATTTCAAAAATGACAATGAGAGATTTTCTTCTATTGCTCTCCAAGTAGCGGCTCATGAAGCACGCCAAGGTCACATGTCCATTGCTAAAGAGATAAAAGATTTAGTCGATAAATCAAAAATTGATGGTTTTAAGGTAATTAAAATCAATCCGGATTTAAGCGATTTAGTACTTGTATATTATCCAGAGAATAAACTTAATGAATTAATATTGTCCGAAGAAGTTTCTAATAAACTTAGCCGGATAATCAGAGAATACCAAGAAAGAGATAAAATACTAAAATTTGGATTGCAAAATCGTAGAAAAGTATTATTGTCCGGTTTACCTGGGACGGGAAAAACAGCTACTGCATCCGCCATATCTGGAGAATTAAAATTACCATTATATGTAGTTATGATGGATAAGTTAATGACTAAATATATGGGGGAAACAGCTTCAAAATTGAGACAGATTTTCGATATGATGATTTCTAATAGAGGAATCTATTTATTTGATGAATTTGATGCTATTGGTGCGGAAAGGGGGCGAGATAATGAAGTTGGGGAAATGCGTAGAGTATTAAACTCCTTCCTTCAGTTTATAGAACAAGACTCATCAGAAAGTATAATTTTCGGAGCTACAAATAATATTAGAATTTTAGATTCAGCTTTATTCAGACGATTCGATGATATTATAACCTATTCCTTGCCGAACAAAGCAGAAATTGAACAACTGATAAAACTTAAACTTCATAAATTCCTTGGAGAATTTTCTCTTAAAACAGCAGTTGACGCAGCAAATGGATTAAGTCATGCAGAAATAACAAATGCATGTAACGATGCTCTCAAAGAAATTATTTTGGCAGACAAAAACTTGGTTACTCAAAAATTATTGGTTCAAATGATGAAAGATAGAAAAACCAGTTATAATCTGTAATAGTTTATGAGTGAAAATTTAAAACCACACCTTTTTATAAAAAATGTTCACTCTTCTCAAGAGTACACGACTCCTCCAGGGCCACCCATTAAGTTATTATTACCACAAAGAGATAGACAAACACACGGAGATTTTGTTCTTTCATCATTAAATCAAATATGGGATATATATAATCAGGAAGTTCTTCAAAGAACAGAAGATGGGAAGCCTGTTAAAGATGGGGAGTATATAACGTTCATCAGTGCTGAAAAACAATTATTAGAACTAGACTCTTTAAGTTCTGATGGTGCTAAACTACTCAATGTCAAAAGTGATAAAGAAAATAATTTACAAATAGCGACAGTATATATTCCTGAAAACAAAAAGGAGAAGCTAATTGAAAAAGTATCAAAATATATCTTTGAGAATACTATAACAGGACATCCAAAAAGTCAGAAATTA
Source organism: uncultured Flavobacterium sp. (assembly GCA_964631795.1). Lineage (GTDB taxonomy): Bacteria > Bacteroidota > Bacteroidia > Flavobacteriales > Flavobacteriaceae > Flavobacterium. The sequence continues at coordinate 2,328 of CAZWAF010000052.1, read as the reverse complement.
GTTGATAAAATTGAGTATATCCAAAGAGCTTCTGTTGAGTTTATATGGAGTAGTTCAAATGAACAGTTGCCAAGAGAAGAGGCCGTTTGGTGCGAATTATGGCTAGCGATTGAAGAATCTGAAATCACTGAAAAACGCCAGATATTATATAGAATCTGTGATCTCCTAAATGTTTCTTTTTCACGAAATCTCACGATATTTCCTGAAAGAGTAATCATTAATGTGAAATCAAACTATGAACAATTAATTGAACTCATATTTTCATTTGGATGGATTGCTGAAATTCGTCGAGCAGAAGAATTAAATAGTTTCTGGCTAGACCAAACAATTATTGAAAGAGAAGATTGGATTAAGTTGACCACAAATAATATTGGCTTTAATAATTCAAATAATTACATTTCCATATTAGATTCAGGTATAAATAATGGTCATTCATTATTAAGTAATGCTTTATCAAATGATGACCGATTGACGGTAAATCCAAATTGGGGCATAAATGACGCTGGTCATGGTGGCCATGGTACTTCAATGGCAGGTATTGCTTTATATGGAAATCTAAATAAAATCCTAAGGGATAATTCTTCTTTTAAGATAAATCATCGATTAGAATCGGTGAAAATTCTCCCTCCAGATGGTCAGGAAAATGAATTGGACAAATGCCATTTCATCACTCAGGACGCAGTAAGCACAGCTATATCTAATAATCCGGATTATCAAAGAATATTTTGTATGGCTGTAACAGGGAAAAATCAAAACGATTTTGGCAAACCTTCTACTTGGTCGGCATACTTAGATAAAATTGTTTTTGGAGAAGATGAAAATGATAAAAAGGTTTTTGTAATTAGTGCAGGGAATGTTAGAGAAGAAGAAGATTGGAAAAATTATCCTGAAAGTAATTTCGATCTTTCTGTGGAAAGTCCTGCTCAAGCATGGAATGCAATAACGGTTGGCGCCTATACTACAAAAATTCTTCCTGATGAAAAAACTGTGGCCAACAAATTTGAATTATCACCTTACAGTAGAACATCCCGTTCATGGGAAAAAATTTGGCCAATAAAACCAGAGGTAGTTTTTGAAGGTGGAAATCTAAAAAAACTAGATAATGGAAGTATTGATTTCCATGAAGACTTGGATATTCTTACAACATCAACAAATGCATCAACAAATGCTTTTGCTAGATTTAACGCTACTAGTGCGGCAACAGCTTTTGCTTCAAATTTTTTAGCTAAGGTAAGGGATGTTTATCCTAATGCTTGGCCAGAAACACTGAGGGCTTTAATGATACATTCGGCATCATGGACTCCTGAATTGATTAACCAATTCAAGATTAATACTAATAAGATAGGAGACATTCAAAGATTACTTAGGATAACTGGTTATGGAGTTCCTAATCTTGAAAAAGCAATAGAATGTAAGTCGAATTATTTGACATTTATTTCAGAAGAAGTTATCCAACCATACAAATTAGAAGGCACTATAAAAACAAATGAAATTCATTATTTTGAATTTCCTTGGCCAAAAGATATATTAGAAAACCTTGGCGCCGCTGATGTCACATTAAGAGTTACCTTATCTTATTTCATTGAACCAAATCCTGGAGACAAAGGATATTCTACTAAATATTCATATCAATCCTGTGCGCTTAAATTCTTACTTATAAATCCAGGCGAAACACTTGAAAATTTTGAAATTAGAACCAATAAAATTAATATTGAAAATCTAAAAAATGAATTGGGTGTTGATAAATTGGAAAGTAATGATTATGAAAAAGAAAAAGGCAGTGACAGGTGGTTTTTAGGAGCAGATACTGTTTTTAAAGGTTCAATACATAGTAATTTTTGGAACGGATCAGCCGCTGAAATTGCTTCATGTAATAAATTAGCAATTTTTCCACAAGCATCAGGCTGGTGGAAACAGCTTAAAAAACAAAAAAAGTATAATTCTAAACTTAGATATTCTTTAATTGTATCTATCGAAACACCTGAAAATACGGCCGACATATATACTCCGATTGCTAATCAAGTTGCGGTTAAAAATTCAATAGTTGTTTAAAATTTATTAGGATTATATAGCAGAAATTATTACACAAAAAAAATTCGAATGAACAGGAGAGCAATAAAGCGGTCTCACTCTGGTCGTTCGCTTAGTTCCGCTCGGCTGCTCCAGTCGGGGCAGGCTGTTTTATTGGTAATAGAGATTTTGTTGCCTGCCCCTCCGTTCCGCAGTACGGTCGTCAGCCAAAAAATCTGCCAGCCCCGAAAAAGGGCAGGCAGCTTTTCGCTTCCTTCCCCTCGTCTTCACACGCTCACTTCCTGCGTTCGGCGGGGC
>CAZWAF010000051.1:2287-18027 GCA_964631795.1 uncultured Flavobacterium sp. | reverse complement strand
TCCATAAACTGTATTTATTCTTTTTGAATTCATTTCAATTGAACTATAAGTTCCGCTCGCGGTTGAAACCGAAACTACGAATATTTTGCGTATTTGTGATATATTCTTTACAAAAAAACGTTAAATTAGGTTGGTAGTTAGCCAATTAATAGGTAGATAGTTGTGTTTTGAAATTTATGCAGACGAGGATTATTGGTAGTGACAGATGAACTAAATGGGAAAATATTGAAGTCAATTATTTATTTTTAAATAGGAATTTTCTAATTCGTATTTTTGAGCAAGATTTAAAAATCCTAAATAAAAAATGGTGATTCCTCCTATAGATCTTCAAATTCAAACTTTGCCCGATAATCCCGGCGTTTATCAGTATTATGATAAAGAAGGGAAAATATTGTATGTGGGCAAAGCCAAGAATCTCAAAAAAAGAGTTTCGTCTTATTTTAATAAGGTACACGATTCGGCAAAGACCAATGTTTTGGTTAAGAAAATAGTTAGTATCAAGCATATTGTTGTGCCAACAGAAACCGATGCGCTGCTGTTAGAAAATAATCTTATCAAAACATTACAACCTCGTTACAATGTTTTGTTACGAGACGATAAAACATATCCATGGATTTGCATTAAAAACGAAGCTTTCCCCAGAATTTTTTCAACCCGGAAAATGGTAAAGGATGGTTCTGAATATTTTGGTCCTTATACCAGTTTCAAAACCGTACATACTATTTTAGATCTTGTTAAAGAACTGTATCCTCTAAGAACCTGTAATTATGATTTGAGTAAATCGAATATAGACAGCGGAAAATTCAAGGTTTGTCTTGAATATCATATTGGTAATTGCAAAGGACCTTGTGAAGCTTATGAAACTTTAGAAGAATATCAAAAGAAAATAAATGCCATCAGGGAAATTTTGAAAGGGAATTTTAAGGAAAGCCTGAAAGATTTCAAAAAACTGATGATGGATTTGGCTTCGGAAATGAAATTTGAAGAAGCACAAAAAATAAAAGAGAAGATAGAAGTACTCGAAAATTATCAATCGCGTTCTACTATTATCAATCCGAAAATTTCCAATATAGATGTGTTTTCTATTGTTTCTGACGAAGGTGCGGCTTATGTGAATTTTCTCCAAATTTCACATGGAGCAATTATTCGTTCGCACACTATGGAAATCAAAAAGAAACTTGACGAACCGGACGAGGAATTACTGGAACTGGCAATTGTAGAATTGCGTGAACGTTTTAATCTGAATTCAAAGGAAATAGTAGTACCTTTTGAACTCGATTTCGGGAAAAATATAAAAGTGACCGTTCCTCAATTGGGCGACAAAAAACAGATATTGGAATTGTCGATTCGAAATGCCAAATTTTTCAGAATCGAACAATTAAAGCAACTTCAAATTGTAGATCCCGACAGGCACACAAACAGAATCATGGCACAGATGCAAAAAGATTTGCGATTGCCTGTAGAACCTCGTCATATAGAATGTTTCGATAACTCCAATATTCAGGGAACCAATCCGGTTTCGGCCTGCGTGGTTTTTAAGGACGGAAAACCAAGCAAGAAAGAGTATCGCCATTTTAATATCAAAACGGTTGAAGGCCCGAATGATTTTGCTTCGATGGAAGAAGTGGTTTATCGCAGATACAAACGCCTGCTTGACGAGAATCAGCCTTTGCCTCAATTAATTGTTATTGACGGAGGAAAAGGACAATTGTCTTCGGCCTTAAAAAGTCTGGACGATTTAGGCTTGAGAGGAAAGATTGCCATAATAGGAATTGCCAAAAGACTGGAAGAGATTTATTATCCGGATGATTCGGTTCCTTTATATTTAGATAAAAAATCGGAATCTTTAAAAGTAATTCAGCAATTACGAAATGAAGCGCACCGTTTTGGGATTACTTTTCACAGAGATAAACGTTCTAAAGCAGCGATTCAGAATTCAATTGAGAGCATTCCCGGGATTGGAGAAAAAACAATGCTTGCATTGATTCAGCATTTCAAATCGGTAAAAAGATTAAAATTAGCGACAGAAAAAGAAATTTCGGAAGTAGTAGGACTTTCAAAAGCCAAAAAAATTACGCAATTTTACAACATTAATAACTAAACCGAATGAGAAGAGCGTTATTTTCAGTATTTCTGTTTTTTACGTTTGCATTCACTTTTTCACAAAATCAGGAACAACCTCAATTAAAGGTTGGTTTGGTTTTGAGTGGAGGAGGAGCAAAAGGCTTTGCGCATATTGGTGTTCTCAAAGTACTCGAAGAGGCTGGGGTTAAAATCAGTTACATAGGGGGAACCAGTATGGGTGCTGTTGTTGGAGGACTTTATGCTTCGGGTTATACGGCCACTCAAATTGATTCGATTTTCAGAAAAATTAATTTCAATGAATTGTTGAATGATTATATTCCGAGATCTTCCAAGAATTTTTACGAAAAAAGAAATGAGGAGTTGTATGCTTTCAATCTCCCTTTTTATAAATTTAAGGTAGGAATACCTTTGGCTTTGTCTAAGGGAATGTATAATTTCAATTTACTCACAAGACTTACTCATAATATCAGGCATATAAGAGATTTTAGTCAATTGCCTATTCCGTTTTTGTGTATAGCAACAGATATTGAAACCGGAGAGCAGGTATTGTTAGACAAAGGTTATTTGCCTCAGGCATTAGTGGCGAGTTCGGCTTTTCCTACCTTGTTTTCGCCTATAGAAATAGACGGAAAATTATTGGTTGACGGAGGTGTTTTGAATAATTATCCCATTGAGGAAGTAAAAAAAATGGGAGCCGATTTTATTATAGGAGTAGATGTACAAGATGAATTAAGAGATAGAAGTGATTTGACAGAAGCTACTAAAATTTTGGTTCAGATTTCTAATATTCAAATGAACGAACGAACCAAACAGAAAGTGGCAGATACGAATATTTATATTAAACCAAAGATGGATGGTTTTGGAGTTATCAGTTTCGATGATGGTTCGGATATAATCAAGAGAGGAGAAGAAGCGGCTTTTTCGGTATATGAAAAACTAAAGGCTATAGGAATAAAATCACAACCACATCCGATTACTCTCAGACCAATTAAAAATGACACGATTGCAATTTCTAATATTAATGTCAATAAACTGGTAAATCATAGTGAGGCATTTGTTCACGGAAAGTTAGATTTTAAGCCGGGAAAGAAAATTACTTATACCGATTTGAAAAAAGGAATGGATAATTTATCGGCAACCAAGGATTTTAGTGCCATTACTTATTCATTAGAACCGGGAATGGAGGGAGATGATTTGAATGTTGAATTAACAGAAAACTCAGTAAGAAACTTTCTGAAATTTGGGATACATTATGACGAAGTTTATAAAAGTGGTTTTTTAGTTAATCTAACCCGTAAGAAATTTTTTTTCAAAAATGATGTGACTTCTGTTGATCTAATTTTAGGAGATAATTTCAGGGGGAATTTTGATTATTATGTGGATCATGGATTTAATTTGAGTTATGGTTTCAAATCCAGATACAATATGTTCAATAAAAATATTCCCAAAAGTTATACTGATGTAAATGTTTTTAATCAGAATACTACAAATTCTATTAATATTGATTATTCTGATTTTTCAAATCAGGCTTATTTGCAGGCAGTTTATTTTCAGAAGTTTTTATTGGGCGGGGGAGTAGAATATAAATTATTGAAAATAGATTCAGAAACGATCAATGCTGCTTCTCCTTTGATTGAAAATAGCGATTATTTCAGTGCTTTTGGTTATTTGAAATTTGACTCTTACGATAATAGATATTTCCCAAAAAGCGGTTGGTTGTTCTCAGGAGATTTTCAATCCTATCTTTATTCGTCAAATTATACTCATCAGTTCAATCCTTTTTCTATTTTAAAAGGAGAATTGGGATATGCTACCAGTTTTTGGAATAAACTGGCATTCAATGCTCAGGTAGAATTAGGGTTTCCTATTGGTCCGGTTTCAGTACCTTTTTTCGATTTTATGCTTGGAGGTTACGGATATAATACGGTGAATAATTTTAAACCTATGTTTGGGTATCAATTCTCGAGTTTGGTAGGAAATAGTTATGCAAAATCACAGTTTATTGTAGATTATGAATTTTACCGGAAAAACCATTTAAATTTTACAATAAATCTTGCAGATGTAAATGACAGATTGTTTGAGGATACAGACTGGTTAGTAGAATCGAAATACAAAGGTTTTGCAGCAGGCTACGGACTTGAAACTATTTTAGGACCGATGGAATTAAAATATTCCTGGTCTAAGGTAAATCCTAAGGGTTTTGCATGGGTCGTAGTAGGATTTTGGTTTTAGAATAATGGCTATTTGATTAGTATTTTTTATGTTAATTATTACTAAAAAATATTACATTTGGCGGAATTAATCAATATAAAACCAATAACTATGTCAATTTGGAAAAGAAAAACATTGTCATCCCTGCTTTCTGAAGCATCGGAAAATGAAAAAGGATTAAAGAGGACTTTGTCAGCGACCTCTTTGGTAGCTTTGGGGGTAGGAGCCATAATAGGAGCCGGATTATTTTCATTAACAGGTATTGCAGCAGCAGAACATGCCGGACCCGCGGTGACAATTTCTTTCGTTTTGGCTGCAATTGGTTGTGCTTTTGCCGGTTTATGTTATGCAGAATTTGCATCTATGATACCTGTAGCCGGTAGCGCATATACCTATTCTTATGCCACCATGGGAGAATTTATGGCATGGATTATAGGATGGGATTTGGTTTTAGAATATGCTCTTGGTGCTGCAACTGTAGGAGTGAGTTGGTCAAGATATTTTTTAGAATTACTGAATAAATACGGAATTCATTTGCCTGCTGAATTAGTCTGTTCTCCATGGGAAACTTTGAAGTTAGGAGACGGAACAGTTATAGATGGCGGAATTATAAATTTACCGGCAGTTTTTATTGTAACCCTACTTTCGTTATTATTGATTAGAGGAACTAAAGAATCGGCCAAAATGAATAATATTCTGGTTGTATTAAAAGTTGCTGTGGTTATATTGTTCATTGTCTTAGGGTGGAATTACATAGATCAAGCCAATTATGTGCCTTATATTCCTGAGAATACAGGTGTAAAAGGTGTTTTTGGTTGGTCGGGAATAGCAGCCGGAGCCGGTACGGTTTTCTTTGCATTCATTGGTTTTGATGCTGTAAGTACAGCGGCACAAGAGTCTAAAAATCCGCAAAAAGGAATGCCAATCGGGATTTTAGGATCATTGGTTATCTGTACCGTTCTCTATGTTTTATTTGCACACGTAATGACCGGTTTGGTTCCGTATTATGAATTTGCAGGAGATGCAAAACCGGCAGCTACAGCATTTGCAAGAACCCCTTATGAGTTTTTACAAACAGGTTTAATTGTTGCTATATTGGCGGGTTATACGTCAGTTATTCTTGTAATGTTGATGGGACAAAGCCGGGTGTTTTACACAATGAGTAATGATGGATTGCTGCCTTCGTTTTTCGGAAATATACATCCTAAGTTTAGAACTCCTTGGAAAACAAATCTTTTCTTTATGGTTTTTGTGAGCCTGTTTGCAGGATTTGTTCCTGTTTCAGACTTGGGGCACATGGTAAGTATAGGGACTTTGTTGGCATTTGTGTTAGTATGTGTCGGAATTTTGATTATGCGTAAGAAAATGCCGGATGCACCAAGGGCATTCAGAACGCCTTTTGTTCCTTTTGTTCCTTTGGCAGGAGTTCTTGTTTGTTTATTTTTAATGTATTCTTTGCCTTTTGAAAGTTGGTTAAGGTTAATAATATGGATGGCTTTAGGGGTTTTATTGTATTTTACTTATGGTAAAAAACATAGCAAATTGAATAATCCTAAAGAATAATAATAAAACTATATTTTATATAAAAGCATTAAAAGGTGATTTGTAACCTTTTAATGCTTTTTCTTTTTGAAATATTTCAGGATAAATGAATGCTAAAATCAAATTTTTACGATATTTGTTTTCTTGAAAACTACAGGGATAGAATTGTTAGATTGGCTTAAATATTTAGGCAAGTGAAATCCTGAAATGAATATTATTTGAAAATTTTTCAGACTGTATAAGATTTAATTAAAAAAAATAGAATATGCCATTTTACCACAAATTAGGAAATATTCCTCCCAAAAGACATACTATTTTCAGAAAGCCAAATGGTGATTTATATTACGAACAGCTTTTTGGAACCATTGGTTTTGATGGGATGTCAACCAACTCATATCATGAGCACAGACCAACGCAAGTAAAGGAAATTTTAGGTCAATATAGTGTAGCTCCAAAAGTTGCGATTGAAAACAATCTGAAATCCTACAGATTAAGAGGGTTTCAGGTGCAACCGGAAAATGATTTTCTGAAAAGCAGAAAAATTGTTTTGACCAATTCTGATTGTCATATTGCTTTGGCAGCGCCAAAAAAATCTACAGAAGATTATTTCTACAAAAACACCGATTCTGATGAGGTAATTTTCATCCACAAAGGAACCGGGAAATTAAGAACCATGTACGGAAATCTTGATTTCAAATACGGAGATTATCTTTTGATTCCGAGAGGAATTATTTATAAAATAGATTTTGATAGCGAAGACAATCGTTTGTTTATTGTTGAATCTCATCGTCCTGTTTATACTCCAAAACGTTACAGAAACTGGTTTGGTCAGTTGTTAGAGCATTCTCCTTTCTGTGAACGGGATATTCGTCGTCCGGAAGAATTGGAGACTTATGATGAAAAAGGAGAATTCTTAGTGAAGGTTAAAAAGAAAGATGAGATTTTTGATATTGTATATGCAACACATCCTTTTGATGTAATTGGATACGATGGTTACAATTATCCTTATGCTTTTTCTATTCATGATTTCGAACCAATAACAGGCCGTGTTCATCAACCGCCACCGGTACACCAAACTTTCGAGACCGATGCTTTTGTGATTTGTTCGTTTGTACCTCGTTTGTATGATTATCATCCGCAGGCAATTCCGGCTCCATACAATCATAGTAATATCGATTCTGATGAGGTTCTGTATTATGTTGACGGAGATTTTATGAGCAGAAATGATATTGAGCCGGGTCATATTTCGTTGCATCCGGCAGGAATTCCGCACGGACCGCACCCAGGAGCTGCCGAAAGAAGTATCGGGCAAACAGTTACTGAAGAATTGGCTGTAATGGTTGATACTTTTAAACCTTTGAAGGTAACCGAAGATGCGATGGCAATTGCAGACGGGAAATACTATCAATCTTGGTTGGATTAATTAGATAATAACAAACCCTATCAGGGGTTAAATAGAAACATTTATGAATAAAGAAATTAAATCAGTAGAATACGGATTAGAAAAAATATTTGAAGGAGCACAGGATTTCCTTCCATTGTTAGGAACAGATTATGTTGAGTTTTATGTAGGAAATGCTAAACAAGCAGCTCATTTTTATAAAACAGCATTTGGTTTTCAATCTCATGCTTATGCAGGATTAGAAACAGGAATGAGAGACAGAGCATCTTATGTTTTGAAACAGGATAAAATCCGTATAGTATTAACAACAGCTTTAAATAGCGATTCGCCAATTGGGGAACATGTAAAGAAACATGGTGACGGTGTAAAAATTGTTGCTCTTTGGGTAGAAGATGCCCGTTCTGCATTTGAAGAAACTACAAAACGTGGAGCAAGAGTTTTCATGGAGCCAACAGTAGAAAGTGATGAACACGGAGAAGTAGTTCGTGCCGGAATTTATACTTATGGAGAAACTGTTCACATGTTTGTGGAGCGTAAAAACTACAACGGAACATTCTTGCCTGGGTATCAAGAGTGGAAATCAGATTACAATCCGGCTCCGGTTGGTTTGAAATATGTTGACCACATGGTAGGAAATGTGGGTTGGAATGAAATGAATACTTGGGTTAAATGGTACGAAGATGTAATGGGATTTGTGAATTTCCTTTCATTCGATGATAAACAAATCACGACTGAATATTCTGCTTTGATGTCGAAAGTAATGAGTAACGGAAACGGAAGAATCAAATTCCCAATCAATGAGCCTGCTGAAGGGAAGAAAAAATCACAAATTGAAGAATATTTAGATTTCTACGAAGGTCCTGGAGTTCAGCATATTGCTGTGGCTACTGATGATATTATCACAACAGTTGCCGATATGCGTTCAAGAGGAGTTGAATTTCTGAGTACACCTCCGCAAGCTTATTATGATGCGATTCCGGAAAGATTGAAAGATCACATGTCTAAATTTAAAGAAGACATCAACGAGCTTCATAAACTAGGAATCATGATCGATGCCGATGAAGAAGGATATTTGTTGCAAATTTTCACTAAACCGGTAGAAGATCGTCCAACATTGTTCTTCGAAATCATTCAAAGAATGGGTGCCAGAGGTTTTGGTGCAGGAAATTTCAAAGCATTATTTGAGTCTATTGAAAGAGAACAGGCAAAAAGAGGAACTTTGTAGTAAAAACTGTTAATTTCGAGAATAATGTAAAACTGCCAGCCTAACAAACCGATTTTTTGTGAAATTTGTGTTAAAATGTGTTTTTAACTTGTTATCTTTAAAATCAGTTGTATATTTGCAGTCACAAAAAAGGGGGTGGTTTCCCTTTTTTGGAGTAAAATTTCATAGTTTACAGTTTTGGTTGGTTAATATCATAAAAACTCAGTCATTTTTTTGACTGGGTTTTTTTGTTTTTATACATTTGGGACAGAAATTGATAATCATGTTCAATTTCTTTTTTAATCTTCGGAATAATTATTAAAACTGACGAATCTGTCGTTTTTTTAAATCAGGTTTGGAAGCATATAGAGGGAAAATCCCCATTTACAATAAAAAGATAATCACTAATTTATGACACATAGAGAAGATTTGTTAAATCAGATAGACGAGAAATTTAATAAAATAGATCAAAAAACCGATACACATCTTGAAGGCTTACTCTGGGCAAAACCTATTACCTACTGGGATTACATTCAGACAGATGCACTTTTAAATCTTCAAACGCAAAGAACCACTTTGCCTGACGAAATGGTTTTTATTATGTACCATCAGGTAAATGAATTACTTTTTAAGATGATTCTTTGGGAAATTGAACAGATTGCCGACTGTGAAAAGCCGGAAACTGCTTTCTTTGCTGAAAGAATGAATAGAATTACCCGCTATTTTGATATGTTGACTACTTCTTTTGATATTATGGGAGACGGAATGGAAGTTGATCAGTACATGAAATTTAGAAATACGCTAACTCCTGCAAGCGGATTCCAAAGTGCACAATATAGATTAATTGAATTTGCTTCAACAGATTGGATTAACTTAATCGATAATCGTTTCAGAGCCGGTTTTGACCGAAACAGTTCTTTTGAAAATGCTTTGGAACACATGTATTGGCAAGCTGCCGGGAAAGATCATAAAACAGGGAAAAAATCGTATTTGATTCTTGAGTTTGAAAGAAAGTATAAAGACACTTTCGTAAAACACATGGAAAAATTCAATAAGTTGAATCTTTGGCAAAAATTCAAACAATTGCCGGAAGAAGATCAGAAAAATCCGGACTTGGTAAAAGCGATGCGTCATTATGACCGTACGGTAAATATTACCTGGGTTATGGGGCATTTGAACGCAGCCAGAAAATACATTGAAGGTAGTGGTCAAGGTACCGGTGAAGCAACAGGAGGAAGCGATTGGAAAAAATACATGCATCCAAGATACCAAAGAAGAATATTTTTCCCGGAATTATGGTCTGAGGAAGAATTGGCACATTGGGGAGAAGAGGAATAGTATAATTGCTAAAAACAAAGATTTGAAAAAATTATCTTTAATTTTCATCATATTAATTTCGATTTTATCTTGTAATAAATCAGAAAAAACAGACACTGCCGGCGCTAAAAAAACAGCGCCGGTTATTGTTGAATTCGGGTTTAAGTTCAATGATTTTGATGTTGTTCAGGATACCATAAAAAAGGGAGATACTTTTGGAGGGATACTTAACAACCAGAATTTGGAAGATAAGAAAGTACATGAGATTGTACAAAAAGTCAAAGACTCTTTCGATGTTAGAAAAATAAGACCCGGAAAGCGTTATATACTTTTTAGAAAAAAAGATAAAACCAAAAAATTACTTTATTTTCTATACCAACCAGATAAGATCAATTGTTATGTTGTTGATTTACGAGATTCTGTAGTTGTTTATAAAAAAGTAAAACCTGTAAAAATAAGGAAACGTACCATTGCCAGTACTTTGGATGGTTCTTTGTCTGAAACTTTACAAAAACAGAAAGTAGATCCGGCTTTGGCGACCGAAATTTCTAAGGTTTATGCTTGGTCTATCGATTTTTTTAAACTTCAAAAAGGAGATAAATTTGCGATTACTTTTTCTGAGAGGTTTATAAATGACAGTATTTATGATGGAGTAGAAGGGCTTCATGCCGCTTTTTTTGAATATAAAGGAAAGAAAATTTATGCGTTTCCTTTTGTGCGGGACAGTTCTTCGGGCAAAGTAGATTATTTTGATGAAGAAGGTAAAGTTTTGAAAAATATGTTTTTGAAAGCACCTTTAAAATTTGTTAATATTACTTCTAGATTTACTAAAAACCGTTTTCATCCGGTGCAACGAATCTGGAAAGCTCATAATGGAACCGATTATGCAGCTCCAACAGGAACTCCTATTATGACAACTGCTTCAGGAGTTGTAGTAAATACAGGATATACTGCGGGAAATGGAAACTTTGTAAAGGTAAAGCACAATGGTACTTATGAAACCCAATATCTTCACATGTCTAAAATTTTGGTAAGAAAAGGACAAAGAGTTAATCAGGGAGATATTATAGGAAGAGTTGGTAGTACAGGGTTGGCAACGGGACCTCATGTGTGTTATCGTTTTTGGGTAAATGGTGTTCAAAGAGATGCGTTGCAACTTAAATTGCCGAATTCGGAACCAATGCAGGCAAAATATAAATCTAAATTTATGGCTGTGATGACTCCTTTGAAAAAAACATTAGATAGTGTGGCAACTATTCAATTCAAAGGCAAATTTTAATTATGATAATTTCACAAGAATTTTCAAACAAAAAACAAATGGCGTTAAAGAGTATTAACCCAACGACTACCGGGTCTTGGCAAGAATTGAAAAAGCATTTTGCTTCTATGCAAAATGTTGTCATGCAGGATATGTTTGCCGAAGATGCCACAAGAGCTGAGAAATTTCAGTTAGGTTGGAATGAGTTTTTATTTGATTATTCGAAAAACAAAATTAACAGCGAGACGATTGATTTATTGTTGAAATTGGCTGAGGAGATTGAACTGAAAGATGCCATTTCGAAATATTTTGGAGGAGGTTTAATAAATCAAACAGAAAACAGAGCCGTTTTGCACACTGCTTTACGTACTAAAAATACAGAACCTGTTTTTGTTGGCGGAAAGAATATTTTGCCTGAAATAAAGGAAGCCAAAAAGTTGATTTCGACTTTTACAAATGATATTCTTTCAGGAAACAGAACAGGATTTACAGGTAAAAAAATTACCGATGTTGTAAATATAGGAATTGGTGGATCTGATTTAGGTCCGGCAATGGTGGTTGAAGCATTACAATTTTATAAGAACCATATTACTACACATTTTGTTTCTAATGTAGATGGAGATCATATTCAGAATGTATTACAGAAATTAAATCCTGAAACAACTCTGTTTATTATAGTTTCAAAGACTTTTGTTTCTCAGGAAACTTTGACAAATTCTGAAACTGTCAAAAAATGGTTTTTACAATCGGCAACACAAAATGATATTTGTAAACATTTTGTTGCAGTAACAACCAATTCAGAAAAAGCAGTTCAGTTCGGAATTGATAAAAACAATATATTCCCAATGTGGGATTGGGTTGGAGGCCGGTTTTCTCTTTGGAGTCCGGTAGGTTTAAGTATTAGTTTGTCAATTGGTTTTGATAATTTCGAAAAATTATTGAACGGTGCTTATGAAATGGATGAACATTTCAAAACTTCTGATTTTGATAAAAATATTCCGGTAATCTTGGCATTGCTAAGTGTTTGGTACAATAATTTTTTTGGAAGCGAAAGCGAAGCATTGATTCCGTATGCACAAAGTTTACAGAAATTGGCTCCCTATCTTCAACAAGGAATAATGGAGAGCAACGGAAAAAGTACCGATAGAAACGGAAATCCTGTAAACTATCAAACCGGAACTATTATTTGGGGAGAGCCTGGAACCAATTCTCAACACGCTTTTTTTCAATTAATTCATCAGGGAACAAAGTTGATTCCGGTTGATTTTATTGGTTTTGTAGAACCGTTGAATGGAGATATTGAGCATCATGATATTTTGATGGCTAATTTCTTTGCACAGACAGAAGCATTACTGAAAGGAAAAACTTCTGAAAAAGTAATGACCGAATTCAAAGAAAAATCTTTTGCAGATGACAAGGCTGAAAAATTGCTTCCGTTCAAGATTTTTCCGGGAAATAAACCCACAAATACTATTCTGATTCAGAAACTTACTCCTGAAAATTTGGGAGCTTTGATTGCTATGTATGAACACAAAATTTTTGTTCAGGGAATAATTTGGAATATTTTCAGTTATGATCAATGGGGAGTAGAATTAGGAAAAGAATTAGCATCAACTATCTTATCGGAAATAAAATCCGAAAATCCGGCGAATCATGATAGTTCTACTAATTCATTATTGAAATATTTTTTAGAGAAAAGAAAATAACGAAACATAATTTTTGTGATTATAAGTTGCTAATAAGTAGTTGTTTATGGTTTTTAAACAAGTTTTATATTTTTTTCAGATAAATCTATAAGTCTGGCGTAAGGTTGTTTTCTACTTATTTTTTATATATTTGACTTTCAAAACACAAAAAATTATGTACGAAATAATAAGACATTTACATTCCGGTTGGGCATATTTAGTTATTTTAATGCTTCTTCTTGCAACACTCAATTCCCTTTCAGGACTTTTTAGAAATAAAGAATTTACCGGAAAAGACAGAAAAATTGCTCTTTTTGCTTTAATAGTTACTCATATTCAGTTGCTTTTTGGTTTAATTATCTATTTTATTTCTCCACTTGGTAAAGCTGCTTTGAGTCAAATGTCAGATGCAAGTATGAGATTGACCGCAATGGAGCATCCGCTGATTAATATTATCGCTATTGTATTGATTACAATCGGTTGGTCAAAACATAAAAGACTTACTGAGAGCCATCCAAAATTTAAAACTTTTTCTATTTTTTACGGATTAGGATTACTTTTGATATTAAGTAGAATTCCGTGGAATTTATGGTTATAAAACACAAAAAGCTCCAAAAGGAGCTTTTTCCATTTTAGATTAATCGTATGATTTTTACGAGAATTAAAAACATCAAATATGAAATCGACAATACAATTATTTCTTGCTTTTTTGTTAATGCTTATTACTTCGGGAGTATTTGCCTTTAATGAGGTACCAAAAAAAGTAGTACAACAGCCTAAGATAGTTAAGCAAGACAGCATAAAAAAGACAACTGCGATTGATGATAGCATTAAAGCGGTTAGTAATATGAAGTTTAAATTGCATAAAAAGAATGCTCATGCTTCTTATTATGCAAATAAATTCAATGGCAGAAAAACAGCTAGCGGAAGCCGATTTGACAATAATAAATATACTGCGGCTCATCGTAAATTTCCTTTTGGGACAAAATTGCGAATTACAAATGAGGCTAATAATAAATCGGTGATTGTTGAGGTGACAGACAGAGGTCCTTTTACCCGTGGCCGTGATATTGATTTAACAGCTAAGGCTTTTAATGCTATTGCCTCTCCGGGATATAGAGGTTCTTTGAAGGTAACGATAGAGGAAATTAAATAATTTCCTCTATTTCTTTTTACCAGGTTTTGAAAGGTTTTTGGCTTAAATATGAATTGTAATATTTCTCGTCAGTTGTAACTTCCTGTCCCAACCAATGCGGTTTTTCAAAAGTTTCTGATTCAGAATTAAGTTCAATTTCGGCAATAACTAAACCCTCGTTTTCCGAATGAAATTCGTCAACTTCAAAAACGTGATTTCCTGATTTTACTTCATATCGGGTTTTATCTATTTTGCCCGAATTGCAAAGTTTTAAAAGCTCAATGGCTTCTTCAACCGGAATTGGCTTTTCCCATTCAAAACGAGACATGCCACTTTCGCTGCTTTCTCCTTTTATTGTTATAAAACCTTGATTTTCCTTGATTCTTATCCGAACGGTTCTTTTCGGATCGTTACAAATATATCCCTGTGAAATTCTTTTTTTAGAGAAGGCTTCGTCTTTATATTCAGAAGAATTTACCAGAAATTTTCTTTCTATTTCGGTCATTTTTATTTTTTAGGGCAATTTAGTTAATAGTTGTGAAATTTTTGATTCGAATAAAAATAAGTTCCGATTCTCTTTACTTTTGTTTCATGTACGACTTCGACATTTCCAGAAAAATAATTCATATTGATATGGATGCTTTTTTTGCTTCGGTAGAGCAATTAGATAATCCTGCTCTTCGAGGTAAACCAATTGCTGTGGGTGGCGGAGAATCGCGTGGAGTGGTTGCCGCAGCCAGTTATGAAGCCCGAAAGTTTGGTGTGAGAAGTGCTATGAGTGGAGTTTTGGCCAAAAGAAATTGTCCTGAACTGATTTTTGTTTCGCCTCGTTTTGAACGTTATAAAGAAATTTCGAACAAAATTCGTCAGATTTTTTACGATTATTCCGATTTGGTCGAACCGCTTTCATTAGATGAAGCCTATATTGATGTTACCCAAAATAAAAAAGGAAATCCAAGTGCGACACTTATTGCAAAGGAAATCAGGAAACGAATTTATGATGAATTGCAATTAACAGCTTCTGCCGGGATTTCAATCAATAAATTTTTGGCAAAAATTGCTTCGGATATCAATAAGCCAAATGGACAAAAAACAATTAATCCTGATGAAGTTTTGGCTTTTTTGGAAGAATTGCCAATTCGGAAATTTTACGGTGTAGGAAAGGTTACAACTGAAAAAATGTACCAGTTAGGGATTTTTACAGGACTAGATTTAAAGAATAAACCACTCGAATTTCTGGAGAAACATTTTGGGAAATCGGGAAGCTATTATTACAATGTTGTTCGCGGAATTCACAACAGCGAAGTCAAAGTAAACAGAATTGCAAAATCGGTAGCTGCCGAACATACTTTTGATGAAAATCTCTCTTCAGAAATCTTTATGGCCGAAAAGTTGGAACAAATTGCAGTTGTATTAGAAAAACGATTGAAAAGAAACAATGTTGCGGGAAAAACGGTTACGTTGAAAATAAAATACAGCGATTTTACCCAACAAACCCGCAGTAAAACTTTACCTTATTTTATTTCAGATAAATCCCTTTTGTTTGAAACAGCCAAAGAATTATTGTATCAGGAAAAACCTAAAGATTCTGTCCGTCTTTTAGGAATCTCGTTGAGTAATTTGAATACAGAAAGCAAGAAAACAGTTGCAATTCAACTTAAATTTGATTTCTGATTTAGAGATTATTTCACAGAGATACACAAAGCCAACGCAAAGCCACACAAAGTTTAGTCTTTTTTGCAGATTTATACAAAGACTTTGTGTTTCTCTGAGTATTCTCTGTGAGTCTTTTAGGAGTCTTGTTGAGTAATTTGAATACAAAACAATCGCAATTCAGCTTAAATTCGATTTCTGATTTAGAGATTATTTCACAGAGATACACAAAGCCAACGCAAAGCCAC
>CAZWAF010000051.1:0-2187 GCA_964631795.1 uncultured Flavobacterium sp. | reverse complement strand
ACAAAGTTTAGTCTTTTTGCAGATTTACACAAAGACTTTGTGTTTCTCTGAGTATTCTCTGTGAGTCTTTGTGAAATAACTTCTAAAGCTGATTCCGGACCTAGGATCGAAACCGTGGATAATTTTTTAATGGTCCTGTGAATCGAATGGTTTAGTTTGTTTTTTCTATATTTGCCTTTCTCAAAAAAGATAAGAATATGGGTCTTGTAACCGCAAAAGAAATCGCAAAAGCAATAAATACTTCCAAATATGGTTTGTTTGGAACATTTACGGGCTGGCTTCTGATGAAAACCCTTAAGATATCCAAATTAAACGAGGTTTATAACAGAAATAAACATCTTAAAGATGTTGAGTTTCTGAACGCTATTCTTGATGAGCTTCAGATAAAATTCGAAATTCCGGAAGATGATTTAAAACGACTTCCTAAATCGGGTTCATATATAACAATTTCAAATCATCCTTTGGGAGGAGTTGACGGGATTTTATTGCTGAAATTAATGCTTGAGCAAGAACCTGATTTCAAGATTATAGCTAATTTCCTGCTTCACAGAATTGATCCGTTGAAGCCGTTTATTATGCCGGTAAATCCTTTCGAAAATCATAAAGATGCTAAATCGAGTGTTATTGGTATAAAAGAAACCTTACGTCATTTAAGTGACGGAAAACCTTTGGGAATGTTTCCTGCCGGTGAAGTTTCTACTTATGTTGACGGAAAATTAGTGGTCGATAAAACCTGGGAAGAAGGAGCAATGAAAGTAATCAGAAAAGCTCAGGTGCCTGTGATTCCTATCTATTTTCACGCTAAGAATAGTCAGCTTTTTTATTTTCTTTCAAAAATCAGTGATACTCTAAGAACGGCAAAATTGCCTTCGGAGTTGTTCTCTCAAAAAGACAGAGTTATCAAAGTTCGAATTGGAAAACCAATTTCGGTAAGCGAGCAAAACGAACACGAATCGCTTGAGG
Organism: uncultured Flavobacterium sp.; assembly: GCA_964631795.1. GTDB lineage: Bacteria > Bacteroidota > Bacteroidia > Flavobacteriales > Flavobacteriaceae > Flavobacterium. The sequence continues at coordinate 1,224 of CAZWAF010000051.1, read as the reverse complement.
CTTATACTGATTTTCTTAGAAAGAAAACTTATATGCTTGCTAATCCGTTTGAAACAGAAAGTAAACTGATAAATGTTCCGAGTTTAAAAATACCAAAAGCTCCTAAAACGATTGTTACTGCGGCAAATCAGGATAAAATTATTGCAGAAATTGAAGAATTAAGAGAATCGGATTGTCGTTATCTGAAAAGTAAAAACTATGAAGTTTTCTTTGCCGAAGCGGATAAGATTCCGAATATTCTGCATGAAATAGGCCGTTTGCGTGAAATTACCTTTCGTGCTGCGGGAGAAGGGACAAATGAGTCGATAGATATAGATAAATACGATCGTCATTACCATCACATGTTTTTGTGGGATGATGATGCCAAACAGATTGCAGGAGCTTACCGTATGGGCTTAGGTTCTCAAATTTTCTCAAAATACGGAATTGAAGGTTTTTATTTGAATGATTTATTTGGTTTTGAACCGGAACTCAATGACATGATGTCGAAATCTATTGAGATGGGGAGAGCTTTCATTATAAATGAATATCAACAAAAACCAATGCCTCTTTTCCTGCTTTGGAAAGGAATTGTGCATACTACTTTGCGTTATCCTGAACATAAGTTTTTGTTAGGAGGAGTGAGTATCAGTAATCAGTTTTCGGATTTTTCTAAATCTCTGATGATTGAGTTTATGAAATCGAATTATTATGATCCTTATATTGCTCAGTATATTCATCCGAAGAAAGCATATAAAGTAAAATTAAAAGATTCTGACAAGGATTTTATTTTTGACGAAGCCGAATCGGATTTGAATAAATTTGATAAAATCATAGACGAATTAGAACCAAGCAGTCTTCGTTTGCCTGTTTTAATAAAAAAATACATTAAGCAAAATGCAAAAGTCGTTGCTTTCAATGTAGATCCTTTGTTCAACAATGCGGTTGATGGCCTAATGTATATCAGGATTGCCGATATACCCGAAAGTACTATGAAACCTGTAATGGAAGAATTTCAGGCAGAATTGGAACGCAAATTGGCTGAAAAGAACGAATAAAATTTATTGTTTAGAATTTTAAAAAATCTCAAACTTAATTTCGATATTGAGTTTGAGGTTTTTTATTTTTACTGCTTTTCTAAAATAATAGATTTCTATAAGAGCCTGTTTAAATTTTACAAATTAAGAATTGCTTGTGCTTTTTTATTATTTATGCGAATCAAGGGTTAGGTTTTTTATGTCGCCC
>CAZWAF010000050.1:0-18442 GCA_964631795.1 uncultured Flavobacterium sp. | reverse complement strand
ATTATTTCCCTACGAAGAACGCAGCGAAACCAATACCTTCAATCAAAGCAGCAGCAATAAGCATAGCTGTTTGGATTTTTCCAGAAGCTTCTGGTTGACGAGCGATAGCGTCCATTGCAGAACTACCAATTTTACCAATACCTAATCCAGCTCCGATTACAATTAATCCTGCTCCAATAATAGTTGGAATTTGCATAATATATATATTAAAAATTAAACATTCTTTTTTCTGTTAAATCGGTTATTTGTTGAATCGGTTAATCGAATTGAACAAATAAACATTTAAACCCATTAGTGATGCCCCTCTTCGTGGTGGTGTTCTTCCACTGCCATTCCGAAATACAAAGCTGACAACATTGTGAAGATATAAGCTTGTAAAAACGCAACCAAGATTTCAAGTAACGAAAGTGCAAATGACAATCCGAATGACAAACTGCTTCCTATCCAACTTTTGAAAATAAACATTAATCCGATAATACTCATCAAAACGATGTGTCCTGCAAAAATGTTTGCATACAAACGAATCATTAATGAGAAAGGTTTAATGATAACTCCTAAAAGTTCGATTGGTGCCAATACGATTCTCATTAATTTCGGCACACCCGGCATCCAGAAAATATGTGACCAGTAATTTTTATTTGCTGTAAGATTTGTAATCAAGAATGTTAACAATGCTAAAGAGAAAGTAATTGTAAGATTTCCTGTCGCATTAATACCAAATGGCATTAGTCCCATTATATTCAAGAACAAGATGAAGAAAAATATAGTCAACAAATAGCTCATGTATTTTTTGTAGTGTTTCTCTCCAATGTTTGGAATAGCAATATCATCACGAACGTACAATATGATTGGTTCAAAAATTCTACCAACACCTGTAGCAATTCCACCGTTTTTAGAATACGATTTTGCTAAACTTCTAAAAACAATAAACATTAACAAAGCAGCAATCATAAGAGATAATACCGTTTTTGTAATAGAGAAATCCAACGGACGTGCATTTTCAGGGTGACCGTGTTTTCCTTCTTTCAACTCTCCGCTTGCATCAGTTTTATAAATCTTACCATCGTGATGGTTCAATACATAATAGTTACCATTTGATTCAGCTACAGATTCTCCGTGATTGAATTTATCTGAAGAAAAAACATGAACTCCATTATCCCATAAAATAACCGGAAGCGCAAAACCATAATGAACTCCTTCGTCTTCATCAGAAAAAAGAGAAAAACTATGAGAATCTAAAACGTGATGACCAACAAAAGCTTTGATTTTAGATTTCAAATCAGTTGGTTCTGCATGAGCCTCAGTATGTGCTTCCCCGTGAGAAACCTCGACAGCTACAGGAGCTACTTCAACAGAATCAACTGTAGAATTGGCAAAGCTAAATAACGGAAGACACGCCACAAAAGTCGCGATTATAGATCTAAGCGGTTTGTTTGAAATCACCATATCTTTAAATTTCTTATTTTTAACGTTTCTAAAATTCGGTGCAAATGTACATTTTTTATTAATATACCAAGAGTATTAAATATATTTTTTTGCAACGCCGTAATCCACTATATTCTAATCAGTTATTTTTTATTCAGTAATCTTATAACAATAATGGTTTCTATCGTTAGAAATAAAATAAACATTCCAAAGAAATTAAACTTATCAAAGTTATTGTTTGGTGCCATTCCCATAGCTAAAATTGGGCGTAAGAGTAGATAACAAAAAATTATATTAACATTTGTTGCTAAAAGAAATGTCATCCCAACATTATCTAAACTTTTTTGCTTTACAAAAATTGAAATTAGTAAAATTATAATACCGGTAGCGATAAAAAAGAAATACAGCGTTTCGATCGAATGATAAAACGTAGCGGGATTAATTACAGATTCAAGAAAATAAAACAACAGTTTATGCAGAATATACAATACAATCGAAATCTTTAAGAAAATCCAAACGGGCTTAAAATCCATTAATCTCATTATTGCTTTTTATTGATTTCGTTTACTTGTCTCATAACATTGTATAGTGCCACAAAAACACCTACCATAACGAGTAACTTTGAAAAATATACTTTTGAATTTGGATGATTCTCATCCAACCAACGACCCAAGTAAGAAAACAAGAAAATGATAGCACCCATTTGTATAGGAATATTTATCAATGCCAGCCATTTACGATTTTGAGGCTCTTTATCTTCCATCTTATTTTATTGTATTTGTGGTTAGTCTTTAACTAAGGTTTCTTAGGAAGCTGCGAATTCGGTTGATTTGGAGTTGAATTTATATTCGGCACCGGATTTGCCTGCTGTGGCATTGGTGGTTTTGGACTTGACGAAGCCGGCGGAACATCATTCATCACCGGAGCTGGTCGGCCTGCCGGAACTTCTGTAGAATTTGCAAAATCACTGTATGCTTTCAGGTTTTTCTTAATTTGAATTACTGTATAATTCTCGGCAGAAATCACTATCGCAGGAATATTAATATTATAATCTTTGTATTCTTTAAGAATAGAAGCAATATCCTTCGCTTTGCTTTCTGACGAAATTCCGTGAATAACCAAAATATTTTCGGTTGGACTGTAAATATCCTTCGAAAATTTCAATTTATCAGTAGTACGTTCTGAAGCAAATTTTTTAAGTTTTGACTCAGCCAAAAGTGCTTCCTGATTTTTCGCATCCGAAACATAATAAATTATTTTCCAGTATTTTGAATCCTTTTTGGTAAAATTCATTGCTTCTAAAACAGGAATATTCTTAGCAATCAATAATTCTGCCTCTTTGCCTTCCGGACTGTTTGGATAATTAAGAGCCACAAAATTAAGCGCTGCTTTATATTCGGTCAATCCTTTAATTTTACCGATTGTATGTGCTTTGAGAAGTTCCATTTTCGGAACTATTTCATCTCCAACAAACTGGTTTATCGCTACCGTTGCTCCGTCTAAAACGGCAAAATAATCTCCCTGATTATACAATTTATACAAAGCCACATAAGCCGCTTCGGGAGAATCATTTCTGACTTCAGTCGTCACACTTTGATTATTCAAAATCGAAGCATATCTCGAATTCGGATACTGACTTATGATTTTGTTTTTCATCGCCAAAGCTTTCTCTTTGTTGATTATTTCATAAATCTTATACAAATTGTACATAGCCGGAAGCACCAATCTTTCCTCCGGATTTTTGGTTAACAATAATTCCAGTTTGGCAGCAGCCAACTCATATTCTGTAAACTTCTCCTTATATATAATACCTAGTTGATAGTACGCAAAATCCCTGTCCTTTTTAATGGTTGCAATTTCAAATTCATTTTTAGGCAGTTTATCCAAATAAAATTCCGGATTGTATTTTGGATTTGTTTCTTTTTCTTTTGCCTTTTCCTCTTTCTTTATATTTTCTTCAACTACAGCATCGGTATTTTCTGTATCATCAGTATTTACAGTATTTGCACCCAAATTAACTGTTGAAATTCTCCAGTTTTCTTTATAAGTCCTATCTCCCCAAACTTTTTTGAACTCAACCTTTCCGTAAGCAATTGTAGATGGATTGTAAAAATAGAAAGTACTGGCACCTCCTGCGGCAGTTGACGGAGAAGTTCCAAAACCAGGCGGAGTCCCTCCTACCATATCGCCACCCTGAGCTTTTGCTTCTTGTTGTTTTTTTAGATTTTCTTTGGCACTATCCGATTTTTTAACCGACAAAGCGTGTTGTTCATAATATTGTTTTTGCTCCTGACTGCTCATTGCAACTACACTCAATATACTGTCATTCTTGTGAGCAATTTCTTCATACTTTATTACGTCTTCCAGATTTTCTCTTTTTCTTTTTACGTAATTATACTCTCTGGTTCTTGGAGTTAAATTGACCAAAGTACTGTCATAATATTTCCCGGCAACCACATATTTGGCTCTGTCGAAATTGATTTTTGCCAAATTCTTATAATTCGATGCCAACAAATATTGATCTTCTGTCTTTGCTTTGATTGACTTTCTATAATAAATAGTCGCAAAATCTTTATCGTTTCTAGATTCATAAAACAAAGCCATCTGATGATAAAGCACATCTAAATAAGGTTTGTTTTCCTCATCTTTTATCAACGCTTTATACTTTTTGACAAAAGTTAAAGAATCTACTTCTTTAAAATCTTTTTGCTTTGCCTGTTCTCCTAAAGCGTGAATAATATAAACTCTCGGCGATTTGCGTTTCATATCAATTACCGACTGATAAGCAGCATAAGAACTGTCTTTTTGTCCGGATTGACCATACAATTGCCCCATTATATATCGATAACGGGCTTTTTCTTCTTTCTGTTTTGTATATTGATCTGAAATTTTCAGGCAAACCAAAGCTTTTTTAGGTTCCTCCATATTAAGGTAAGCCTGAGCCAAAGCAGCATTAGCATCAGCATAAACCTGACTGTTTAACTTTACATTCTTATCTCTTAATAATTCCTTCAGATGATTTACCGCTGTGGCATCATTTTCAAGACGCATATTGGTTTTTTCACGCCAAATTCTGGCTTCATTAATCTTGTCGCTGTCGGGATATTTATTCAGAATATAATTGAAAGCCTCCTGAGCCGGAATAAACCTTCCGTCATAATACCGGGCTTTTCCAAGCAAAAGGTATGATTCATCTATTTGAGAATTTCTCTCTCTTCCACCAATATTCATGGAACGTTTCTGAATAGCTTTGGTTGCTTTTTCTTCGGCTTTTACAAAATTGGCATTTTTACTTTCTCCTGGCAAAAGCCCAAGATCTTTAGCCTGCATCCTTTCAACAGGCAAGACTTTCCAAAAATCGTCTTTGTATTGGGTTTTAAGTTCGTTTATACCGTCATTCAAAGCAATATTCCCGTTATACAATACATTGTATCTGGTATTTAAAGCCTGAAATTGCCTGTTGACGAACTTGTCTTTTTTGGTAGAACAAGCCACGAAAAAAACAGTCAGAAAAAACAGAGAAATATGTTGTATTTTATTGGTTTTCAAAGTAAAAATCTTTTAGACTTATAACCCAAAAAGAGCCTTTCTAGTATATGACCGGTAAAAATACATTTCTTTTTGATAAACCAAAAAAATATACGCTTTTTTGAAAAAAAGAAAACCCGCAAAACATCTATATTTTACGGGTTTTATAACTAAATACTTTACACTTAAACCGCAAAAAAGGCTTCCAGTTCTTTAAGCGTCTCTTCAGACGTTAGTACATCATTTACAATCTCACCTTTATGCAATGTTACAATTCTGTCACAAACTTCAACGGTGTGAACCAAATCATGAGAAGATACCAGAACTGTTACATTGGGATCATCGGCCAATTCGTTGATTATCTTTTTCAGTCGGTTTACCGTTGTAGGATCCAGATTGGCAAAAGGTTCATCCAAAATTACCAATTCGGGATTACCAATTAAAGCAGCAATAATCCCTACTTTTTTCATGTTTCCTTTTGATAAATCGCGCAGGTATTTTTTGCTGTTTATTATTTCTCCGTTAAAAAATTCCTGATGTTTTGACAAAAGTGCATCCACATCGGCTTTGTTCTGTCCGCGCAAATCGCCTATGAAATAAAAATATTCTTCGGCGGTGAGATAACCAATAAGAAAACTCTCATCGATAAATGCCGAAGTAAACGGTTTCCACGCTTCACTTGTATTTACCTGAATGTCTTTGATTTTTACAAAACCCGAATTAGGCTGAATCAAATCGAGCAGCAAACTGAAAAAAGTAGTTTTCCCGGCACCGTTGTTTCCAACAAGCCCCAGACTTTGTCCTTTTTGAATTTCAAGATTATTAATATTAAGAACTTTAATTCCGTTGCTATATGTTTTTGAAAGATTGTTTACGTTTATCATGATTTGTTGTTTATTGTTTGTTATAGGTTCTAAGTTATAGGTTGTTAAATCTTTGTCTAAGACTGAAAACTATGCAATCTGCTTGTAAGCCAATATTGTTTTATATTTTTCGGTTTTATAAATCTTTTCAATTTTAGAAAAAACATAGCTCTTGAAAGCCAGTCCTGAAACTCCTGCCAAGGCGATAAAAATCAAGCCGAGATTTGGCGACAAAATATAATTGCCCAATGCATACAAACCTATCGGCAAAAGCAATTTTGGAAAAGAAATGAGCATTACTTTTAAATTAAATGCCTGTTTATTTCCTAATACTTGTTTGGCCGATGACAAATCTATAGGAGTCTTTAAAAATGCTCCTCCAAAAAGAACCAGATAAGAATTGATACCAATATTATAGATTGCTCCAACCACAATCAACAAATAGATGTGCAAACCAAAGTATAAATAAAAAGAAGCCAATATCGTAGAAACAGCCGTGGCAATAACCATAAGCCACCATTTGGAATCCAAATAATCCTTGTATTGAATATTCTGGCTCATCATCAATTGGTAATAAGCACTGTCCCAACTGGGAACAAATTGCCCGAAAGTGATCAAAAAACCACCGGAAACAAAGATTGCCGCAAAAACTCTCATAAAATCATTGTCATAAGCTTCGATGGCGTTGGTAAAAAACAACAAGCCATAAAAAAGAAACATTACACTTGGCAAAATAGTACTTCTTGCCCGTTTGTTTCGTTTCAATAACCGAATATCATTTTTAAGGAAAGTCCCCAAAGTTCCAAACTGATTCAACCAATTGAGATTTTCAGTTTTAGCGATTTCGCTTTTCTTGGCCAATCCTCCATCCAAATTCAAATGATTTTTGAAGAATTTAAAAGCGAAATAATACATTGCAGCCATCATGATTACTGGAATCAAAAAGAAATAATATGTATTGTAAAATCCGTTGAAGAAAACAAAAGTATATTCTGTTACATCAAAAAACTGATAATACTGGGCAATTCCAAAACCGGCAACTATAATCAGAATTGGATAAAAAACACTGTTTTTATTATTGATAAGAATATTGATATAATTATTAACAAATATCAGTGCCATTATTGACAAATTCCATAAAATGACTTGAATTGCCGAAAAATCATTCAATATCAAAACCACCGTAAACGGGATAAAGAAAAAAGCGTGTATGATATTGAAAAAGGAAATTGCCGTTTTCCCCAAAGAATAATGAACAATACGCTCTCTTTTTATGGGCAAAACCATTAAAGGAATGATGTTCATAACAGGCATTTTCTGAAAAAGAAAGCGAAACGCCAGATCGGCAACCAGATAATAAATCAGAAATTTGTTAATAAATACAATTGGATCCTGACCAAAATTTTCTTTAATAATATAGAAAGAAGCGACTCCAAGAACTGAAAACATTGCCATAAAATATAAGGCAAACAAAGCCATAAAGATTTTCATGATCAGATTGGTTCCCAATGAAGCCGAACGAATGAAAGACTTCCATTCGAGCATAATAAAATGTTTAAACATGGTAAATGTGGTTAGGTTAAATAAATTTTAGATTCTAAAAATATCAAATATTTCATGACTTATACCAACAAATATATTTTTGCTGAAAGATTGTCGATGAATTTTACTTTGAAATTTCATATTCTGGATAGGTTTGTTTGAGGTATTGTTCGCCTTTTGAAGGAATAACTTTATTAGCTATATACAGGAATAATACACAGAACACATAAAAAACACTAATTATAAATAGAGAAATGGAATTATATAGCATTTCTGAAGAGACACCATAAAACAATAATAAACGAGGAGTCTCATATATCAGATATAGTGGCAAAATATAAGCAGTCCATGAAGTTCCAGAAAAAAATATCATTTCCTTTAATAGCCACCTTTTCCCTCCTTGCCTGATTCGTCTGCTCCTTTTACGGGCATTGATTATAGAAACAATACTTCCAAATAACAACATTGCAACTTTAATTAATAAGAATAAAAGAATTGCCCATTTGCCAAACTGATAAGTTCCTTGAAAAAAAGTAATTAAGATTTGATAAACTAAAAAGATTGCGAATGTGGTCATTATTACTTTTGGTATTTTAAAGAACTCCCTAAAATGCATCCAAATTAGTTTATAGTACTTTTTAATGAGTGCCTTCTGTCTTTCTTCAATCAAATCAGTAAATCCAAAAATTCCAAACTTCTTGAACTCTGTTTGCAAAGCATCTTCAAAAGAAATATTCGGATTTTCCTGCCATTGCTGTTCTATAGCATTGGCCAAATGATCGATCAGTTCAGTTTGCAAGTCGTAATATTCCACATAATGCTGGCGGGTGAATGCGTAAAGTTGGTCTATTTGTTCTGGGGTGAGTTTCATGGTTTAAGCTTTTGATAGTTGTTTCTCGAATTGGAAGTGTTTGTATAAAAGACGAAGAGATAAAAGACCTCTGACTAATCCGAAAGTCATTACAAAAACTATGAGGATTGTCTGAGTTAAACTTGGGTGCTTAAAATGATTTAAACTGTTAATCCAAATTAAATTGAAAAATGGCATCCATATAATTCTGAAGAAACCAACTTTAAACAGATGTCCATATGTAGTCACTCTCTTAAATTTCAACATGAAAATCCTTCCCAAAAGCAACAAACCAATTAAAACCAAACTGAGGATTTTATACACTTCTCCAACTGTTGATAAGACCACACTTCTATCATATATATTCATTATTCCAAAGACAAAAGATGTAATGACTGTCGAGAATATAATCATATTCAGCAATTGTAGTTTGGCGATTCTCTCCAATTTGTCCATAATCAATTTGGGCTGAACATCCATTTTAGAAAATGTGAACCTGTTCTTTTCCGGATTCCAAAATCCAGTTTTAGGTTTTACTTGTACACTCCATTTCTCAAAAGCTTCTTTAAAAGCTGTGTCATAAGAAACATTTTCATCAGACATTATTTCTTCTATATCTGAAGCGATGTGATCGGTCAGTTCCAATTTGATATCGTCGTAAACTACTTTATTCAAAACCAGAGTTTCGTCTATTAACTGTATTTGCTGTTTGTCTAGTTTCATATCGTTCCTAATTTAGGTTGTACCAATGTTTGCATGTTTCTTATAAAATCTTCCAATTCGGCCAGTCGGTTTACGGTTTCGGTAGTACCTTTCTCTGTGAGTTTGTAATATTTGCGCAGGCGGTTATCTACTTTTTCCACTTCCACGTCCAGGATTCCTTCGGCTTCCAGTTTGTGCAAAGCCGGATACAGCGCGCCTTCGGTAATCTTGAGTTCGCCTTGGGTTATCTCTTTTACCTTTTGGGTAATCTCATAACCATACATTCTGCCGTTTTCTTCTAAAAGTTTCATCACTATCGTGTTTAAACTTCCTTTATACAATTGCGAATTTTTCATAATTCCTTTCATTTTAATCTTTATCAAATCTTAAAACTTCGACAAAGATTTTCTCAAATATACATAAAAAACTTATGTATAAAACTCTTAGGTATAAAAAACATGATGTTTATCATTTTCACAAAACTTTTGCATTTAGTACCTTTGCGCAAAAAGAAATCCATGTCATCATTTTATAAATTGAGCATTAAGGAAGTAAAACGCGAAACCCATGATGCGGTTTCCATACTTTTTAATGTACCCGAAGAATTAAAACACAACTATACTTTTGAAGCCGGTCAATATGTGAACATTAAGTTGACATTGGACGGACAGGAAATTCGTCGTGCTTATTCTATTTGTTCTTCGCCTGAAAGCGAAGAATTACGTGTTGCGGTAAAGGCGGTTAACTGCGGATTGTTTTCGCAGTTTGCCAACACCCGATTGAAAGCCGGAGATTTGCTCGAAGTGGGAAAACCGGAAGGAAAATTCTCTTTTGAACCAAAAACCGACAATCTTAAAAATTACGCAGCTTTTGCTGCCGGAAGCGGAATTACTCCGGTAATTTCAATTTTGAAATCGGCTCTGAAAAGCGAACCAAAAAGTACTTTTGTATTGGTTTACGGAAACAAAAAACCGGAAAACGCTATCTTTCATCAGGAATTACACGATTTACAACTTAAATATGTAGGTCGTCTATTTGTTCACAATGTTTACAGTCAAACCAATATTGAGCATGAATTGTTTGGAAGAATAGACAAATCGACTGTAAATTTCATTTTGAACAACAAACATAAGGAATTGACTTTTGATAAATTCTACCTGTGCGGACCGGAAGAAATGATTAATACCGTTTCGGGAGTTTTGAAAGAACACAACATTGCCGAAGAAGATATTAAATTTGAATTATTTTCATCTTCTTCAAAAGAGCACAAAATTGAGAAATCTCTTGAAGGTCACACCAACATTACGGTTATGGTTGACGATGAAGAAACGACTTTTGAAATGTCGCAAAAAGAAACGCTACTTGACGCTGCTCTGAAAAAAGGAATTGATGCTCCTTATTCTTGTCAGGGAGGAATTTGCAGCAGTTGTTTGGCAAGAGTTACCAAAGGAACTGCCGAAATGAAGAAAAATTCTATCCTTACAGATAAAGAAATCGAAGAAGGTTTGGTATTGACTTGTCAGGCTCACCCAACATCAACTGAAATTTATGTGGATTTTGATGATGTTTAAAAGATAAAATCCCAAATTTATAATCCCAAATTCCAACATATTAAAATTGGAATTTGGGATTATTTTATTAGATTTTTTTAAATAACAATTGTTGAATCTTGTCCACTATTTCTTCTACAGAAATAGTCCGCATTGCATCTTCATAACCTTCCACTTTTTTATTGCCGTAAATCGATGTAGGCAGTTTCGGAAATTTATTTCTGTCGGAAACCAAAGCGTTTTCCAGAGGTTGGTTAAAAGGCGAAAAACCGGCAAACGGATGCGTAGCTCCCCAAAGTGTAACCACCGGAACTCCAAACATAGCAGCAAGATGCGCATTTCCTGAATCCATAGAAAGCATCACATCAAGATTACTAATTAAAGACAATTCCTGTTTTAGCTTGATTTTTCCGGCTACATTAATAACATTCGGTTTATTCAATACCATTGAATCCAGAATTTCAACTTCCTTTTTTCCTCCTCCAAAAAGAAGAATTTTGTAGATTGGATTTTTAGCTAATTCATTAATTACTTTCTGCATCAAATCCAAAGGATACACTTTTGAATCATATTGAGCAAAAGGCGCAATCCCAATCCATTTTTGAGTTTTATCTCCGGTAATCTCAACAATTTCGGGAGTTAAAATCGATTTTTCCGGAAATTCATTCTCAATAATTCGGGATGATAAATCAACTTTAAAACCTAATTGTTCAAATACTTTTGCATGTCTTTCTGTTATGGGAGTCAATGGTTTAAATATCTTATTTTTTTCACGGGTTAATGCTTTTTTCTCAGCTCTGGCTTTGTCAACAAAAGCCGTTTTTGTTCCAGTTAAGGCAAATAGATTTCTTACAATTTTGGAACGCAAGACATTGTGCAAATCAGCGAAAGCATCGATTTTTAAAGGTTTTAAATCTCTGAATAAACGTATTAATCCGAAAAAACCTTTGTGGCGATGCTTGTCATCAAAGGCAAAAAAAGAAACATTCAGAATGTTTTCAAAAAATGGTTTGAAGAATGGCCTTGAAACCACAGTTATTTTCACTCCGGTATTCTGATTTACCAAAGCCCTCAAAACCGGGACTATCATTGCGACATCTCCCATGGCCGAAAGTCGCATTACTACTATATGTTTTTTTTCTTGCACTCTCAAATTCTATCCATTTTTTAAGAAAATGTTACTATTCTTTGGCCATTCTTTGGTCATTTCATTTTATAAAAAAACCCTGTAAATCAAGCTATTTAAAAAAACTTATTAACAAATAAGCCTGATTTTTAACAATCTACTGGTCTTTTTCTGGTCCTTTCTTGGCCCTTTCAGATTTTGCCTTTTTGTTTTTATCCAACAATTTAAAACCTAAATTTAAAGCCTCAGATATTACTTCCATTTCATTTATAAAATTCTTCCCTATTTCATAGATTGAAGACGAACCTTCTCCTTCTTGTCGAAGAGTTTCATTTTTAACCAACTTATCTACTCTAATTCTAACTTGCTTTCTGGATAATTTATCTTCAAAAAGTCCCACAAAATCTTTCATTTTTGCCTTTCCTTCTTTAGATAAAAATTGAACTATAGTAGTTAAAACCTGAGAATCATCCAATTCCTTTAAATTATAATACTTTGCTTTTTCATCAGTAAAATCATAATAATCTTTAGATAAAATATAAAAAATAGCGTTTGTATGGCCTCTCTTTTCTATCAATTTCTTCTGTAAAAGTTGATTTACCTGCTCTAAATCCAGGTCTTTCTTAGGAACTTTATTTCTGATCTTATTTAAGGTAACGATTTCCAGAACCGAAAGTTTGTTATTTTCCGGCAACTCTTTCTGAATAGAATCTATAAATAACGCAAAAGCCCGATCTTCAATTACTGCGGATAATTTTAGATTTACCTGAAAATTGTCCGATTGCGTATAATCTGGTTCCGCCTTACCTTCCGAAAGCGTATTGTAGTATATTTTATCAACTCCCTGACCTGAGCGTTCGACTATTCCTGTCTTTTGTAAAATATCTGCCAGAAGTCTATTTCTTGGTGTACTTGGTGTTTTTATAAGATTTTCAAGAGTCACACCAACCGGAAAACCGCCCGCATTGATTATATCCAATCTTTGTGGAAATTGTTTAATTACAATCTCTGAAGTTCTTCTGTAATCTCTATGGGTAATGGCATTATTAATCGATTCACGAATAACCTCTTCATTAAAATAAGGAATATTAAAAATATATGCTCCATCCTGAATTGGGAAGCTTCCATTTCGAAGATTAATTGTTTTCCAAAGTTCATCTATCAGAATAAAGAAAGGATCTGTAAAAGGAAATCTATTATCAAAAGGGATCTGATTTTCAAAATTTCTGTATTCTAACATTACCTTTGCCTGAGGCAGTTTTTCCTGTAAAATCTCTTTTTTTCCTAAGAGAATTAAAGCCGCATTGGTTAGTTTTCCGTTTCTTGAAAGTTCTAAATCAGAAAGAATCTGTTCATTTGATAGAGTTTTAAACTGTGGATTATTTTGCTTTATTGAATATTTTTCTTTTAAAATATCTAAAGCATTTGCATCTAAATCAGAAATGGTCAGTCCTTCACATATTTGTTGTGAAAAATCAGGTTCTTGTTCCTGAATTATTTTCAGATAGACCTCGTCAGACATTGGTTTCAATTCTTCACCAACGCGCATAAGAGCTACATCTTCAAATTTAAATACTTTCCCTGCCGGGCGACCGGGAACTTCAATAACTAAAACTCTTTTTAAAGATTCGTATAGTTCATAGACATGTGGACGAATCCCAGTGTCTTTATATATTTTGGCTTCTAACTCACCTATCGAGTCAATATTTTGACTTGTCCCGATTACTTCATGAGGATAATTATCACTCATTCCAATAACCAGAAATCCTCCTCCTTCATTACATAGAGCGGTTACATATCCTAAAATACATCTTCTTCTATCGGCGGGTTTTGTTTTACTCCCGCCGTCATAAGAAATATTTCCCCCTTCTCCTTTTTTAAATTCAACTTTGTCTTCGGACTCTTTCAGAGTCTTTAGTCTGTCAATTGAAAGCATAATGAGAGAGAGTTTTATTTAAAAATTATTTTTTGCTCTGGTACAAAACAGGATTCAAATCATCATCATTGTACATTTTCATTTGCTTGTACACTTTCATGAATTTGTCTCCGTTTTCAATATCATGCAATAAATCATCGATTGCTGTTGAAAGGTCTGAACGTTGTTCTAAAAGCACATTCAGTTTTTCCTGACATTTGTCTCTGTGCTCTTCGGAAGCATCTGTACGATGCGCTTCTTCAGACATGTGATAAATTTTCAAAGCCAAAATAGACAATCTGTCGAATGCCCAGGCCGGACTTTCAGAATTGATTTTAGCGTTGTCTTTTACCACAACATCTTTATATTTCTGTAAAAAATAACTGTCAATATATTCAACCATATCAGTACGCTCCTGATTTGAAGCATCGATTCTTCTTTTAAGAGTTAAAGCCGCAACCGGATCAATTTGCGGATCACGGATAATATCTTCAAAATGCCATTGAACAGTGTCAATCCAATTTTTAAGGTATAATAAATGCTCGAATTTATCCTTTGGATACGGATTATTTATAGGTTGATCCACATTATCAAATTGGTGGTAATCCTTAATACTTTGCTCAAATACTGAATAAGCTAATTTTGAAAACATATCTTTCACATTTTAAAAAAGCAAATATACTTTTTATACTTTTATGTTTTCAAAAAGTTTCAAAGTTTCAGGTTTTGGTAAAAAATCCCAAATCCCAAATCTAAAAACCTAAATCTAAAAATCGCCATGCAAATACATCATCTATCTCAAAACAACAGTATTCTGAATCACTTTTTGGAAGAACTGAGAAACGTAAACAAGCAAAATGACCGTATGCGTTTCAGAAGAAATATTGAACGTATTGGAGAAATAATGTCTTATGAAATCAGTAAAAATTTGGAATATAAACCTGTTGAAATCCAGACTCCGCTTGGAATCAAGAAATCGGCTTTAATTTCTGATCAAATTGTTTTGTGCAATATTCTTCGTGCAGGTTTATCTCTGCATATTGGTTTTCTAAATTATTTTGACAAAGCTGAAAATGGTTTTATTTCTGCTTTCAGACATCATCCAAACAATGATTCTGAATTTGAAATCGTGGTGGAATATCAGGCTTCTCCAAGTATTCAGGACAAATATTTGCTTTTGGTCGATCCAATGTTGGCAACCGGAAAATCGATTGTTTCGGTTTTTAACAAACTGATGAAAAACCAAACTCCAAAAGAAATTCACATTGCTGTAATCCTTGCTGCACCGGAAGGAATTGCTTATTTAGAAAAACATCTGCCGGAAAATTATCATCTTTGGATTGCTTCAATAGATGAAAAACTTAATGACAAAAACTACATTGTTCCGGGACTTGGAGATGCCGGGGATTTGTGTTTTGGCGAAAAATTATAATTGAATCACAAAAACTGTAATTGAAAGAATAACCAATAAAAGAGCAATTACTTCTTTGAACCAGTTCAATCTTATTCCTTCAACATAACTTGTTGCCATTATTGATAGTGGCATACAAGTAAAAATCAAAGTCTGATTTCCCTTATTGGGTGAAATAATGAAGATTACAATCCCCAATATACAAGAAATTATCAGTTTTGTAAAAGCACTTTGTTGAATGACCGGCTTTGAGGGCAATGCCATTATTTGAGAAATAAGAAACAAAACCGCAAAAGCTGCAAATACCGAAAGTGCTATATTTTGGTACATATCTGTAAAATAATTGAAATCTAAATCGATGTAAATATTTTCGTAGAAAACCGTTAGCAAACTATTATCAAACATCAATGAAAAAATTGCAAAAATTACAGAAATGGAAAACAAAGCTAAATAAGGCAAAAGCCAATTCCGGTAATCTCTGGAAACGTGAAGAATAACAGACACAAAAACCACCAGAATAAAGAGAATACTCCAAAAATGAAACAAACTTGCTATGAAAATCCAGGCCGAGGCATCAAAAATTTTCTCTTTTGGAAAAGTCTGTGTCTGAAGGGAAATCAATCTTTTGACAGCCAGAATTATTAAAGAACTGGAAATAATAAGATTCTTATCTTCAAAAACTCCCGGAATCATAATCAAAAAAGAAAAGAAGAAAAGTATAGAATAGGTACTTCCTTTACTGAGTTCATTCCTTTTTGTAATTAAATCCGTAAGAATAAGAGAACTCATTAAAAGCACAAGCAATCCTACATTTTGAGCTATAGTAACAGAATCTGTCAGCGTTACCGGTTTTTCCATGTGAAACAATGAAAAGCCCAATATCAGCAATGCTATAACCAAAAAATAATTAAATGGACCAGATTTACTAAAAAAAGTTGTTATCATAAGGATATTTTATACTTTTGTGACTGTAAATATAATACTTATACACAATGATGAAAGCAATTTTTGAAGGAATACAAGCCCTGTTCGTTGATTTCTTATTTATACCTTTAGATTTTTTAAGAGAATTAGAACTTGAAAACTGGTGGGCTGCCAATACAATAAACTGGATTTTTATGATTATTTGTGCTGTTGCTACCAACTATTGGATCAAGCAACTTCGCATTTTTGAATCCAGAGGAACTGAAAAGCAAGATACTACGGCTCACTCTTTCTTAAAATAATTTCCAAAAAAAAACCTCCCCAAAAGGAGAGGCTAAATTGAAATTACTTTAAATCGAATCCGATATCTTTTCTAAAATACATCTTATCAAAACAAAGTTTATCTATGTTTTGGTAAGATTTTTTTATGGCCTCCTGAAAATTGTCTCCATAAGAAGTTACAGCAATCACACGTCCGCCATTAGTCAATACTTTTCCGTTTTCAGATTTGGTCCCCGCATGGAAAACAATTGAATCTTCAATTTTATCTAAACCTGAAATCTCATATCCTTTTCCGTAATCTTCAGGATAACCGCCAGAAACCACCATAATTGTTGTAGCACTTCTTGAATCGATTTCAAGAGTTATTTCATCCAGTTTCTGATTAGCAACTGCCTGAAACAATTCCACTAAATCCGTTTTGATTCTTGGCATAACCACTTCGGTTTCCGGATCGCCCATTCTCACGTTATACTCGATAACCATTGGTTCTCCTTTCACATTAATCAAACCAATGAAAATAAATCCTTTGTATGGAATACCGTCTTTTTTCAAACCTTCAACAGTAGGTTTTACAATTCTGGTTTCAATTTTTTCCAATAAAACCGCATCTGCAAAAGGAACCGGAGATACTGCTCCCATTCCGCCGGTGTTCAATCCGGTATCTCCTTCTCCAATTCTTTTGTAATCTTTTGCCGTTGGCAATACTTTGTAATTTTTACCGTCGGTTAAAACAAAACAGCTCAATTCAATTCCGTCAAGGAATTCTTCGATAACCACTTTTGAAGAAGCATCTCCAAATTTAGCATCAACCAACATATTTCTTAATTCCTGTTGAGCTTCTGCCAAATCATTCAAAATCAAAACCCCTTTTCCGGCAGCCAATCCATCTGCTTTCAAAACAAAAGGTGCATTCAAAGTTGTCAAAAACTCACAACCTGCTTCAACTGTATCTTTTGTAAAACTTTGGTAACGAGCTGTTGGAATATTGTGTTTTACCAAAAATTCTTTGGCAAATTCTTTACTTCCTTCCAATTGTGCTCCGTGCTGAGACGGACCAATAACCGGAATATTCTTTAACAATTCGTCCTTTTGAAAGAAATCATAAATCCCTTTTACCAATGGATCTTCAGGACCAACAACAATCATCGCTACTTTTTCCTGAAGCACAAATGTTTTTACTGCTTCAAAATCAGTTGGATTAAGGTTTACATTAGTCGCTATATTTTCTGTTCCGGCATTTCCCGGTGCCACAAAAAGTTTTGAACATTTTGAACTTTGAACCATTTTCCATGCCAAAGCATGCTCTCTTCCTCCTGAACCTAAAAGTAGAATTGTCATTGTAATGAATTGTTAAATTGATAGGCAAAAATAGTTTGTTTTGAAAAGAATTTGAAGGGAATATGTAAAAAGTTTTGAGATTTTCGAATATCCACTTGCGTTTTACTATTTTTGGATCAAATGATTTTTTTATGCCTGATATTTTCAACTTAACGCTTCAATTAAAAGGTTTTCCGATGAAGAAAGCGATAGCTGAATTTGACAAAATCGAATCATTTTCGGAAGAAGAATACGAAACATTTCTTAAAGAAAAGAAAAGAGAAATCGTAGAATTTCATCTGAAAAACAACAAATTTTACAAACAATTTGTCGGAAAGAATTCCTTTATAAATTGGGACGAACTCCCAGTCATGACTAAAAAAGACCTTCAGAAACCGTTGGCAGAAAGGCTTTCTATAGGGCTTAATGAAAAAAACGTACATATCAATAAGACTTCCGGATCCAGTGGAGATCCTTTTATCTTTGCAAAAGACAAATTTTGCCATGCCATTACATGGGTAAATATCATCAAAACATTTGGCTGGTATAACATTGATTTTAACCATTCTTTACAAGCGCGTTTTTATGGAATTCCGCTGGATTTCATAGGAAACAAAAAAGAACGTCTAAAAGATTTTTTAAGCCATCGATACCGTTTTCCTATTTTTGATTTGTCGGATGATTTTTTGGAAAAAATACTAAAGAAATTCCAAACTAAAAAATTCGATTATATCAATGGTTATACAAGTTCCATAGTTTTATTTGCTAAATTTTTGCAATCAAAAAACATTCTTTTGAAAGACATTTGTCCTACTTTGAAATGTTGTATTGTGACTTCTGAAATGTTGTTTGAAGAAGATAAACTTTTATTAGAACAACAATTTGGAATTCCCGTTTTGAATGAATATGGTGCTTCGGAACTGGATTTGATTGCTTTTCAGAATGTAAATAATGAATGGCAAGTAAATTCAGAAACCTTATTTGTGGAAATTCTGGATGAAAATAAC